>NZ_JBJJTG010000020.1:0-796 GCF_046054285.1 Enterobacter sp. DN
GTCTCAGGGAGAACTCATCTCGGGGCAAGTTTCGTGCTTAGATGCTTTCAGCACTTATCTCTTCCGCATTTAGCTACCGGGCAGTGCCATTGGCATGACAACCCGAACACCAGTGATGCGTCCACTCCGGTCCTCTCGTACTAGGAGCAGCCCCCCTCAATTCTCCAGCGCCCACGGCAGATAGGGACCGAACTGTCTCACGACGTTCTAAACCCAGCTCGCGTACCACTTTAAATGGCGAACAGCCATACCCTTGGGACCTACTTCAGCCCCAGGATGTGATGAGCCGACATCGAGGTGCCAAACACCGCCGTCGATATGAACTCTTGGGCGGTATCAGCCTGTTATCCCCGGAGTACCTTTTATCCGTTGAGCGATGGCCCTTCCATTCAGAACCACCGGATCACTATGACCTGCTTTCGCACCTGCTCGCGCCGTCACGCTCGCAGTCAAGCTGGCTTATGCCATTGCACTAACCTCCTGATGTCCGACCAGGATTAGCCAACCTTCGTGCTCCTCCGTTACTCTTTGGGAGGAGACCGCCCCAGTCAAACTACCCACCAGACACTGTCCGCAACCCGGNCCAACCTTCGTGCTCCTCCGTTACTCTTTGGGAGGAGACCGCCCCAGTCAAACTACCCACCAGACACTGTCCGCAACCCGGGTAACGGGTCCACGTTAGAACACCAGCCATTAAAGGGTGGTATTTCAAGGTTGGCTCCACGCAGACTGGCGTCCACGCTTCAAAGCCTCCCACCTATCCTACACATCAAGGACCAGTGTTCAGTGTCAAGCT
>NZ_JBJJTG010000003.1:0-507180 GCF_046054285.1 Enterobacter sp. DN
GCGCGGGGTGTGCATATTACGCTTTCCCGCTTCAGAGTCAAGCGTTTGTTTTGCTTTTCTCTGCTGACCCGGCGGCTTGCGTGCCGTTGTTCCGTGTCAGTGGAGGCGCATTATAGGGAGTAATTCCGAACCTGCAAGGATAAAGTGAAAATTATTTACTGACCGCTCATTTTCCAGGCAAATCACATCCCAGACCTCAATTTTCGCCTGGTTTTTAAACAAAAACGAGCCGCAAGCGGCCCGTTTTTGCGTTTTGTGACTTACTGCACTGCCACAATGCGATCGTCGTTGGCTTCCAGACGAATAACTTTGCCCGGAACCAGCTCCCCAGAGAGGATTTGCTGTGCCAGCGGGTTTTCGATCTGCTGCTGGATAGCACGTTTTAACGGACGCGCACCATAAACAGGATCGTAACCATTCTCGCTCAGCAGTTTCAGCGCATCGTCGGAAATGTGGATTTCATACCCACGCTCTTCCAGACGTTTGTACAGACGCTGCAACTGGATCTGCGCAATCGACGCGATGTGTTTCTCGCCCAGCGGATGGAACACGACCACTTCATCAATACGGTTGATGAACTCCGGACGGAAGTTTTGGCTGACCACACCCAGCACCAGATCTTTCATATGGCTGTAATCCAGCTCACCGAAGCGTTCCTGAATCAAATCGGAACCCAGGTTCGAGGTCATGATCACCACCGTGTTACGGAAGTCGACCGTTCTTCCCTGCCCGTCCGTCAGACGCCCATCATCCAGCACCTGCAACAGAATGTTAAACACGTCAGGATGAGCCTTTTCCACTTCATCCAGCAGGATGACGGAATAAGGACGACGACGAACCGCTTCCGTCAGGTAACCGCCCTCTTCATAACCGACATATCCCGGAGGCGCACCGACCAGACGCGAGACGGAGTGTTTCTCCATAAACTCGGACATATCGATACGCACCATTGCGTCATCGCTGTCGAACAGAAAGTTAGCCAGCGCTTTACACAGCTCGGTTTTACCGACACCGGTTGGCCCCAGGAAAAGGAACGAGCCGATTGGACGATTCGGATCGGACAGCCCCGCACGGCTACGACGAATGGCGTTAGATACCGCTTCGACCGCTTCGTTCTGTCCAATGACGCGCTGATGCAGATCCTGCTCCATACGCAGCAGTTTCTCACGTTCGCTTTCCATCATGCGAGCCACAGGAATGCCCGTCCAGCGCGCCAGCACTTCGGCAATCTCGGCATCCGTCACTTTATTACGCAACAGACGCATGGTTTTGCCTTCCGACTGCGTGGCGATCTCAAGCTGTTTTTCCAGCTCAGGAATCTTGCCGTACTGTAGCTCGGACATCCGCGCCAGATCTCCTACGCGACGGGCCTGCTCAATGGCAATTTTCGCCTGCTCCAGCTCCGCCTTGATTGTCTGGGTGCCAGAGAGGGAGGCTTTCTCAGCTTTCCACTCTTCTTCCAGCTCAGAATACTGACGCTCTTTCTCGTCCAGTTCTTCGTTAAGCATATCGAGGCGTTTCTTACTCGCTTCGTCAGACTCTTTGTTCAGCGCCTGCTGTTCCAGCTTGAGCTGGATAATGCGGCGATCGAGTCGGTCCAGCTCTTCCGGTTTCGAGTCAATCTGCATACGGATGCTGGACGCCGCTTCATCGATAAGGTCGATGGCTTTATCCGGCAACTGACGGTCGGCAATGTAACGATGCGAAAGCGTCGCCGCCGCAACGATGGCCGGGTCAGTGATCTGCACGTGATGGTGCAGCTCATAACGCTCTTTCAGACCACGCAAAATAGCGATGGTATCTTCAACGCTTGGTTCAGCGACAAACACCTTCTGGAAGCGACGCTCCAGCGCGGCATCTTTTTCAATGTACTGACGATACTCGTCCAGCGTAGTGGCGCCGACGCAGTGAAGTTCACCACGCGCCAGCGCAGGTTTCAGCATGTTCCCGGCATCCATTGCGCCGTCAGCTTTACCCGCGCCCACCATGGTGTGCAGTTCGTCGATAAACAGGATGACGTTACCTTCCTGTTTCGCCAGATCGTTCAGCACGCCTTTCAGACGCTCTTCAAATTCACCGCGGTATTTCGCCCCGGCCACCAGCGCGCCCATATCCAGCGCCAGTACGCGACGGCCTTTCAGCCCTTCGGGCACTTCGCCATTAACGATACGCTGCGCCAGCCCTTCAACGATGGCGGTTTTACCGACGCCAGGCTCACCAATCAGCACCGGGTTGTTTTTGGTACGACGTTGCAGTACCTGGATAGTCCGACGAATTTCTTCGTCACGGCCGATTACCGGGTCAAGTTTGCCCTGCTCGGCACGTTCGGTCAGGTCGACCGTAAATTTCTTCAAAGCCTGACGTTGGTCTTCGGCTCCCTGGTCGTTCACGCTTTCACCTCCGCGCATTTTCTCAATCGCCTGGGTCACATTAGCGGTGGTTGCACCGGCGGATTTCAGCAGGTCGGTTAAGGTACCGCGTGATTCAAGCGCCGCCAGAACAAACAGCTCTGACGAAATAAAGTTGTCCCCACGTTTTTGCGCCAGCTTGTCGCAAAGGTTCAGCACGCGCACCAGATCCTGCGACGGCTGCACGTCGCCGCCGGTACCTTCTACCTGCGGTAAACGGCTCAGCGCCTGATCGATGGCGGTGCGTAACTGGCCGGCATTAATGCCAGCGGACGTTAATAAAGGACGTACCGATCCCCCTTCCTGATTCAGCAAGGCGCTCATTAAATGAAGAGGTTCGATAAATTGGTTGTCGTGCCCCAGTGCAAGGGACTGGGCATCGGCGAGAGCAAGCTGGAATTTATTAGTAAGACGATCCAGACGCATAACTCCTCCCATAACAGGTCAAATTTGCTACTGGAGATTAAATGAGGTCATCCCTCAATTATTCAAGGTTAATAACCTGAATTATGTGAAAAGAAAACGGCGCGTACCGGATCGTCTTGATTCTTTAGGTTATATCAGCCAAATGAAACTTGCCATACGACCTGTCGTCTTGTCGCGGCGATAGGAGAAAAAATCACCCTTTTCGGTGAAGGTACAGCGATCTCCGCCGAAGATGTGGGTCACGCCGACGTTATTCAGGCGCTGGCGGGCAAGCTGATAAATATCGGCCAGATATTTATCTCCGGAAGCCACAAACGCTTCGACCGCTTGCGGATCTTTTTCCATAAAGGCATCCCGCACTTCGGGCCCTACCTCAAACGCCTGCGGGCCAATCGCCGGGCCAAGCCAGGCGATGAGATTTGCAGAATCGTCATGGAAGCAGGCAACGGTCTCTTCCAGCACGCCTTCGCACAGGCCTCGCCATCCGGCGTGGGCAGCAGCCACTTCAGTCCCTGCCTGATTGCAGAACAACACCGGCAGGCAATCAGCAGTCATCACCGCGCAAACCGTTCCCGGCGTATTGCTGTACGAAGCATCGGCGCGCTTAGACGCATAGGGCTCCCCCGTCAGCTTCAGCACCGCTTTACCGTGCACCTGCTCAAGCCAGACCGGTTTTGAAGGAAGGTTTCCCGCAGCAAAGAGGCGTTTACGGTTCTCTTCAACGTGCTCCAGGTTATCACCACAGTGCGCACCGAGGTTCAGTGACTCCCACGCGCCCTGGCTCACGCCACCGATACGGGTTGAACTACAGGCGGCCACGCCTTCAGGCAGTGGCCACTCCGGGACAATCAGTTTGGTCATAACCAGTCCACGTGATCCTTATGTTCTTCGAAATCTGCGCGCATCGCGTCGATAAGTTCCACCATATCCTGTGGGATCGGCGCATGCCATTCCATCTGAATTCCGGTGATTGGGTGGTAAAGACGCAGCATCGTCGCATGCAGCGCCTGGCGATCGAATTTACGCAGCACGGAGATGAATTCATCCGATGCGCCCTTTGGTGGACGCGGACGACCGCCGTAAACCGGGTCACCCACCAGCGGATGGGTAATATGCGCCATGTGCACGCGGATCTGGTGAGTACGCCCGGTTTCCAGACGCAGACGCAGGCGCGTATGAATACGGAAATGTTCCATGATGCGGTAGTGGGTTACCGCCGGTTTACCCATCGGGTGTACGGACATATGCTTACGCTTGGTTGGGTGACGGCTGATAGGCTCTTCCACCGTGCCGCCAGAGGTCATATGACCAATCGCCACCGCTTCATACTCACGGGTAATTTCGCGCAATTGCAAAGATTCCACCAGGCGAGTCTGAGCTGGAACCGTCTTCGCCACCACCATCAGACCCGTGGTGTCTTTATCCAGACGGTGAACGATACCGGCACGCGGTACGTCGGCTATCGGTGGATAATAATGAAGGAGAGCGTTAAGTACCGTACCGTCAGGATTGCCCGCGCCCGGATGAACAACAAAGTCGCGCGGCTTGTTGATGACCAGAATATCGTCATCTTCGTAGACGATATCCAGCGGGATATCCTGCGGCTCGAAGCGGACTTCCTCTTCGATTTCAGCATTGATGGCGACAGCTTCCCCACCAAACACTTTCTCTTTTGGTTTGTCCCAGATCTTGCCGTTTACCAGCACGCGCTGGTCAAGGATCCATTCTTTTATGCGTGAACGCGAATAATCAGGGAACAATTCGGCCAAAGCCTGATCTAAGCGTTGACCGAGCTGATTTTCGGAGACTGTTGCGGTGAGTTCTACTCGTTGTGCCATAAACTGCTTCTTCGTTTAACGTTGGGTTTTACGGCTTTGCCGTTTAATATAGTGTGCTATTGTAGCTGGTCTTAATCGGGAGCAGGAACTGAGTTTCTCCCGGACAAACATTTGAGGAAAGTCAAAACGTCATGACGCGCATGAAATATCTGGTGGCAGCGGCCACGTTGAGCCTGGCTTTGGTGGGCTGCTCCGGTTCGAATGAACAGGTCCCTGACAATCCGCCGAATGAAATCTATGCGACTGCACAACAAAAGTTGCAGGACGGTAACTGGAAACAGGCGATAACGCAACTGGAAGCGTTGGATAATCGCTATCCGTTTGGCCCGTATTCGCAGCAGGTACAGTTAGATCTTATCTACGCCTACTACAAAAATGCCGATCTGCCGCTGGCTCAGGCAACCATCGATCGTTTCATGCGTCTGAACCCTACCCATCCTAACATCGATTACGTGATGTACATGCGCGGCCTGACTAACATGGCGCTGGATGATAGTGCATTGCAGGGCTTCTTCGGGGTGGATCGTTCCGACCGTGACCCGCAACATGCGCGTGATGCTTTCAATGACTTCTCCAAACTGGTGCGTAGCTACCCGAACAGCCAGTACATTACCGATGCCACTAAGCGTCTGGTATTCCTGAAAGATCGTCTGGCGAAATATGAGTACTCCGTTGCGGAATACTACACCCGCCGTGGCGCATGGGTTGCCGTGGTTAACCGTGTAGAAGGCATGCTGCGTGATTATCCGGATACCCAGGCCACGCGTGATGGCCTGAAGCTGATGGAAAATGCGTATCGCCAGATGCAGATGACGGCTCAGGCTGACAAAGTGGCGAAAATCATCGCCGCGAACAGCAGCAACACCTGATACCGCTACAACGCATAACGGCAGCCCGCGGGCTGCCGTTTTTTTATTCTTTCACACTTACGCTGAAGCGGTTTAGCTTCAACACATCCATTCAACTATGACCGCAATTGTTGGCTTCGACAAGGTAAATCTCACCTCTTCCTGCCCTGCCTCACAAAAAAGATTCCCTGACAAAAACCGACAAAATAACGTGATCTAAATCACACATTTTGACATTAGGTCGGGTATGCTGGAATCACCAAGACGGAAAGACAAGAGGTAAAATTTATGACAATGAACATTACCAGTAAACAAATGGAAATTACTCCGGCAATCCGCCAGCACGTCGCAGACCGTCTCGCCAAACTGGATAAATGGCAAACACATTTGATTAATCCACATATCATCCTGTCCAAGGAGCCGCAGGGTTTCATCGCTGATGCAACTATCAATACTCCAAACGGCCATCTGGTCGCCAGCGCAAAACACGAGGATATGTACACCGCAATTAACGATTTGATCAACAAGCTGGAACGGCAGCTCAATAAAGTGCAACACAAAGGTGAAGCACGTCGCGCCGCAACCTCGGTGAAAGACGCCAGCTTCGCGGAAGAAGTTGAAGAAGAGTAATCCTCTAAAATTGAGTGTACCGACAACGCGCCTTCGGGCGCGTTTTTTATTGACAGGATCAAAACAGTGCAGGTACTTTAACCCTATCAATTTCAGGATGACCTTATGAAACAGACGCCGTTTTTCTTCGCATTCTTTTTTACCTTCCCCTGACCGGGAGGCGTTTCGTCGTGTGATAAAGAATGCGAAGACGAACAACAAGGCCTCCCACACCGGGAGGCCTTTTTTATTGATAACGATAAAATGAGACAGACAACACTATGACACCGGAAAACCCGCTCCTGGATTTACGCGTAAAAATCAGTGCACTCGACGAAAAATTACTGGCCCTGCTGGCAGAACGCCGCGCGCTCGCCGTTGAAGTGGGCAAAGCCAAGCTCGAGTCCCATCGGCCGGTGCGCGATATCGATCGCGAACGTGATTTACTGGAACGGTTGATTCAACTCGGCAAAGCGCATCATCTGGATGCGCACTACATCACCCGCCTGTTCCAGCTCATCATCGAAGACTCCGTTCTGACGCAACAAGCCCTGCTCCAGCAGCATCTGAACAAAACCAACCCGCACTCTGCTCGTATCGCTTTCCTCGGCCCGAAAGGGTCCTATTCTCACCTGGCAGCTCGCCAGTACGCAGCCCGCCATTTCGAAGAGTTTATTGAGAGCGGCTGCGCGAAATTTGCAGACATTTTCAACCAAGTCGAAACCGGCCAGGCAGATTACGCCGTAGTGCCTATTGAGAACACCAGTTCCGGTGCCATCAATGATGTTTACGATCTGCTCCAGCACACCAGCCTGTCGTTAGTCGGCGAGTTGACTATCCCTATCGATCACTGCGTGCTGGTCTCTGGCTCAACCGATCTGAGTCAGATCGAAACGGTGTACAGCCACCCGCAGCCGTTCCAGCAGTGCAGCCAGTTCCTGAACCGTTATCCGCACTGGAAAATTGAATACACCGAAAGCACCTCGGCGGCGATGGAAAAAGTGGCGCAGGCAAACTCTTCTGCCGTCGCGGCTCTCGGTAGCGAAGCGGGCGGCGCGCTGTATGGCTTACAGGTGCTGGAACGCAATCTGGCCAACCAGACGCAGAATATCACCCGTTTCGTGGTTCTGGCCCGCAAGGCCATCAACGTGTCGGACCAGGTCCCGGCGAAAACCACCCTGCTGATGGCGACCGGCCAGCAGGCGGGTGCGCTGGTTGAAGCGCTGCTGGTGCTGCGTAATCACAACCTGATCATGACGAAGCTGGAATCCCGCCCAATACATGGCAACCCGTGGGAAGAAATGTTTTATCTCGACGTTCAGGCCAACCTGGAGTCTGCGTCCATGCAGAAAGCCCTGCGCGAACTGGGCGAGATCACACGCTCCATGAAAGTGCTGGGCTGCTATCCGAGCGAAAACGTGGTCCCGGTCGATCCGGCTTAACGTTCGATAAAGCGGCTTTTCTTCATCCCTGCCACATTTACAGGCAGGGTGAAGATGGCACCGGAAAGCGGATATTTCGCCAGCTCCTCCGCCTCCATATTTTCCCGCGTGGTGGTGATAAACAGCGTTTTCATATCGTCGCCGCCAAAGCAGACCATTGTCGGGCAGCGTACCGGCAGCCGATACTCTTCCAGCTGTTCGCCTTGCGGTGAAAACCGTGCGATACGCCAGCCGTCAAACAGTGCGCTCCAGTAGCAGCCTTCCTCATCCATTGCCGCACCGTCGGGTATACCTTCTCCCTCGCTAAACCGGCGAAACTCTTCGCGCTTACCGGGTTCTCCCTGCTCATCAAGCGGCGTACGGTAGATCACGCCGTTCGGCGTATCAGAAGTAAACATCCACCGTTTATCAGGACTAAACGCTAAACCGTTATGCCCGTGAATATCGCACTGGATCACTTGCGGCGTCAGGTCGTTGTCGATACGCATCAGCATGGCGCCGTTATAATCTCCCGGCCCCCAGAACGTGCCCGCATAAAACCGTCCCTGATGATCGGTACCGCCATCGTTAAAGCGTGCAAGCTGCGGGTTGGACGGGTTATCGCAAACCTTACGCTGGAGCAGGCCGTGTTTATCGGTCAGCCAGATGGCGTTTCGCATCGCGACGATAAATCCGCCGCGTTCACGCAGGGCAAAACACCCAACTTCTTCATGGAATGAGAGCACCGAGTGCTCTGCGGTGGGCAGATGGTACCGATGGATCTCCCCTTCCAGGATATCCGCCCAGTAGAGCGCCTTCTCTTCTGCACTCCACGTCGGGCATTCGGGCAGATGCCCGGTATAGTTCAACAGCAGCTGCGGTTCAGCCATGACAGTTCCCCAAAATGAAAAAAGCCAGCAATGCTGGCTTTCAGTATATACATCATCGCATTACTGGCGACTGTCATTTGCCTGGCGCAACAGCGTGCGGCTTTCACTCTGGAATCGCGTGGCGTAATCACCGAACCAGTGCTCCACTTTACGGAAACTGTCGATAAAGGCTTGTTTATCGCCGTGTTCCAGCAAGGTGATCGCTTCGCCAAAACGCTGATAATAGCGCTTGATCAGCGCCAGATTATTTTCAGACGACATGATGATGTCGGCGTAAAGCTGCGGATCCTGGGCAAACAGTCGCCCGACCATCGCCAGCTCCAGACGATAGATTGGCGAGGAAAGCGCCAGCAATTGTTCAAGCTGAACGTTCTCTTCCGCCAGGTGCAGCCCATAGGCGAAGGTTGCAAAGTGGCGCAGCGCCTGAATAAACGCCATGTTCTGGTCATGCTCTACCGCGCTAATGCGGTGCAAACGTGCTCCCCAGACCTGGATCTGTTCCAGGAACCACTGGTAGGCTTCCGGCTGCCGTCCGTCACAGTAAACCACTACCTGCTTCGCCAGGCTTCCGCTGTCCGGGCCAAACATCGGGTGTAACCCAAGCACGGGGCCAGTGTGCGCCGCCAGCATTGCCTGTAGCGGACCATTTTTAACGGAGGCCAGGTCCACCAGTATGCAATCTTCCGGCAGCGGAGGAAGTTTCGCGATTATTTGCTCCGTCACATGGATCGGCACGCTGACGATAACCATTCCGGCGTCTTTCATCAGCTCCGGCGCGTGCGACCAGTCCTCTTTCTCCAGAATACGCACCTGATAGCCAGAAAGCGTCAGCATTTTCTCAAACAGACGCCCCATCTGCCCGCCACCACCGACGATAACCACCGGGCGCAGCGACGGACAGAGGGTTTTGAAGCCCTTGTCGTTTTCGCTGGAATAGGACTCCCGCATCACGCGACGCAGGACGTCCTCAATCAAATCAGGTGATACGCCCAGGGCCTGCGCCTCTTTACGGCGGGAGGCGAGCATAGAGGCCTCACGCTCCGGAACGTAAATCGGCAGTCCGTATTTACTTTTAACCTCGCCGACCTCAGCAACCAGTGCCATGCGGCGCGCCAGAAGATCCAGCAACGCCTTATCCACTTCATCAATTTGATCGCGTAATGCGGTCAATTCAGCAACCATAACTACCCTCTTATGCCAGACGCGTCGCCAGCTGGCCGTTCAAATCTTTGTGGATCTCACGCAGCAGCGCATCGGTGGTTTCCCAGCTAATGCAGGCATCGGTGACCGAGACGCCGGGCTTCATCGCGCTACGCGGCTGTTCCGATGACTGATTGCCTTCATGAATATTACTTTCAATCATCAGGCCGATAATTGAACGGTTGCCATCTTTAATCTGAGCAATCACAGATTCTGCAACCGCAGGCTGGCGACGGTAATCTTTATTCGAATTACCATGACTGCAATCTACCATCAGCGCCGGACGCAGTCCCGCCTGTTCCATCTCTTTTTCACACTGCGCGACATCCGCCGGGCTGTAGTTTGGCGCTTTACCACCGCGCAGGATCACATGCCCGTCCGGGTTGCCCTGCGTTTGCAGCAGGCATACCTGGCCCGCCTGGTTGATCCCGACAAAACGATGGGGCATGGCGGCGGCGCGCATGGCGTTAATCGCCGTGGCCAGGCTGCCGTCGGTACCGTTTTTAAAACCAACCGGCATAGACAGGCCAGACGCCATCTCGCGGTGGGTTTGTGACTCGGTGGTGCGCGCCCCAATCGCAGACCAGCTAAACAGATCGCCGAGGTACTGCGGGCTGTTCGGATCCAGCGCCTCGGTTGCCAGCGGCAGCCCCATGCTGACCAGCTCTACCAGCAGGCGACGCGCAATCTTCAGGCCGGCTTCCACATCAAACGAGCCATCCATGTGCGGATCGTTGATCAACCCTTTCCAGCCAACGGTCGTACGTGGCTTCTCAAAATAGACGCGCATCACCAGATAGAGGCTATCGCTGACCTCCTCCGCTAATGCTTTAAATCGACGAGCGTACTCAATGGCGGTTTCAGGATCGTGAATAGAGCAAGGACCACATACCACCAGCAGGCGCGGATCGCGGCCAGCGATAATGTCAGAAATGGTCTGGCGCGAGTGCTCAATCTGAGCTTCCTGCGCGACGCTCAGCGGGAATTCCGCCTTCAGTTGATCCGGGGTGATTAACACCTGTTCGTCAGTGATATGTACGTTGTTCAGCGCGTCTTTTTGCATGATTGCGATCCTGTCAAACTCGTTTGCGATAGTGGTTTTCCTCGAAGAGGTGACACAACGATATCACATTAAGTAAAGATTTCAATCCAAAATACGTACATATTACTTTACACCAACCCTTTAATTGCAAAAATAATGGCCTAAAATCGTAAAGTTAAAATTACACACGCACGCCTGTAAGCCAGGCTATGCTCACAAAAAGGAGAATAGCCATGCGTTCAATTGCTTTTATGTTGTTGTCGCTGATTTTGTCGGGTTGCCAGATCAATCCTTATACTTTTCAGCCTGACTGGACCAGACCGGACTGGTTCACGGCCGGTAAAGAAGACGCTATGAATGGTGTTCCGGTTAAAGATAACCAGGCTCTGGCCGATAGTTTTAATGACCCTCAGGTTGATCGAGCGGAATATCTTCGTGGCTACGCTGACGGACAGAAAAAAATATGCGAAGAGGGCTTTATTCACGCCTGGGGATTAGCGGGCAAATCATTTCCTGCCAGCTGCGATGCAACTGAAAATGCAGTAAAACTGCATGAATCCTGGCAACAAGGATTGGATGAAAGTATGCGTTCCAGCAGGCTTAATTGAGCCTGCCTTAATTCCTCTGAATATAGCTCACTGTAAGATTTAGCTTAGGTCAAAACAGGGATATTTCTGACATAATGACGGCTTTGATAAACAATGGTATTCTGCCGACAATTCTTAAGGACATCTATTTCCGGGGCGGTTTGGCGGATTCTGATGAGAAATGCAATCTTGATCGCTTTGCTCCGACTCCCCCTGGCGCTAATACTGTTCATTTTAGTAGCCCCTGCAACGGCAGGCTCGTTCACGGAAACGGATAAATCAGTACGTTCGATTGTTTCTGGCATTGTGAGCTACACCCGATGGCCAGCACTGTCCGGCCAGCCTAAGCTCTGTATTTATGCCTCTTCCCATTACAGACAGGCGCTCAGCAGTGAAGATGAACACAACCCGTTGCCCTATAGTCCTGTCATTGTGCACAGCGATCGGGAAGCACTCGCAGCAAGGTGTGATGCCCTCTATTTCGGGAGCGAGTCGCCGGCAAAACAACAGGAAATAATAAATCAATATCAGGGCCAGGCGTTGCTATTAATGTCAGAACAAAATCCTGAATGCGTTATTGGCAGCGCATTTTGTCTGATAATAGAGCACAACCTCGTCAGGTTTTCCGTAAATCTGGATGCGCTGGCGCGCAGTGGCGTAAGAGTCAATCCGGATGTATTAATGCTCGCACGGAATAAGAAGCATGAATAAGGAAGTCGCACCAACACCGCGTCCGACGTTTAAAAGAACGTTGCGACGAATCAGCATGATAAGCGTCATTATAACGATGACGTTTATATGGTTGCTGCTGTGTTTCGCTTCCGTGGTGACATTAAAGCAATACGCGCAAAAAAACCTCGAACTTACCGGCGCCACCATGAGCCACAGCCTTGAAGCCTCTCTGGTGTTCAACGATGCCGTGGCGGCAAATGAAACGCTGGCGACCCTCGGCAAGCAGGGGCAGTTCGCCGTGGCGGAAGTGCTTAACGCACATCATAAACGGTTTGCCTGGTGGTCATGGAACCCGGCGGATAATACCGACACGCTGGGCGCGCTGGTCAACCGGTGGTTGTTCCCTGTTCCTGTCGCACAGCCCATCATACATAATGGCAATGTGATTGGCGAAATTCGTCTGACCGCGCGAGACAGCCTGATTAGCCACTTTATCTGGCTCTCATTTGCGGTCCTCACCGGCTGCATTCTTTTTGCCTCTGCCGTCGCATTGACCATCACCCGCTCGCTACATCATGGCATGGTTGTTGAAATGCAAAACATCACTGACGTTGTGCATGACGTTCGCACTAACCGCAACTTCTCTCGCCGGGTAACGGAAGGCCGCATTGAAGAGTTCCACCAGTTTGGTGAAGACTTCAACAGCCTGCTGGATGAAATGGAAGAGTGGCAGCTCAAGCTACAGGCGAAAAACGCTCAACTGTTGCGTACCGCTATGCACGATCCGCTCACGGGGCTTGCAAACCGCGCCGCGTTTCGCAACAACATTGCGGCATTAATGAACGACGCTTCAGCAAAAACCAATTCTGCCCTGCTCTTCCTGGACGGTGATAACTTCAAGGTTATCAATGACACCTGGGGTCATGCCGCGGGTGACTGCGTACTGATCGAAGCCGCCAAAAGGATGGTCGAGTTTGGCGAAAAACGTCATCAGTCTTACCGTCTTGGCGGCGATGAATTTGCCATGATCCTTTACGGGGTCCACACCGCACGTGAGGTCGAATTTATTTGCGCTGCGCTGTCGCAGCAATTTATCCGTCCGTTTGATCTGCATAACGGGCACACAGCATCAATGTCCCTCAGCATTGGCTTTGCTCTGGCGTGGGAAAATGCCTCCGTTGAAGCATTACTGGAGCAAGCCGATCGCAATATGTATCTGGTCAAAAACCAGCGTTCGAAAACAATATCCTGAAAGGAAGACGATATGTTAAAGCGATACTTTGCGCCGTTAATACTGGCATCACTGGTAATGTCCGGATGCCAGTCATCCCCTGAAGGGAAATTCACGCCAGAGCAAATTGCGGCCATGAAATCCTACGGCTTTAACGAACTGAATGGCGACTGGTCTCTGGGCCTGTCGGATAAGATCCTGTTTGATAAAAATGACGCCAGGCTGCGCCCGGAAAGTGAAACGCAGATCCAGACTATGGCCTCACGCCTGGCGGCAACCGGTCTGAACCACGCCAGGATGGATGGCCATACGGATAATTATGGCGAAGAGAGCTACAACGAAGCGCTTTCGTTAAAACGTGCCAATGTTGTGGCGGATGCCTGGGCGAAGGGCGCGAACATCCCGCGCAGCAATCTCACTACGCGGGGCTTAGGCAAAAAATACCCTGTCAGCAGCAACCGCACTGCGCAGGGGCGCGCTGAAAACCGCCGGGTTGCGGTAGTCATCAGCACGCCTTAAGGCTATTTAACGGATGTTCCGGCGAGCGACACGCCTGAAACCGCTCGCCAGCGCAGCCAGTCAATCACAATAAAGACCGCCAGACTGACGCCCATTACCGGCAACGCCAGCCCCAGCAGGAGGCTTATCAGGAACGACACTCCCCTTCCCCACAGCGGCAATGCCAGCCAGCTTTGACAGAGCGTCTGTACCGGGTTCGCGGCTGACGTTGCAGGGCGACGCATCCACCACATCCGGTATCCCCAGATAATCAACACACACAGCGCAACGCCAAACGCGATGAGCAGCAGCTGATTTGCCAGACCAAACAGGATCCCCATATGGAAATCCACGCCCCAGCGGGTGAGTTTAGCCATCAGCGGGAAATCCCCGAAGCGAGTGCTGTCCAGCACCTTCAGTGAGTGGGGATCCACGGCAACGGCATCAACCTGCGTAGGCCAGCGGCGATCGATTTCCGTCACCGTCCAGGCCTGGTCGACCCTGCTTGCCGGACGGATCTCAACGTTGTTCGCATCAATCCCTGACTGGCGGGCGACCTGCAATACGTTGTCAAAAAGCGACAGTTTGACTGGCATTTCAGGCATCGTCATTCCCCCGTGATGACCACGATGTTCGGCGTGTTCATCCCTCATTTCCGGCGCACCGGAAAGGGTGGTGTTTACCTGCGGCGTCAGCCAGTTCATCTCTGCACGCAGCTTATCGACGTTGCCACCGGCCCATTGTGACCAGGTTAACCCGGTGACTGAGAACAGCAGCATTCCCGCCAGTAACGTCCAGCCTAAGATCACATGCAGGCGACGACGATTCTGGAAACGATTGTTAATACGGCGCTTCGGTCGGGTGTAGAACCACAGCGCGATCCCGCCCAGGGCAGCAACCCACATCCACGAGGCGGCTAACTCGCTATAGAGGCGCCCGATGTTGCCCAGCATCAGCGAGGTATGCAGATAATCGATAGTCTGACGCAGCGGTAAAATCCCGCTGGTGCCGTACACGGTCATATCCCCTCGAATCTCAAGGCTGGTGGGATCAATAAAAATAGCCCGATGCTCGGAGGGACCCAGCGCCGGGTCGGCAAACATCACGCGGGTCGTTTCGCCCTCTTCCAGCCCCGGACGAACAGCATGTAAACGCAGCGCTGAACCCACGGCCTTTTCCGCCACGGCAATTTGTTCAGCAAGAGGCTGCGCCTCACCCACGGCCTCCGTGTGGAGTGCATGATGGTACAGCGCATGTTCAAGCTGCGGCGTGGCGACGTACAGCGTTCCGGTCAGCGCTGCGAAGAAGATAAACGGACCGACAAACAGCCCGATATAGAAATGGAGGCGACGCAGCAGGTTTCCCCATGCCGCGCGCGGAGTGCAGGTAGTCATACTTTTCCTTTTTAAGGCAAAAAGTGAGTGATTTTGTTTTAAAGGGAGAAAGCAGACCGACGCGGCGGCGCGCGGGTATCGGGGTAAAGCCAGGGGAAAAAGTGCCAGTGGCTGACCGCCTGACGAGGCGGCTTCACGCGCAGCCGCTGCAACACCACGCTGAGCAGAACGATAAGCGCCAGCATCACGCCCGGCACATGCGCTAACAGCACGCAGTAGCCGCATGCTTCCGCATGGTCAACTGGCATGGAATGCGGCATATCACCATGATGCTCGTCCATCGACATCATGCTCATGTCGTGGTGCATGCCCGGCATGGCGCTCATGGGATCTTTTTGCAGCGAGACGGAGATCAGCGGCGCCACGACGATCAGCAGGATCGCAAACAGCGCGGTCAATGCCGCTGCGCGTTTCCAGCTATGCTGATGTAGTACGTTATCCACTTACCCTCCACCCAAGAGGCGAACATTGTAAATGATTTATGACGGAAGGGTTAACGCGAGAGGTGCGATGGGATAAAAAAAGGGCCAGCCTTTCGGCCAGCCCTTTCTAACAGGATGTCGCTTAAGCGAATCTTAGTTCAGACGCTCTTTAATACGAGCAGACTTACCAGTACGCTCACGCAGGTAGTACAGTTTAGCTTTACGTACAGCACCACGACGTTTAACAGCAATGCTGTCAACTACCGGAGAGTGAGTCTGGAAGACACGCTCAACGCCTTCGCCGTTGGAAATTTTACGAACAGTGAATGCAGAGTGCAGACCGCGGTTACGAATAGCGATAACCACGCCCTCGAATGCCTGCAGACGTTTTTTGGAACCTTCAACAACCCATACTTTCACTTCCACGGTGTCACCTGGACGGAAGGAAGGTACGTCCTGCTTCATCTGCTCTTGTTCAAGTTGCTTAATAATGTTGCTCATAATTTAATCTCTTATCCTGGGTAAACTGATATTCGGGTGCGTATTACGCATTCCCATCATGTTCATGCTGCTGGTGCACGTGTTCAGTTTTGAACTCGGCCAGCAACTTTGCTTGCTCTTCAGTCAGAGCCAGGTTTTCCAGAAGTTCAGGTCTTCTAAGCCAGGTTCGGCCCAGCGACTGCTTCAAACGCCAGCGACGTATCTCGGCATGGTTTCCAGACAGTAACACTGCCGGGACCTCCATCCCTTCTAACACTTCAGGACGAGTATAGTGTGGACAGTCCAGCAATCCATCGGCAAAGGAATCTTCCGTTGCCGAAGCTTCATGGCCCAGAACCCCCGGAATAAACCGGGCGACGGAGTCAATCAGCGTCATTGCCGGTAACTCACCACCGCTGAGAACGTAATCGCCGATAGACCATTCTTCGTCAATCTCGGTTTGAATTACACGCTCATCTATCCCTTCGTAGCGACCACAGACCAGAATCAGCTTTTGATTCGTCGCCAGTTCGCTCACGCCCGCTTGATCAAGCTTGCGTCCCTGAGGTGAAAGATAAATCACCTTCGCGCCTTCACCTGCCGCGGCTTTTGCTGTGTGAATGGCGTCCCGTAAGGGTTGCACCATCATCAACATCCCCGGTCCGCCGCCGTAAGGACGATCGTCCACGGTACGGTGCCGGTCGTGCGTGAAGTCACGAGGACTCCAGCTCTGGATGCTCAGCAGGCCATTCTTTACTGCCCGGCCAGTTACCCCGTAATCGGTAATCGCGCGGAACATTTCAGGAAACAGGCTAATTATGCCAATCCACATAGCGCCGTCTTTTACCGTTTATCCGGAGAATTTAAAAACCAGGATCCCAATCTACTTCAATGGTTTGAGTAGTGAGATCGACTTTCTTGATAACCTGTCCATCGAGGAACGGAACCAACCGCTCCTTGATGCCAAATGCATCTTTCAGGTTTGCCTTAATGACGAGAACGTCATTTGACCCGGTTTCCATCATGTCGATGACTTTCCCCAGGCTGTAGCCTTCAGTGGTCACTACCTGGCAACCCATAAGGTCTTTCCAGTAGTAGTCACCCTCTTCCAGCTGTGGCAACTGCGACGAATCCACGACAATTTCACAATTAGTCAGCGCATTCGCGGCATCACGATCGTCAATGCCTTTCAGCTTGATGATGATGTCCTGATTGTGGTGACGCCAGCTTTCCAGCTCGACCTCTTCCCACTTACCGGCTTTCTGGATAAACCAGGGCTGGTAATTAAAAATGCTATCAGCGTCTTCAGTGGAGGAAAACACTCTGAGCCAACCACGGATACCGTAGCAAGAACCCATTTTTCCCAATACGATCGGTTCAACAGGTGCTTTATTGCTCATCATGACCACCGTGACAGATTAAGCTGCTTTGTTTGCTGCTTTGATCAGCGTAGCAACGCGATCGGAAACAGTAGCGCCCTGGCCAACCCAGTGAGCGATACGATCCAGATCCAGACGAGTTTCTTCTTCTGCGCCAGCGGCCAGTGGGTTGAAGAAACCAACGCGCTCGATGAAGCGACCGTTGCGTGCATTACGGCTGTCAGTCACAACAACCTGGTAGAACGGACGCTTTTTAGCGCCGTGACGAGCTAAACGAATAGTTACCATAACATCCTCTTGTGTGAATAAAACAACCGGGCCCCATCGAGGAACGGAGCCCGGGTGTCATATTAAAAGCCCGAAAATTTTACTCATTTTCGGGCAAAAAGCAATCTCAAAAGCGATTAACGCCCAGGAAAACCGGGCGGCATCATGCCTTTCATGCCGCGCATCATCTTCGCCATGCCGCCTTTCTTCATTTTCTTCATCATGCGCTGCATGTCGTCGAACTGTTTCAGAAGGCGGTTAACGTCCTGCACCTGCATGCCGCAACCGGCTGCGATACGGCGTTTACGGGAACCTTTGATGATTTCTGGCTTCGCGCGCTCTTTCAGCGTCATCGAGTTGATGATGGCCTCCATACGCACCAGCACTTTGTCATCCATCTGGGATTTGACGTTGTCCGGGATCTGGCCCATGCCTGGCAGTTTGCCCATCAGGCTTGCCATGCCGCCCATGTTTTTCATCTGACGCAGCTGCTCAAGGAAGTCGGTCAGATCGAAACCGTCGCCCTTTTTCAGCTTGCTGGCGAGTTTTTCCGCCTGCGCGCGGTCAACCTTGCTTTCAATATCTTCGATCAGCGACAGCACGTCGCCCATGCCGAGGATACGGGAGGCAATACGATCCGGATGGAACGGCTCCAGCGCTTCGGTTTTCTCGCCCACGCCGAGGAACTTAATTGGCTTACCGGTAATATGGCGAATAGACAGCGCCGCACCGCCGCGGGCATCGCCGTCGACTTTGGTCAGCACCACGCCGGTTAACGGCAGGGCTTCGTTAAACGCCTTTGCGGTGTTCGCCGCATCCTGACCGGTCATGGCGTCAACAACAAACAGGGTCTCTACCGGATTGATAGAGGCATGCACCTGCTTGATTTCGTCCATCATCGCTTCGTCAACGTGCAGTCGACCGGCGGTATCCACCAGCAGCACGTCGTAGAATTTCAGCTTCGCCTCTTTCAGCGCCGCGTTAACGATATCGACAGGCTTCTGCGCCACGTCGGACGGGAAGAAGTCTACGCCAACCTGCTCGGCCAACGTTTCCAGCTGTTTGATCGCCGCCGGGCGATACACGTCCGCCGACACCACCAGCACCTTTTTCTTGTGCTTTTCGCGCAGGAATTTCCCCAGCTTACCGACACTGGTGGTTTTACCCGCACCTTGCAGACCCGCCATCAGCACGACGGCCGGCGGCTGAGCCGCCAGGTTAAGCACCTGGTTCTCTTCGCCCATCGCCGAAACCAGCTCGTTACGGACGATTTTGACGAACTCCTGACCCGGAGTCAGGCTCTTGTTCACTTCATGGCCAACCGCTTTCTCTTTCACGCGGTTGATAAAATCACGCACGACCGGCAACGCGACGTCTGCTTCCAGCAGCGCCATGCGCACTTCGCGCAGCGTTTCCTTGATGTTCTCTTCGGTGAGGCGTCCACGGCCGCTGATGTTGCGCAGCGTGCGCGACAAACGATCGGTTAAATTATCAAACATTGTCTCTCGCCTGGGGTAGAAACGTTAGGTCGCTTAAGCGACACATACACAGAATTTTGCCGGAGTATAACATGAAGGCGCCTTTGTTGTTATGCAACGGTTGGAGCAGGCGTCACGTAACGTTATACTGCTTCTCTTTCTTATTAAGACAACTGTCGACGCCTATATGCCTGTTTTCGCACTGATCGCCCTTGTTGCCTACTCTGTCAGCCTCGCGCTGATCATTCCTGGCCTGCTGCAAAAAAACAGCGGCTGGCGGCGCATGGCTATTCTTTCGGCAGTGATCGCACTGATTAGCCATGCGTTTGCGCTGGAATCACGCATCATTCCCGGCGACGGCAGCGTGCAAAATCTGAGCGTACTGAACGTCGGCTCGCTGGTCAGCCTGATGATCTGTACGGTCATGACCATTGTCGCGTCTAAAAACCGTGGCTGGCTGCTGCTGCCGATAGTCTACGCCTTTGCGCTGATCAACCTGGCGTTAGCCACGTTCATGCCCAATGAGTTTATTACTCACCTGGAAGCCACGCCGGGGATGCTGGTGCATATTGGCCTGTCGCTGTTCTCCTACGCGACGCTGATCATCGCCGCCCTTTACGCCATGCAGCTCGCCTGGATTGACTACCAGCTGAAAAATAAAAAGCTGGCGTTTAACCATGAAATGCCGCCGCTGATGGTGATTGAGCGTAAGATGTTCCACATCACCCAGGTCGGTGTGGTTCTGCTGACACTGACGCTGTGCACGGGCTTGTTTTATATGAAGAACCTGTTCAGCGTGGAGAATATCGATAAAGCGGTCCTCTCCATCATCGCGTGGTTTGTCTATATTGTCCTGTTATGGGGCCATTATCATGAAGGCTGGCGCGGTCGCCGCGTGGTCTGGTTCAACGTAGCGGGTGCGGGCATTCTCACGCTTGCCTATTTTGGTAGCCGCTTCATACAGCAATTTGCTGGCTAAGTAACAAAAGGAGTTCCCCCTGGAACACATCTCTACCACCACGCTGATCGTCATTCTGGTCATCATGGTGGTCATCTCCGCTTATTTCTCTGGCTCTGAAACCGGCATGATGACGCTGAACCGCTACCGGTTACGTCATCGCGCCAAGCAGGGTAACCGTGCCGCGCGTCGTGTCGAAAAGCTTCTGCGTAAGCCGGACCGGCTGATTAGCCTGGTGCTTATCGGTAACAACCTGGTCAATATTCTCGCCTCTGCACTGGGCACCATCGTCGGGATGCGTCTGTACGGCAACGCAGGCGTGGCGATTGCCACAGGTGTGCTCACGTTTGTGGTGCTGGTGTTTGCGGAAGTGCTGCCCAAAACCATCGCCGCGCTTTACCCGGAAAAAGTCGCCTACCCGAGCAGCTTCCTGTTAGCACCGCTGCTTATTCTGATGATGCCGCTGGTCTGGCTGCTGAATATGGTGACACGGGTGCTGATGCGCATGGTGGGTATAAAGGCAGACGTCACCATTAGTAGCGCGCTCAGCAAAGACGAACTGCGTACCATCGTGAATGAATCCCGCTCGCAGATCTCCCGCCGCAATCAGGACATGCTCCTGTCGGTGCTGGATCTGGAAAAGGTCAGCGTTGACGACATAATGGTGCCGCGCAATGAAATCGTCGGGATTGATATCAACGACGACTGGAAGGCCATTGTCCGCCAGCTGACGCACTCCCCGCACGGGCGTATCGTCCTCTATCGCGATTCCCTCGACGATGCCATCAGCATGCTGCGCGTGCGCGAAGCCTATCGTCTGATGACTGAGAAAAACGAGTTCACCAAAGAGGTGATGCTGCGCGCCGCCGACGAAATTTACTACGTGCCGGAAGGCACCCCACTCAGCACGCAGCTGGTGAAGTTCCAGCGAAACAAGAAGAAAGTCGGCCTGGTGGTGGATGAATACGGCGACATACAGGGGCTGGTGACGGTCGAAGATATTCTGGAAGAGATTGTCGGGGACTTTACCACGTCAATGTCGCCTTCCCTTGCGGAAGAGGTCACCCCGCAAAACGACGGGTCAGTGCTTATCGACGGCAGCGCCAACATTCGTGAAATCAATAAAGCGTTCAACTGGCATTTGCCGGAAGACGAAGCGCGGACGATGAACGGTATGATCCTGGAAGCGCTGGAAGAGATCCCGGCGGCAGGCACGCGCGTGCGCATTGAACAGTATGATATTGATATTCTGGACGTTCAGGACAACATGATTAAGCAGGTGAAGGTCCTGCCCGTTAAGCCTCTACGCGAAAGTATTGCCGAATAAAATGTAGGCCGGGTAAGGCGAACGCCGCCACCCGGCACTACAGGCAGCACGTTATGCTTTCGCTTTCGCCACGGTCACCATCGCAGCGCGAATAGTACGACCGTTCAGGGTATACCCTTTTTGCATCACGCCCAGCACGTTACCCGCGGTAACGTCTTCGGATTCAACCATCGCAATGGCCTGGTGAACGTTTGGATCCAGCGGTACATCCGTATCGGCAATCACTTCAACACCGAACTTACGCACCACATCCAGCATGGATTTCAGCGTCAGCTCAATGCCTTCAATCATCGCCGCGTTATCCGGGTTAGCTTTATCCGCCACTTCCAGCGCGCGATCCAGGCTGTCGATCACCGGAAGCAGTTCGTTGACGAATTTCTCCAGCGCAAATTTGTGCGCCTTTTCAACGTCCAGCTCGGTACGACGGCGCAGGTTTTCCATTTCCGCTTTGATACGCAGTACGCCATCGCGTTCGCGATTCTGCGCTTCTACCAACTGAGCTTCCAGGGTGGCAATTTTTTCATCGCGCGGGTCCACCTGCTCAGCAGACGTGTCTGGCTCTACTGCCTCAACTTCATCGTGCTGTTCCGTGATAATTTCTTCAGGGGCTTGCCCCTCAGGCGTTTTCTGTTCTTTACTACTCATGAATTTCTCCGCGTTTTTCTGCATTCATCTCGCTAACTTCGCTTATTATGGGGATCAGTTTCCTGGATTCAAGGGAACAAGGCAGATTGTCATCATTCATCAGGCACAAGGACCTCCAGAAAATGAATAATCATTTCAGGTGTATTGGGATCGTCGGCCATCCGCGTCACCCTACCGCATTGACGACACATGAAATGTTGTATCGCTGGCTGTGTGGTAAAGGCTATGAAGTGATGGTCGAGCAGCAGATCGCCCAGGAGTTGCAACTTAAAAGCGTCAGAACCGGCACGCTGGCGGAAATTGGCCAGCAGGCGGATCTCGCCGTGGTGGTCGGTGGCGACGGCAATATGCTGGGCGCGGCGCGAACGCTGGCTCGCTATGATATTAAGGTTATTGGTATTAACCGTGGCAATCTCGGTTTCCTGACCGACCTCGACCCGGACAATGCGCAGCAGCAGCTGGCGGACGTGCTGGAAGGCCACTATATCAGTGAAAAACGGTTTTTACTGGAAGCCCAGGTGTGTCAGCAAGACTGCCAGAAGCGCATCAGCACCGCCATTAACGAGGTGGTTCTCCATCCCGGTAAAGTGGCGCACATGATCGAGTTCGAAGTCTATATCGACGAAATATTCGCTTTCTCGCAGCGTTCTGACGGGCTGATTATTTCAACCCCGACGGGGTCAACTGCCTACTCGCTTTCAGCCGGAGGCCCAATCCTGACGCCATCGCTGGATGCCATTACTCTGGTGCCGATGTTCCCGCATACGCTCTCGGCGCGTCCGCTGGTGATCAACGGCGACAGTACCATCCGCCTGCGTTTTTCCCATCGCCGTAACGACCTGGAGATCAGCTGCGACAGTCAGATTGCGCTCCCCATTCAGGAAGGTGAAGATGTCCTCATTCGCCGCTGCGATTACCATCTGAACCTGATTCACCCGAAAGATTACAGCTATTTCAACACATTAAGCTCCAAGCTCGGCTGGTCAAAAAAATTGTTCTGATTTTGCATCCAGCACTTTACTGTATATAAAACCAGTTTATACTGTATACAAACACAGTTATGGTTTTTCATACAGGAAAACAATTATGCTGGCACAACTGACCATCAGCAACTTTGCCATTGTTCGTGAGCTTGAGATCGACTTCCATAGCGGAATGACGGCGATTACCGGTGAAACCGGTGCAGGTAAATCCATTGCCATTGATGCCCTCGGCTTGTGCCTCGGCGGTCGTGCAGAGGGGGATATGGTGCGCACAGGCGCCGCCCGTGCCGATCTCTGCGCCCGCTTCTCGTTGAAAGACACACCTGCCGCCCTGCGCTGGCTGGAAGCGAACCAGCTCGAAGACGGACGTGAGTGTTTACTTCGCCGCGTCATCAGCAGCGATGGCCGCTCCCGCGGTTTTATCAATGGTACAGCGGTTCCCCTCTCCCAGCTTCGCGAGCTGGGCCAGCTGCTCATCCAGATCCATGGTCAGCATGCGCACCAGCAGTTAATCAAACCCGAACAACAGAAAGCCCTGCTTGATGGCTACGCAGGTGAGTACGCGCTTACTCAACTCATGGCGGAGCACTATCGCCAGTGGCATCAAAGCTGCCGCGAACTTGCGCAGCATCAGCAGCAAAGCCAGGAGCGTACCGCGCGCGCCGAGCTGCTGGAATATCAGTTGAAAGAGCTGAACGAATTTAACCCACAGGTGGGTGAATTTGAGCAAATCGACGAAGAGTACAAGCGTCTGGCCAACAGCGGTCAGCTGCTTTCCACCAGCCAGACTGCCCTTAACATGCTGGCGGATGGCGAAGACGTGAATTTGCAGAGCCAACTGTATAACGTGCGTCAGCTTGTGACCGAACTGACCGGCATGGACAATAAACTTTCTGGCGTACTGGAAATGCTGGAAGAAGCCGCGATTCAGATTTCAGAAGCCGGGGATGAGCTGCGCCACTACTGTGAACGTCTGGATCTCGACCCGAACCGTCTGTTCGAGCTTGAGCAACGCATCTCCCGTCAGATTTCACTGGCGCGTAAGCATCACGTAACCCCGGAAGAGCTGCCGAATTACTATCAGTCTCTGCTGGAGGAACAGCAGCAGCTGGACGATCAGGCCGATTCCCTTGAAACCTTGTCTCTGGCGGTCAATCTGCATCATCAGCAGGCGCTGGAAACGGCGAAACGGCTGCATGACGTGCGGCAACACTATGCGCTGGAGCTTAGCCAGCACATTACCGACAGCATGCATACGCTGGCGATGCCGCATGGGGTGTTCACCATAGATGTTCGCTTTGAAGAGAATCACCTGACGGCGGAAGGCGCAGACCGCGTAGAATTCCGCGTCACCACCAACCCGGGCCAGCCTTTGCAGGCGATTTCGAAAGTGGCTTCCGGCGGTGAACTGTCGCGTATCGCCCTGGCCATTCAGGTGATTACCGCCCGTAAAATGGAAACCCCGGCGTTGATTTTCGATGAAGTGGATGTGGGGATCAGCGGCCCGACCGCGGCCGTTGTCGGCAAACTGCTGCGTCAGTTGGGTGAATCGACACAGGTCATGTGTGTGACTCACCTGCCGCAGGTCGCCGGTTGTGGTCATCACCACTTTATCGTCAGCAAGGAAACCGATGGCGAAATGACGGAAACGCACATGAAGCCGCTGGATAAACGCTCACGCTTGCAGGAGCTGGCACGCCTGCTCGGCGGCAGTGAAGTCACCCGCAATACGCTTGCGAATGCGAAAGAACTGCTGGCGGCATAAACTTTTTCGGGATCTCAGGGTCATACAGAACAACAAAAACGCCGCCAGACCGGTTTCAAAGTGGGGCAAGGTCTATTATCATCGGCATATTACATATGAGCCGCGTACTGCTCGGGCCCGAAAAGGAATCAAATCACTATGCGCTGTAAAACGCTGACCGCTGCCGCAGCGGTTCTTCTGATGTTGACCGCAGGCTGTTCCACTCTGGAGAAAGTGGTTTACCGTCCTGACATCAACCAGGGGAACTACCTTACCCCTAACGATGTGTCCAAAATCCGCGTGGGTATGACACAACAGCAGGTCGCTTATGCCCTGGGAACCCCGATGATGTCCGATCCGTTCGGCACAAACACCTGGTTCTATGTATTCCGCCAGCAGCCTGGTCATGAAGATGTGACCCAGCAAACCCTGACGCTGACCTTCAGCAGTGCCGGCGTGCTGACCAACATCGACAACAAGCCTGCCCTGACCAAATAATCAGGCGTCAGCAACGCAAAAAGGTGCTCATTGAGCACCTTTTTTGTATCTGAATTCTTACGCAGAATCGTAGTCCCGGTAAGCGAAGCGCCACCGGGGGAGAAAGCGCTACTTACCCGATTTCTCCGCTCGCTGACGGCGCAGCTCTTTCGGGTCAGCAATCAGCGGGCGATAAATCTCAACCCGATCGCCATCCTTCAGCGCATCAGCAAGCTTTACCGGACGGCTATAAATGCCGACTTTATTCTTCGCCAGGTCAATATCACGGCGAAGTTCAAGGATGCCGGAGGCCCGGATAGCCGCCTCAACGGTGGCGCCCTCTTCAAGCGTCACGCGCTGCAAATACTGCTTCTCCGGCAGCGCATACACCACCTCAACAGCAATCTTATGCGACACTGTAAACCTCTTTGGCGCGGGTGGTGAACGCCTGAACCATATTCGAGGCCAGCTCTTTAAAAATACGGCCAAACGCCAGTTCGATCAGCTTATTGGTAAATTCAAAATCCAGATGAAACTCAATGCGGCAGGCGTCAGCGCTCAGTGGCGTAAACTTCCACCCACCCATCAGTTTTTTAAACGGACCATCCACCAGATGCATCAAAATACTCTGATTGCTCGTCAGGGTATTGCGCGTGGTGAACGTTTTGCTGATCCCCGCTTTGGAGACATCCACGGCCGCAGTCATCTGCGTCGGGCCGGATTCCAGCACCCGGCTACCGGTGCATCCCGGAATAAATTCCGGATAGGACTGAACGTCGTTCACTAACTGATACATTTGTTCCGCGCTGTAGGGAACAAGCGCGGTACGGCTAATCTGAGGCATAGCATTTTCCATGGTCACACAACAGACAAATAATAACATTTATCACCTGTTAAAAAAACGCTAAGCCTTATCTCGTGCTAAGATAGCGCGTTAGACCTCACAGGACGCAATGAGGTGACTTTTTAAAATCAGATTACCGACGGCTTTACGACACTTATGACGAAGAAAAAAGCACATAAACCTGGTTCGGCGACCATTGCGCTTAACAAGCGTGCTCGCCACGAGTATTTCATCGAAGAAGAATTCGAGGCCGGCCTTGCGTTGCAGGGCTGGGAAGTAAAATCGCTGCGTGCCGGGAAAGCCAATATCGGCGACAGCTACGTGATCCTGAAAGACGGTGAGGCCTTCCTGTTCGGCGCGAACTTTACGCCGCTGACCGTCGCCTCTTCACATTACGTCTGCGATCCTACCCGCACCCGTAAGCTGCTGCTGAACAAGCGCGAACTGGAATCCCTCTACGGACGCATCAACCGCGAAGGCTTCACCGTGGTGGCGCTCTCTTTGTACTGGAAAAATGCCTGGTGCAAAGTGAAAATCGGCGTGGCGAAAGGTAAGAAGCAGCACGACAAGCGTACTGACCTGAAAGCACGCGAGTGGCAGCTCGACAAAGCACGTATCATGAAAAACGCAGGACGTTGATTCTGCGCACTTATTGTACTATTCAATAAGTTAGCGTTTCGGGCTGGTGTCGAGGAAGTAAAATCTGGTATACTGAGTTCAACACTATTGGGGCTGATTCTGGATTCGACGGGATTTGCGAAACCCAAGGTGCATGCCGAGGGGCGGTTTGCCTCGTTAAAAGCCGCAAAAAAATAGTCGCAAACGACGAAAACTACGCTTTAGCAGCTTAATAACCTGCTAAGAGCCCTCTCTCCCTAGCTTCCGCTCTTAAGACGGGGATCAAAGAGAGGTCAAACCCAAAAGAGATCGCGTGGAAACCCTGCCTGGGGTTGAAGCGTTAAAACTAATCAGGCTAGTTCGTCAGTGGCGTGTTTGTCCGCAGCTGGCGTGCGAATGTAAAGACAAACTAAGCATGTAGTACCGAGGATGTAGAAATTTCGGACGCGGGTTCAACTCCCGCCAGCTCCACCAAAATTCTCCATCGGTGATTACCAGAGTCATCCGATGAAGTCCTAAGAGCCCGCACGGCGCAAGCCCTGCGGGCTTTTTTGTGTCTGCAATTTGTCCCGCGAAGTCCGAAGTGAACTAATTAAATCCGAACCTTTTAGGCACCTTGTTAGGCACCTCATAAAGCTATATTGTTTTTGAGGTGCCTAAAACTATGGAAACCCGGCAATGGCAAGACAAACTAAACCTCTCTCCGTTAAGGAAATCGAATCTGCCAAACCCAAGGAAGCGGACTATGTGCTCTATGATGGCGATGGCCTTGAGCTACTGATCAAATCCAGCGGGAGTAAAATCTGGCAATTTCGCTACATTCGCCCCATTACCAAAAAGCGAGCGAAAAAGAGTATTGGACCCTACCCGTCAGTTACGCTTGCCGATGCGCGAAGCTATCGGGCAGAATCACGTTCTCTCCTTGCGAAACAAATCGATCCTCAGGAACATCAGCAAGAACAACTGCGTAGTTCGCTTGAAGCCAAAACCAATACTTTCCAGCTCGTTGCGGAACGTTGGTGGAATGTGAAGAAAGCCAGTGTTACCGAGGACTATGCAGCGGACATTTGGCGATCTCTTGAAAGAGATGTTTTTCCTGCGATTGGTGACGTCAGCGTTACAGATATCAAAGCTCATACTTTGGTTCAGGCCGTGCAACCGGTTCAGGCCAGAGGAGCACTGGAAACTGTTCGCCGCCTGTGCCAGCGCATTAATGAGGTCATGATCTATGCCCAAAACACGGGGCTAATTGATGCGGTTCCTAGTGTCAATATTGGAAAGGCATTCGAGAAGCCGCAGAAGAAAAACATGCCCAGCATTCGTCCCGATCAGTTGCCTCAGCTGATGCAGACAATGCGAACAGCTAGCATTAGCCTTTCAACACGATGCCTGTTCATGTGGCAACTTCTTACCATTACCCGCCCTGCCGAAGCGGCTGAAGCCCGTTGGGAAGAGGTAGACATGGAAGCACGAGAATGGAAGATCCCTGCATCACGTATGAAAATGAACCGTGACCATACAGTTCCTTTGTCAGATGAGGCAATAGCTGTTTTAGAAATGATGAAGCCGTTAAGTGGCAATCGGGAATTCATATTTCCCAGCCGTATCAAACCTAACCAGCCAATGAATAGTCAGACGGTTAACGCATCACTCAAGCGTGCGGGCTTTGGCGGAGTGCTGGTTTCGCATGGCCTGCGATCTATCGCCAGTACGGCCCTTAACGAGCAAGGCTTCCCACCAGATGTGATTGAAGCAGCACTTGCTCATGTGGACAAGAATGAGGTGCGTCGTGCGTATAACCGCAGCGACTATCTTGAACAACGTCGCCCCATGATGCAATGGTGGGCGGATTTTGTAAAAGCCGCAGATAAAGGTATTTTATCCACAAATGGCGTTCAAAACCTGCGATTGGTTATTTAACTTTCAATCGATTGCGCCTGATAGGGCGCAAAACTTATAATTTTTTTGGCTTAAGAACTTTTTCATTCAAAGCTGTACCAAGCTCAACATTTTTCTTACCCCATAGCTGTATCTTACTTACTAGATTTTCTTCTTTTAAATCAATAAAGTTATTGTGTTTTTTTTGTTCCTCAATGAACAACCAAAGTGGTCGCTCAATTGCTTCTGCGGCATCAGTCCAGCGCTTCCATCCTCCCACGGCTTGAGGAGTAATTTGCAGTAATCGAATAGCCTCTTCTATTATTGGATTATAGACTTCCGCCTTGGTAGCCCCACCTTTCGCTGCGGCCTTAACTCTCACTTTATGGATTTTTCTCTCTTCATCAATAAGCTCACAGCACATACATGCGCCAGAACACTCATGCAGCAACGTGAGAGCGACATTTAGAGCCTGAATCGATCGCCGTTTGTCATAATTCCAGGCTGCTTTAGCCCATTGATACTCAATACCTGCCAGCAAGAGATTCAATCTGAAATTTTCATTCAGCCCTTTGATCCACCCATTAGCACGCAAGTGCGAAAGCTCAATATCTAACCGAGGCCTACACTTAACAATCGCATCGTCGCACATTGAGTAGTTACTCAACGCCTGACTCAAGAAATCACTAACTATCTGATTGTTATCATCTAATAAAGAAAGCTCATCTAGAATTTTATCACCAGCAGGCCATTTGTCTGATTTAATTTCTTGCTGCAAGCCATCACGCATTCTTACGTATTGCTCACAAATCATACCAAAACACCAGTTCAAATCATCCATATATTAATCAACCAGTTATCTGCATATGCCGTAAAAAAACTTTTTTATGGCAGCTATATTTTTTCACATGTTCGTAGAAGTTAACCTCAATCTCGTTCAAAACCAAACGATAAAGAGGAAGCCAAGATGATCACATCCAATGTAAGAATTTTACGTTTAAACACGATTGTCATTAAAACTGGCATAGCCAGATCCACCATTTACGACTGGCTAAACCCAAAATCACCAAGATACGACTCTTCTTTTCCTAAGCCACGGAGGCTTGGAAAGCAGTCTGTAGGCTGGCTTGAGTCAGAAATTGACGAATGGATCATTGAACGCGCTCAGGCCTCAAATGAAGCTTAATTTTTTATTACTCACAGGTTAAGAGGGAAAGTTATGTCACAGCGTATCACATACAGTACACCTAACAATACAACGGTTGAAACTCTCAGAAAATACAGCCGTTTAAAAAAATGCTCATTATCAGCTGTAATTTCATTGGCAACGGATGCCGTCGCGCCAGTTTTAGAAAAAATAATATCACATTATGATGAAGCTAATGAAATTGAAAACAATCTCTTTCAAGCTTGTTTCTTTTCCAAGAATAGACCAGTACGTAGCATACCTGTCAGGTCGCAAGAAGAGTATTACCTTGCCATTTGGAATACTTACATCAAATATAACATCGACAACCTTGACCACAATCTTTATAAACACAACTTGCCTAACAGAAGGATTGGGGAGAATGAGAAAAAAAAGATAATTGAAAATCAAGAAGGAATCATAGACAAATACAATGCTAAGAAAGGAATATTCATTTATTTAGACAGAAGGATCAACTATGCTCACAAGTTATCAGCTGGGTACTCAAACCTAATATTAATTAAAGAAACATCTTATGAAGATGTTTCCTTTGACTTCAGCAAAATGATTATCGCTCCTATATTAGACCTAATAACATTAGGAATAGATGAAACTGTCCGTCGAAAAAACGACAACAAACCTGTGCAGTGCATCTGCTGGATTCCAGTTTATTATATAAACAACAAGGCATTAATGATACCAGTAGTTCATGAGGACGATGTTTCTGCCTCAACGAAAAATGGAGGTAAAATCATTATTGTTGAACCATTCAAAGACGAAGTAAAAATGTAATTAATGATACCAATTTTATGTTTTTTTGGATAAATACATAACCCTACTAAATCGCTAAACTTAATAATGACACCAATATTAAGCAAAGCAGGGTACATTGCATAATGAAACACTAAGAACCCAACTTTCAATCACCTATGAGATTTTTATAGAAAACATGAAACTTCACATAAACAAATTGGTTAAAGCAGCAGGTCGCCCACAAGGTAGTAAATATTATAATTATATCCAACTAGCAAAGAAACGGGGTCTCACGCAGTCACAGACTGCAAAACATTTATGCATAAGTATTTCGACAGTGAAAAGAAATTGGGATGGTGCCGTAATAGATTAGCTTATTCTAACTAATTGCAGAGTAACTTCCACACAGTCATCACAGGCTGGGACTAACTTCATCTCAATTTTAGGTGTAGGTAAAGGTATTATAAGGGCCATATACCCTTGCTACTTATTAAGAGTTAGATAAGAGATATATTACGTGTCAGAACAGGATAGTATGTCCGTACTAATGTCTGATACCAGAATATACTCTTAACTCAGAATAAGTATAGCCCTGCATGTGTGACAACAACCAATACGGCCCCTGACAGACCGTAGGATCAACCACATAGGTTTATATTATGAACACATACTTAGGATCTCATGGATTACATAACGCAGACAATCTGGATAGAATACTTGAGGTGCTCGGCTATGCCACCGAACAATATACCAGCATTATGGCTGTGCGTGTTGATTTCCATTATCCTCCGATACTTGATAACGGAGATACCATCGGCTGTTTCATTAATCGTGAGCCTGGGGCAATATCTCGATCCATCAACTCACTAAAAGAGATACTTAAAAACAGTGAGCGTCGTAGGAGGCGTAACGGTGTCAGAGTTCATCCCAATACTCTGCGTGATGTATGGGCTAAGGAATTCAGCCAATCAGGGAAATGCCACTTCCACGTTTGCTTTTTATTCAACGAACAGGCTTACAACAAACTAGGCGATTATAATATCGACACCAGCTTACGCATGATGATCACCAGAGCCTGGTACAGTGCATTAGGATTGGAGCTGGAGGACTACCCAGGGCTGGTTCACTTCCCTGATAACTGCCGGTATATCTTGGACCGAAACTCAGCAGATTATATCTATGAGTACGGGGAGCTGATCCAACGTCTGGGCTATCTGACCAAACTTGACAGCAAAATTTACGAAGAAGGTGAACGCAATTTCGGCGGTAGTCACAAATAGTCATATGGGCAAGCCTTCCCAATCGGGAAGGCCTTTTTCACGTTAGGGATAAGTGATATGTCCTACAATCGCGCAGATGAGTCGATAATCGCTAACGTAGAAGATCTCCGGATTTTCAGTATCTTGCTCGCCGATAAAGAATACCCATGCTTTATCTTTCAGCCCCTTGCCTTTGGCTTCTATTGCCTCGGTACGGGCAGCCTCCAGCTCTTTACGAACCACGGTACGCTTGGCTTTTGACCAGCTAGCCCAATTGATGTAGATCTGGTAGCTTCGGGTAGGTTTAGGTTTACCTGACTCATCTTCCCCCCATTCACCAGACAAGGGAATGATGAGGTTTTCATCATTTTCAGTAAATTTATTCCAGAGCAGTGGTGCATAAAAGACCTTCGGCTCAGGGTAAGGTTGAACCTCATTCCGGAGCTTTTTAAATGCCGTCATGTAGATTTGGCCACTGATTCCGGGAACGTTAAGCGACATTCCCCGGTCATGCGGGAAACGGATGAAGGCACGGCAAATATTGCGAATAGCATTCACTTGACGCCGGGATTGTCGTTCGGGTGAATTACCTTCACCAGATTGTGAGGATGCTGAACGTGTCGAACTGGATTTACTTTCATCACCAGCGATACCTGGTTCAACAACCGGGCGCTGTTCAATCAACTTTAATCCTGAAGGCATTAAACCCGGAGCACTATCCAGTATGTTGCGGACACTCGCCTTCTGGCCTTGGCGAATTACTGTACTTTCAGCATCAGCATCACATTCATGATGATGTTGAATATGTCGTTTCTTTTTAAAATAGGCTCTGACTTTTTTATCTTTTTCCCATGCAGCAGGATGCATGGTTATACCACACCCCCAGCACACATAGCCTTCAGTATCAACGCTATCAAGCAACCACAGGTCCTCTGCTTCTACAATCTCACGGGTATGTTTATCACGTGCAGACTCCATTACTTTCTCCTTGTTAGGCTTTTAACCGTCATTCAAACCTCTGTTCCCTCTCACTATCTTCCCGTAACTCGCGTTCTTTTTGACGTTTCACCCACTTCTTCATTTTTTCGCAAACTACTTTCGCAGCCTTGGCGATATCTGGACGCTCATGTTGGCTCAGTGTACTGATAGTCCTTGATCTAGCTTGCATTATGTTCGCAAGGCTACCAGTCCAGGATGATGGAGTAATGCGCTCAGCAAAAGACTCCAGTACAGCTAGTGGCTCAGGTGACGCCTCTAGAAGTTCTATAGCCGTTTCGTGTATGGTCAGTGCACTCTGCTCATCATTTTTTGACCAAAGATTTATTCCACCAGCTACAACAGGCCAAACAAAGGGATCATTTCTGGCGCGGCACCATGCAATTAGAACGCTTGTATTTATTTTTGCCAGGGGATAAGTACGTAAGCCACCACGATCAATAAAGAATTGTCTTCTTTGCCGCTGTTCCTCAGTACCTTCAAAAATGCGATTGAGAAATGCTTCTGGCATCAATGCAGCAGTTGTAGCTATAGTTTTATGAAATCCAGACACATATCCATAATGTTTATCAATGACGCTGAATATTGTGTCCAACCACTCTATTTTTCTTGCGTCATTACCATCGAAACGCAATGCAGCATGGATAACTTGTTCCATGCGATAATCGATTTTTCCCCCTTGGTCTCTATCGCTGTTTTGAATCCTCTGGATAGCTGCTGCAAGACCGATTAATCGAAAGTCTGCACCGAGCGTATCTGTAGATTCATCTTTACCATGAAGCTTCATGGATAGTGCATCCAAAATAACATCGTCGCCGCTAACTTTATTTAGAAGGCACTTAGCAAGATCAAGTATACGGACTCTCGGTAAATTGGCGTATTGGTCTCGCCAGAGAATTGACTCATACATAAAAGGGCGAATGTCTGGATCGTCCAAATGCTTCATGCAGCGATCCAAATCATTTACTGTAAATTTTCCCCAAGGATGCAAGCCAACCAATACCTGTCGAAGTTCAGGATGCTGCGCACATTGGTCGAGAAACTTCTGTGCTAATGATGGATCGACAGAGTCAACTTCTTCGATGAATCCTCCAATAACTGCAAAGTCTTTGTTAGCATCTGGCTGTTTTTCAATTTGTTCAACAAGTCGCTGCCAGCCAATACGTAGATCATGTGCCCCTCGAGCAAGTCCTCGACCAAAGACAGCACGATAAGGCATTCCACCAATAGAGAACAGCTCTGCTCCTAACTCCTCAATCACATGATTTGATAAGGCAAAGTCTTGTCCTAATTGAAATGCTTTGTCTTCAAGGCGTTTTCGGGCTGCGGAATATCTATTGGTGTCCTCATGATCAAAATCTGCATCCAGTGCCCAATAATCATGATTTGTACTCAACACGTATGTCTGTATTGTTGGAATTAACGCAATGGGCTCCAACTCCTTCTCTAAGGCAGCAAGATTATCAGGCAACGGCTCAATATCATCTCCATCGCTACGCTTGGTATAGTCAAAATAGACCGTTGAACGAACTGCTTTCCAACCTTCCCCCCAAGGACTTAAAGCATTTAATGTACGGGCAGCATCGACGAGTTTGTCTCGCATTGCTTCTTGAAACCAAATTCCCCTGAATTTGTCAGCCAGGATTGATCTTGCAGGCCTTTCAAGCTCAGGATCTCCGGATGCCGCTAATTCGATAATGACGTCAATAAAGGCGCTGCGCCATTCGACAAGTTCGTCATAGTTGGGTTCATATCCATAGTCTCTTGGTCGAGCTCCAAACTCACCAACTCCAAACCCTGACCACGGTGGGCCATCCAGGGCAGTTGACAGCATCTTTAAGCCCAAAGATCTACGCGTAATAATGCTTGATGCAATGCATTCGTTCATTAAAGCAATACGCTGGCTTAGGGATGCATGAGTACCAGACAAATACGTCTGGAAAAACCTTGGGACCATGTTTCGAGCAGAATCCAGGTCATTGTTATCAGCTTCGTTCTCAGCCATTCGAATGAGAAGCCTGCCACATCGTTCAAAGGCGTTCGGTTCGTATGCCATCAATTGTAAAAGACGCAGAATACTACGTCGCTGCGGATTGTAGCCCGGTTCCATACCTTTGAAATCAGATGATGAGAGTACGACCTCAATTCTGTTGAGCAATGCTTCAGGTGCAACCGGTCCGATATACCCAAGTATTCGTAAAGAAATATCATTTAACTCGGCTATTCTTCCTAACATCCCTTTAGGCTGAAGCCAGGCTTCTACAATTTCTTTCGCAACAGGATGGTCATGCAACAACCCCAAGCGATGCGAAAAAGACATTAATAAACGCTCACAACCCGGAGCTTCAAAAGTCGCCCTAAGTTGATCGACGGGAATACTGTCGAGTGCGGATGCTGCCAATCTGTTAGCAATGGCATGAGGTAAGATAGCTCTCCAGTGAGATCTTTTCTGAACGATATGACGTTCCATCAGCTTCGTAACGGCTTTAAATAACTGGGTTCTGGAATACCCAAAGAGCGCCCCTAATATTTCCAGTTCGTCGGTAGCAGCATCTGGACTAGATACCGAGAATGAATACACCATTGACAATATTTCAGCTTGCTCCCGTAAATTACCATCAGGATGATTACGCTGTTCAAACAAGCGATTAAACAACTGCGCATCAGAAAGTAGAGCCAAACTCTCGCCTTCCTCCCCTCTCTCAGCTATAGCCAAAGCAACTCTTGCATTCCCATCTGCAAACTCAGCAATACGACGGGCATTATTCTGACCAATAGAAGGGAAGCGACGGATAAGAAGTTGCTCTGCCACCTCTGGACCATCTGTCTCAATATGGATGACCTCAGTTGTCTGTGGTTTGTCATCCCTAATGTCGTACTCGATTGTGATGAGGCTTACTTCTTTTCCTGCGGCTGATACCTTGCTGGCAAGCGAAGCATGGAGTTCTGATGGACAATTATCAAGGATCATAATTGCTCGTCGGTCCTCAGCGATCAGCTTATCAAGCATTGCTGTAGCCGACGGTACTGGCTCAGAGCCAGTATCAACATAAATAGCTACTGTCCGGTCAAGCGCATCTGTTCCAACAGTTTCATCAAAGAGCGCCTGAACGATCCGAGTCTTCCCAACACCGGACAATCCTGTAATACGAACCGCTTTATTCGTCGAACGGATAAGTGCTCGCATTGGGCTAATTGCTTCATCAATTTTGAGTTTTTGCCCCTTTCCCGACGGTAAAGTAATGGTTACACCTGAGGCTGAGATTAAAGTGTCTGTAACACCTTGTGGCGGATTGCTCCAAGCTCCGTAGGGTTGCCAGCCGGAATACCCTTGCCCAAGCTTCCCTTTTACCCACAGCATGACTGATGGATGTTGGCGCAGCCATTGAATGAGTTTGGAACGGTCGTAGAAATCAACATGAAGATTGCTTTTGTTAGGATCATCTTTTACTGCATCCCTCATCGCATTAAGACGATCTCTCTTTCCAGACGGAGAGCAATCATCACCCAGGCTGACAATGATGTAGCTGCCTTGTTTTCTGGCTTGTTCAGATATGATGGGTGAAAGCGTTTGGCAGGTGCTCATTTCCTTCTCAATTGTAGCCTTTGGCATTTTATGTTTCTTTGCCTGAAAGACCGTATTAGGCCTTACAAGAAAGCCTGGTTTCAGTTGTTCAACTGGAACTTGAACATGGATATCAATCCCTCCGTCAGGGGCTGTAATTGAACCAGACCAATTTACACATGCTGGGCTATAGCCATGCATTGCCACTTCAGCTTCTGCTAGCCGAGCTATCAGCTCTTCCAGCTGGATATCGGAGAGCCGAAGTAATTCGTCCTTTTCAATGTCAAAGATTGCCACGCCTTCACCTTAGTAAAAAATTTTTGCCATTATTCATACTTTGAGTTCACCAAAAACCGAGTAACCTCTATCCATTCTCCAAATATTCAGCTTTCATGCATCGTTCGTTTAGGTTGACATCCTGTGAGTAAGATTAAAATACAACTGACGTCATCTTCGTTTCCCAGATTTTATTCAAAATTATCAGCTTCACCTTTCTTGATTAGGGCATCAGATGCGGCAATAACTTCTTCTTTCAACTTCTCATGCCACAACCAGAGCACGGAGCTATATAGCAAACGTTGATCGTTTGGTGAAACTGAGATTATCGCCTGAGTGGCCTGTATTAAGGACAAGCTGGTGCACTGAATCGGCTCTAACAGCCCTTCATTAGATGGTCCGCATAGCAAGAGATCTTTATTTGAAAGCGATGTACCGAGCTTGAAGCCAATGCTGTCAATTCCTGCATGAATATACTGGTTGGCAAAGCCGTAGTGCGGTCGCAAAAAGTCCAGCTCGACAAATTCCTCAATATCACTAAAGCGAACCTTAGTTCTGGCACTGGGTTCTTTTCCTAAAGCTTTTGCGGCCCAACCTAATTCGTTGCCGAAACCCGCTTCATACTTACCAACGATATCATTTCTTTCGAGATCAAACCGACTTAAATCTTCTGGGGAGAAAGAAGTAAAACCCAACTCTTCACTATATTTATTATAGCGATTAGCAGCTTTTCGCCTCTGTATGCTCTGAAAATCCGTGAATCTTTTCGCCAGGTCTTCGTCGCCTTCTGCAATAAATATCAATATGGCCGTGGTTTCATGGAGCGTTCTCCAACGGGCCATTGCACCGTCTGCAAAGCCACCCTTTAGAAGATGAGATATCTCGCAGGAAACCTGGACAGCACGTGCGTGCAGTCGGGTGGTTATGTTCAGTTTTGCGGACCTTTCTCCAGAACCGGTGCGATACTCACTGTTTACCTCATTACTGATTTCAGTACACCCATAAATTAATGCATCCAGCCGCTTTAAAGGGGACTCCCATGTTGTAAATAGTCTTCCTGTAAATGCATCTAAATTTTCGTAGTGATCCTTTAATACCTCCCCTTTAGCCTCATCCAAATACTCGAACATTTTCAACGCAACTAAATGCTCTATGTCTTCAGAATGAGTATCTAACCACTCAGCCATCTCTGCGGGAGACATATTGCCGCTACCAGCCACATCCTGTATCTGAGAAAGTACTTTTTTGTTTAACAAGTTCAGTTCCTTAGAGAGGGTCAGCACTCCGTCGACGTAGTAAGTGGGCTTTACGTCGACACTAGCGGGGCATCAATACGGGAGTAAACGAGCAGACAACCAGCTTCTTCGATCCGCGAGTGAAGGCTACGTAGAGATGTCGGGCATCCATCTCCTCAGTGGCGGTTATAACGGCCACTTCCGCCTCTAGTCCCTTCAGCAACAGAGTACTACCAATGGCACGTTGCGCAAGGGGCCGAATCTCGTGTCGGTTTCGTTCGCGCTCCCGCACCGTGGCCTCGGCAAAGCTGCAACTCCCCTCCGCAGCTATTTGCATCGCGCGCAGACAGCAATACAACACATCCGGACGATAGACTCGGGCATTGTTTTGCCTGGTCAATGCGCGTAGTGCCTCGATGGCCAAGGGAAAACTTGGGGCATTAGTGAAAGCGAGCAGTGCGGCTTCTGCTTCAGTCGCTGGATTGTGTGCAGTCCCCCTGCGTAAGCTCTCCAGTCGGCGCTGCAAAACAGCTACTCCGACCTGCGTCATAACCTCTGCGGCAAACTCCACTAAACAAATCAGTGCGTCAGCAGACTGCAGGTTGAATGTCGTTCCAAACAACGTGAGGTCGGCGAGGTCGACGGGCTCTACTGCAGCAGCACCCGGTGTCTGACTGGCCATTTGCCGGCGGCCACGAGGGTTACGGCTATCGCCAATCACCAGAACGTCTCCTTCCCGCGTAACAGCCTGTGTTAACGCAGCGGTGAGCCGCTGCTGAATGGCAGTAGCCGGTTGCAACTCGACCCAGACAACCTCCGGCGGGGCCTGGCGTAAATCAATGCCACCTCCTGCTAGGAGTATTCGCCGACACTCCAGAAGCCATTGGCCAAATTCGGGCTTGCCTGCGTTCGTCCAGCGCCAGGGCTGGTTAAGCTCGCCGATAGCAGGAAAATGCGGAAGCACGTGGGTATTCCAGTCCACAAGCTGATTACCGCGAAAGCCGAAGATAGCCTGCATCGGGTCGCCAAGAACACATGTTGGAAGTACCATGGAAAGTGCTGTAACCAGATCGTGTTGCACTAAATTGCAGTCCTGGTACTCATCGACAATCAGATGGGCATAGCTTGCTGCGAGGACCTCATTGAGGTGCCCGCTTTGAAGTAAATGCCTGGCAGCCATGCGTATTGCTGGGTAGTCGGCTCCGGGATTCTGGAGCAGAAGGACAGCAGCAGCAACAGCGCTTCGCTGCGGAAACATCGCCACCAGCCGCATGGAAAAACCATCAATTGTGGCAATGTGGTAAGCCGAAGCGGGCACTCCGGCTTTTTGCATGCGCAGACGCAGTGTTGTAACACCCGCATTGGTATGAGTGAGGATGAGAACCGGCTTTGCCCCAGTATGTTGGGACAGTGTATCGGCGATCAGTTGCGTCTTGCCACAACCAGCAGGGGCCGTGATCGCGCCTCGACGAAAAGCGAATAAATTGTACTCAGGCGGCATGAGCCCACCGGTAGAGGCGAGTGATCATAGCGACAAATTCTGGCTCTGAGATTTGGCAATAGGGACCAAGAATATCGCGTGCCACATCCTCGAATTTGGTGACCGATTTAAACCAACCGTTTTTACGGTTACGCGCTGCCAGCCCCAGTAGTTGTCGCGTTGCGAGGGGATATGGCATACCTAGCTGTTGTCGCTGCAGCCGGATTTGGGCGAGAGCCAGTTGTCCGTTTGACTGAGTCTGGATATGCGCAGCCACCAAATCTTCTTCCACAAGGTCTATGGCTCGCTGAAGCAGAGCATCCACACCCGCATCCGGCAGACTCAGAAACAGTTCGTCTTCCAGAGCACGTCCTTCTCGCCAAGTGATGTACTCCCCACCAGCATCCACGTAGGCCTGTACGGTCGCCGCAGTGGGCGGCTTATCTGCATCAACCATGACCAATACCCGATAGCCAAGCTGGCGCAATGCGAGTCCGCGAACAAAGCACCGGTCAGGCTCTCCGCCGCCGACATTCACATATGCAGTCCCAGCGGCTAGCATCGACGCTCCGTTTATGTTCGTCCAGAAATGGTCTAGGCCACGAATTAGACCAACTTCACTGGCACCCTCGCAGACTATGACGCTACGAGCGAGAAACGCTTCCGGATCAGCCCTAACGGTGCTTTGAATATCATCAGCGACACCTACCTGGAGAACCTGATGTGCACCATCCGGAGACTTACGTACCACGAAGAGCTGATTGCCGTTAAGCTCGCGGACAGCGACCGGGGAATGGGTGGTTAGAAATACCTGGAGGGGTGGGGAATTTTCCTTCGCACCAAGGGAGTTCAACAATCGGGTAAGGCGATGCGGTTCCAGTCCGTACTCTACTTCGTCGACCAGAGCGACAGACGCCTGCTGTGTTGCTGCACTCTGCATTCCTGCGACCAGTAGACGAGATGAGCCTGTTCCCAGTGAGCGCAAGGGCACTCCTGTAGCATCGTGTAGCGCAATGGCTCCGTCGCCGATCGATACAGCGTGCGCGTCCAGCAATGCCTGGGTGCCGGCACCCACTGGCACGCCAAGTTCATTGGCTTTCTGGTTCACGATTTGCAGTGTTGCGGCCAGCTGTACACCAGCCTGACCGCCGAAACCGTTTCGGGCCTGGCGTGCCGCATTGGCCAATTCAGCGCCAAGATTTGGTCGTTCTGCGGTCAGTCGATTGAGTACCGAACCGCGTGTCCATGACAGGTTGGAACTAGCATAAGTCCCGAGCCGGGCTGGGGCTAACAGTAACCGATCCTTCCAAGCAATATTGCGCTCCTGCCCTTGTGCCTGAGCGCGCTGTGATACTAGCGACCAGACAGGCTCTAGCTCGCTATCCACTGTCAAACGTAAGCAAAGAACCGTTTCCAGACCCTGTTCAGGTTCTTCAGTGACTAACCCGTTTGCACGGTCGAAGGCCTGTAAATAATTTCCGTACGAATCCAAGCGCATCAGAGCATCGGGCAACGAACCAAGCGTCAGAGTGATGCTGATGGGCTGGGTGACATCCAGCCCATAAAAATCAGTATCGGCAAAACTGATATTGCGGCGGGCACCAAGGCAAAGGTCAATCGCATCGAGAATAGTAGTCTTACCGCTGTCTCCTGGGCCAATCAGGCAGTTGAGGCCTGGTGAAGGTAGCCAGTTCAATAAACGGATAGTTCGGAAATTCTGGATCTCGACTTTACAAATTCTGGTCACGGAGTTGCTCCTTAATTCTCATTTTCTTCATCTGCAACGTGATCGCGAAAGACATCCGTGAAGAAAATATACAGCGCAAAAAATATATTACGCTCACAACGAGAAAGGATCTAAACAGAGATATCTACCTTACTGTTTTATCTGATCGTTTCTTGATCTACACCTCAATCTTGTGGCATGTGCGAGGAACACGCGGTCCGTATTTTGCTCGTTAAGTGTGCGAGTAATGAAGAAACTCTAGTATTAGCCTTGCCTGCTTCTGGCATACAGCAGATAAACACGCAACTCTAAAGCGTCTACTGAGAGCGAAAAGCAAACCTTACGCAATCTTTTTAAAGGGATTTCTCGCTATGATGTTAAATACTATTACTTTGGTAGGTTTTAATCAGCGGGGAACTTGGTGTTATGAAGTCCAGAATCGGGCCAAACGGAGTGCATTTCTTCGATCGATATACAGGTTTGAACATCCTCTTAGACGAATTACACCCTCAGGGGACAGTTTGGTCGATGTCTCCCCGTCAAGTCTCAATAGCACTCACCAATCTTTGTGACCTCCACTGCGCACATTGTTTTGCGCCCAAGCACAAGGCATTGCTACATACTGACCAAGTGCTTACTTGGTTAAAAGAACTGGATACTGAAGGATGCCTCGGTATCGGATTTGGTGGCGGAGAACCAACACTACATCCTGATTTCGTCGAAATATGCAAACGTGCTGCTGGGGAAACTCATCTTGCAGTCACATTTACGACTCATGGTCACCGTCTGACCCAGCCATTGTTTCAAAACCTCAAAGGTTCGATCCACTTTGCGCGCATTAGCGTTGACGGGATAGGTCATACCTACGAAGAACAGCGTGGAAGGCAGTTTTCAAGTTTACTCAGAGGCATTGAGTCGATTGCGAAATTGTCGCCCTTTGGGATCAATATCGTGATAAATGAGCGTACCATTTTTGAGCTTGACGCAGTGGCTGAGCTGGCGCAACAGTTTGGAGCTAGTGAATTGCTGTTGTTACCTCAGCAAGCAACTAATGCAGTCGCAAGTATGGACGAATTGGTCGGCCGAGAGCTTCAAAACTGGGTCTCTAACTATAGAGGAAAGGTTCGACTTGCAGTAAGTGAGGCGGGAGCGTCAGGGCTCCCCATATGCGACCCTCTACCTAATGAGATAGGCCTTCAAGCCTACGCGCATATAGACGCTTCCGGGATATTGCGCACGAGTTCTTATTCAACCACAGGTATGTATATTGAAGAAACTGGTGTTATGTCCGCGCTTAAACGGCTTAGAAATACCTTAGAGATTGGACAAGGGACACAATCATGAAAATTTGGAACGGATACGGATCTGAACATTCGATGAACTTAGTTCTCATCGGAAAATTCAAGCAAGAGCAAGATGCAGAGAAGGTCGAGAAGGATATTAAAACGCTCAGTACTCAGGCGGAGAAAGATGAATGTTACTCGATCCCTTTTGATAAGCCAGAGAATCATCGGTTTTCAGATGAAATGCTCTCATTACTATGCAGCCTAAAACTCCACACTTTAGGACCAACCGATCTTGGTCAATTGGTGTCAGATCATCATCTAGATCGTGAAGGCGATAGAATAACAATAACGACTGATGAGGCAGAGGTATCCGCGTTCGTGAAGCTGTTTGTCGAGGCTGGAGCAAAGGTCGAGATTTTCTCAGCGCATGACTATCCGTCCGATTCCAGCGATGCCAGTTGACAGAGGATGCATTGATGCCTGAAGTAAATTGGAAAGTATTCAACGAACTGCCCGGTGCAGCAGATGTGAACTTCGAAAACCTTTGCCGCGCTCTGGTTCGCCGACACTATGGTCGTTTCGGTCGCTTTAAGCAACTCGCAAATCAGCCTGGGGTGGAGTTTCACCTCGAGCTGACGGAGCCTTGTGATCTCGGTGCGCCACCAGGCTGGATTGGTTGGCAATGCAAGTGGTATGAGCTGGTGAATGGACAAGATTTGGGAGCCTCCCGCCGCAACAAGATCATCGAAGGTATCGAAAAGACGCGTAAGCATGTCCCTGGAGTAACCAATTGGAAGCTTTGGACTCATCACACGTTAACAAAAGGTGATCAAGAGTGGTTTTTCGCGCTAGAGCGAGACCGCTTCCCCGAATTGAAGTTAGAACTGCTCACTGCTACTGATATCGAAGATCTTTTGGTCGGACCGGGAGCGCTTTTACGGGAAACCTACTTTGGTGAACTGGTTCTAACCCCAGAGCTAATTGCTGAGCAGTATAAGCTTGCCGTGGCTCCATTTAAGAACCGCTACCAGCCAGACGTTCATGTAGCGGTGGGGGCTGAGGAGAATATATTCAGGCATCTGTGCAGCCAAAACGCATGGGAATCTCTGGAAGAACTCTCAAACGCTTTAAAAAAGAATTATACGAGCATTGCTTCGGTTACTGAGCAACTCAAAATTGAGCTCAGGACTGAAGTTGAATTACTCCTGTCCCGGGTTATTGGGTTGACTGAGTTTATTGATGGTTTACACACAGCGCTCGGCAAAGGTGACTTTAACTCTGTACATCAAGCGTTGGTTTCAAATCCTCGTCAGCCGGTACGTTATGACAGGCTACTTTCGAAATTGCGTGGAGTTCGCTTTGACGGGGCTCCGTTAACCGCTAATTTGGTTGCAGATATTCACATGGTTTCGTCTGTTCTCCGCAGTCTGGAGCAGTCAATTGGTGCTCGGGCAGTTGCTGTACTTGCGGCGGCAGGTGAAGGTAAATCTGAACTTGCAGTCAAGGTAACCCAGCCAGAAGGGGAATTCCCAGGGGGAATCCTCCTATTGGGTAAGAATCTTCATTCAGGTCAAGGGCTTGATGATCTCGTAACTGCCTTCAAGATTTCTGGGAGGCCAGCAGAAAGTTTCGACCGCCTGATTGAGGCCGTAGATGCGGCAGGCCAGCGTGCAGGCAAACGCATACCTATTGTTATTGACGGTCTGAATGAGGCGGAAGATCCGAGAAATTGGAGGGATGAATTATCCCGAGCGGATGAGCTTCTAAAGAATTTTCCTTATGTCTTGTTAGTTGTCACTCTTCGCAATGAATTCGCCCAGATGTGTCTGCCTGAGGGGTTTCCCCAAGTTGAACATAACGGGTTTCAGGAAGATCCGAAGACAGCATTTGACAAGTACTTTGAGTACTACAAGATCGATGCTACCGATGCGGATCTACCAGTCGAACTCTTGCAGCACCCCTTAACACTGAGAATTTTTTGCGAAGTAGCAAATTCTCCTCGTCAGCATATTGTCGGAGTGGAAGCATTGCCCCGTTCGCTTGCAAGCCTGTTCGAAGCACATTTTAACAAGGTTGCCGCACGAGTCGCTGAGCTTTCACCGGCGATGCATCGCATTTATCAAGATGACGTTCAGGATGCACTACTGACGATCGCGGGTCTTCTTTGGGATAACAATGCGAGAAGTGTGGATTTTCAAGCTACACGGGCGGCAGTTCGGGATATGGGGTGGAACGATAGTATTATTCGTGCATTGGAGTCTGAAGGCATACTAGTTAGGACTATTTCTCAAGAAGGTAGGCAAGGAGTTGCGTTTGCATACGACCTAATGGCCGGACATATGATGGCGCACCACCTGCTCAGGAAGCCTGAGTTGGTCCAATGGTTAAAAAGCGATGAAGGGAGCGCGAAATTTAAATCTCATGGACCTGATTCGCATACCTTCGCTTATGACGTATTCCGGGCTCTGGTTGATCTGTATCCGCAACACTCTGGTAGGCGGCAGCTTTGGCAAGACTTGTCGGATGATATACTCGTTATGAACGCTCTGTTATTGACGACGCAATCGGACCCAAGATATATCGGGCGAGCTACTGTTGAACGATTTGCTCAAGCTATGCAGGAGTCGAAGCGATTTGCACAATTTGCCTTCGAGAAGCTACGGAGCATCAGGGCTGCACTAGCACATCCGTTTGATATGAGCTTTTTGCATGATGTGCTAATGGCGATGTCCAATACTCAGCGCGATCTTTTTTGGTCCGAGTGGATTCGTCAAAAATCTGAACAAGTTAAAGATGACTTAAAATTCTTGTCGACGAGATGGAAATTGGGTCATCTGGATGAGCGTGAACTTCGGAGAGTTCGCTGGGTGATGTGGACATTGACGACGACATCCAGAGCTTTGCGGGATATGGCTACCAAAGCCCTGTATGAATTTGCCATCAGGCGGCCAGAAGAGTTTTTCCGGTTGGCGATGGAGACAAATGCAGTTTCAGACCCATATGTCCCCGAGCGAGTGTTCGCCGCAGCCTACGGTGCAGTCCTGACCACTTGGTCGGATATCAATGCAGTAGAGTTACATGATGCGTTGCCACGGTTCGCTCGTGAGATTTACCAAACCATGTTTGTACCTGATGCTACAGCTCCTACTTGGCATGCGTTATATCAACAGTACTGCCTGGGAATCATTGCCATTGCAAGGATGGTAGATCCAAATTGTTTTTCAGAGGATGAAGCTGCTCATCTTGTTCCGCCTTTTAGCCATCTGCCTAACGTATTTAAAAGCATTCGTCAGTACGATACAGCAGTCATCAAGCAAGCGCAGAGCGCAGCGATTCGAATGGACTTCGGCAACTATACGATTGGGAGACTTATTCCACATAGATCGAACTACGATGACAGCAACCCAGAATACCAACAGGTGTTGAAGGCAATTATTTCTCGAATGCTGGTGCTTGGTTATGACCCTGAGCAGTTCGAAGCTATTGATCGGCAAATGTATTCCGGCTCTCGAATGGGAGAAGACAAACACAAAATTGATCGATATGGCAAAAAGTACGGCTGGATAGCTTACTTCGAGATGTGGGGACTGCGATACGCGCAGGGCCTCCTTTCCGAAGAACGCAGCGCTCGTCCATCGGACGCAGATATCGACCCGACGTTCCCGCTAGACGCTGTGAGCATTGATTTGCCACTTCCAGCCTTGTTCAGCGAACAGTCGTCGGATGATGGGGATTGGATTATGAGGGGTCCGCAACCTGACTACCGTAGCATCCTTGAGATTACGGAAATTGATGGTCTGACGGGGCCATGGATCCTACTTGACGGTTTTGTTGAGCAAAATGCTACCTCGGATGACCGGCAGATTTTCACTTTCCTGCGAGGAGTATTCGTAGATAGCCAAGAAGTTGACAATCTATGTAGGTTGTTCACTGATCTTGAATATCCTGGCAACAGCGCCATCCCTGATTCTCCTGGCTACTATTACACCTATGCTGGTGAGATGCCTTTCTCGTCGATTCCGGGGCTGCTAGTCGCAAATGAACAAGAGGATGATAGTGATGAAAATTTGGTGTCCGCAGACAGATGGTCAGGCAATGGCGTTGCGGTAGATATCACTGTGCAGGAATACAACTGGGAGAGTTACCATAGCGTGGAGAACCAAAGCAGCGGTGCGAGCCTACCCTCAAAGCAACTTTGTGAGGCTTTGAATCTCAGATACCGTGCAAACACATGGGATTTGCATGATGCAGCAGGTGTGGCATCACTGTACCGCAAAGTTGGCGAGTATGATTCGGCTGTCAGTGGCTCAGTCAGTTATCTGCGCCGTGATCTACTTGATCGTTACTTGATGCAATCCGGCAAGGTATTGGTATGGCTTATGTGGGGGGAGCGTGGTTTTCATTACCGCTCCAACAAGACGCACAATTTGCACAGGTATTACGTGAATCACCAACATATTCACAAGCGTATTCATATCCATCAGGTAGCTTCTGAGTGCTAGTAACCAAAATATTGCGGGCGGAGTCGCTATATGAGTTACGAATTCAGAAATCTTTCACCCGTAAACTTTGAGGATCTTATTCGGTATCTCATCTGAAAGTAGAAGGCTTCACTTCGAAGCCTTCTGAATCGTTACGGGTAATCTAGACACTTTCGAGCCGTTGATAATACTGCTGTTCATATTCATTCGGCGATACCTGATTGCTCGAACCATGTCGACGCCTGCTGTTATAAAACATTTCGATGTAATCAAAAATATCGCTTCGGGCTTCTTCCCGCGTTCCGTAGATCCTTTTCTTTATCCGCTCACATTTGAGAAGCTGGAAAAAAACTTTCGGCAACGGCATTATCATGACAGTTGCCACGTCTACTCATACTCCCTTCCAGACCATGTGACTTCAGGAATGACTGCCACTCGTGGCTTGTATATTGACTGCCTTGGTCCGAATGTATCAGCACCTGTTTTTGTGGATTACGTCTCCACAGCGCCATCAGCAGTGCATTCAGCACAATAAGGTCAGACCTACTACCAATTGTTTAACTCATTGAGAAAGCCGTATTGTGCGAATAACTCTGCTCATCAAAATAATTTCAGATAGATATTATCTCCATGAATCCCCCCTGACGCCTTCTTGCCTCAGGGGTTTTGTTTTTCTACTGAGGTCGTATCGTGAAAAAATCAGAAGGTCTGCAGGCCATCGAAAAGCCACTGGCATCACTTCCCCACGCCATTGGCAAACATATTTTTGACCATATTCAAAAGCTCACTCACTACGAACCGGTCATCGGCATTATGGGAAAAACAGGCGCAGGGAAATCGTCGCTCTGCAATGCTCTGTTCCAAAGTGAGGTTACGCCCATCAGCGATATCAGTGCCTGTACCCGCGACGTGCTGCGATTCCGGCTGCGCAGTGTTCACCACAGCCTAATACTCGTAGATTTACCCGGTGTAGGTGAGAGTGAGCAACGGGATAAAGAATATGAATCTTTATATCGCCGAATCCTCCCTGGGCTGGATTTAATCCTGTGGGTAATCAAAGCCGATGATCGTGCTTTCTCCGTCGATGAACGCTTCTACAAGCGAGTGATGACTGACCACCAGCATCGGACACTTTTTATCGTTAACCAGGCTGACAAAATAGAGCCCAGCCATGAGTGGAATGTCACCGGCAATGCGCCATCACCGGACCAGTCGGTTAATATCGAGGCCAAGCTGGAGTCCATTCGTCAGCTATTTTCACCACACCATCCTGTGTGCGTTGTCTCAGCGAGAACAGAATGGAATCTGCCATCAACGGTAGAAACGATGATGCGTTGCCTGCCGGATCGTGCCACCAGCCCATTGGCGGTACAACTGCATGGGAGGTTATGCAGTGAACTGGTAAAAAAGCAGGCTCGTGAGGGCTTTGGTAATGCGGTCGGAGAAGTGTTTGATTCTGCGGAAGCGGCATCATTTGTACCCTCGCCACTAAAAGCGGTCATCCGTACTGTCCGTGAGACGGTGGTGTCCGTTGCTCGAGCCGTTTGGGACTGGATTTTCTTCTGAGCTGGCCTACCTGCCATTATCCTCGGGACATATCCTGTCCGTTCTGGCGTTTTATAAGGCGCTGAATTTCGACTGTTTCTCCTTGACGCCCCGTCACAGTTGATTTTGGCAACTGTAAAAAATACGTCGTCTGGTGTCCATTCCCTGTCCCACACCCTCGCTAAGATATTCTTTTTATTTTCAGCTAATTATCTCACTGGAGAACCTGCCTCATGGCTCAGGTTGAACGTCGTCATGATCGGCTTGCCGTCCGACTGTCGTTAATTATCAGCCGTCTGGTGGCTGGCGAAACACTGGATTTGCAAGCGCTGGCAACTGAATTTGGTGTGTCGGTTCGAACCCTGCGCCGGGACTTTCGGGAAAGACTGATGTATCTGGACCTGGAGTATCGTAAAGGCCGATGCCGTTTGTTATCCGGTAGCCGACAGAGAGAGCTGGCGGTAATGACATTTGCTCGCCAGTCAGGCGTTGAAGCACTGTTTCCAGATATGGATAACCATCTGGTCAGTTCACTGTTGAGCGGACCAGGGGAGTCTCCTTGCCTTATCTGGCAGGGAGCAGCTCAGGCTTCATCACCAGACTCAGGCGTGTTTACTCGGTTGGTGAGCGCGGTATCTGAACATCGAAAGGTGACGCTGCTCGGTAAAGGTTGCCGCTGTACAGGTCTCGCTCCCTACCGGCTGGTTCTGCGTGAAGGCGAGTGGTATCTGACGGGAGAGCATCAGGCACGGATTGTCGTCTTTCCTTTGACGGATATTCGGGCAATCACGCTCCATAAAGACAGTTTTTCCCCGGATATCACTGTGCGTGACATCCTCTCACGCCCGGATTTTCTTCAGGCTTTACCCCTCTTTCGCTTTTTCAATTCAATGCTAGTCGCAACCAACTGCGGCCTTATACATCAAAAGGAATAATCATTATGAAACTGCTTACTACTACAGCGCTGGCTGCCAGCTTTTTCTTGGGGGCTGTTTTCCCAACTGAAGCTGGAAATATTGTCGGAACTGTTAAAGCCTGGCAATACATGCAGGCTGAAGGCTGGAAATCTGCCGATGGTATGGATGACAACATACTGCACAACATGCTCTATCAGGCCAGTGTGATTGATAACTATCCGTGGACGAAACAGTTTCTGTTACGTGTCCGTGGTGGTGGTGCGCTTTTTCTTGCCGATAAAAAGACGCACACGATTCGCCAACTGAAAATAGAGCCTGTAGGTGAAACCTACAATGACATTGAAACGGTCTATCAGGGAAAAGACAAAGGTGAAGGATGCTATTTCGCTATTATCGACAATCAATCTTCAGCACGACAAAAAGCGATTGATGATCTTCTTAGCTACCCGCCAGTTGATGATATCGATGCTAAAGCAAAAAAGATCAGACAGCAGATGACCCCGAAAGTCGTTATGGTCATGCCGGATAATTGTGTGAACAAGCAGCAGCAGGCTGCTCTGGCAGCTAAACGTTCGGAAGAAGATCGGAAGTTACAACAATGGGTAGCACAACAAAGTTTGACGGAGCTATGCCGTCGTACTGGCAACTGCTAAGGGCCTTCCAACAACAGCAAAGCGATCCCTTACCAAAATCAGGAGCATCATTTTTGAACCAATTTCTTAAAGCCCTACCTTTCATCGCTGGTTTGACGTGGTGCCATTTGCAACCCGCACAGGCCGACGAACAACGCTACATCAGTATCCGTAACACCGATACTGTCTGGACTCCCGGCAATATTTGTGTTTATCAGTTTCGCCTCGATAACGGCGGAAGTGGGACAGGTTTCGGCCAACTGAATGTGTCACTGGATTTGAAAGACAAGGCTGGCAAAACGCTCGCGCAGGGCGTCATGGAAGTTGGTCCCTTTGGAAAAAGCGACGCAACACGTTCACAGGACGCTTTTCTGGAGCATGAATGTGTTGAAGGTGTCAGTACCGTTGAAATTTTGAAGGTAACTGAATTACGTGCAGGTCATCAGACTGATCTGCCACTGTCCATCTTCGATCCGCAGTATTACCAGCCATTGTCAGTATCAGTTGCCGTGAATTAATCGTCGCGGTTGGCTGAGACGGGCATCTGCCACACCTCAGCTACCACTCACTTAAAACATGCCAGGCCATGCCTCCTACGGGAAGCATGGCCTTTTTGTTTTCAAACTACTCATACGGAATCACCATGAATCAAATCACATCACCCGTCACCGCATCACCTGTACCCGACAGGCAGCGTCTTAACTTCTGGCCCAAGCACTTCGGCAAAATCTCCCAGTGGATGCTGCTGGAGCCCCGCGCCTTCGCCTGGATGGATCGCCTGTGTGAAGCCTACAACGGCGGATACTGGAATTATTACACGCTCAGCAACGGTGGTGCCTTCATCGCACCCGACAGTGAGGATAACCGGGCCATGTTCAACAAACTGAATGGCAACTGCGCGGAGATGAGCAGCGAAGCCGCTGGCATCGCAGTCTGCCTGCTGAACTGGAGCCACCACGCCTGCAGAACCGACAGTCCCGCCATGAGCGAACACTACTATCGCCTGCGCGAATTTGCGCTGAGCCATCCTGAAAGCAGCGTCATCATGCACATAATCGACTGATGCCGGAGGACGTTATGGAAACGACTGCATTATCTCTTCCTCTTTCATCACACCGCACCATAAAACGCGCCCTGACGCTGATCGAAAATCACCTGCGTGAACCGGGCGTGTCGTTTACCTCAGCATCACTTACCCGCGACTGGCTGCGGCTGAACCTCGCAGGGCTGGAGCGTGAAGTGTTCATGGTGGTGTTCCTGGACAATCAGAACCGGCTACTGGCATACGAAACGCTGTTTCACGGCTCCATCGCGAGCACGGAAATTCATCCCCGCGAAGTGGTTAAAGCCGCACTGCGGCACAACGCCGCTGCGGTCATCTTTGCCCACAACCATCCCTCCGGGTATGCCGAGCCCAGTGACGCAGACCGACGCATCACTGAACGGCTGAAAAAAGCGCTGGCGCTGGTTGAGGTGCGCGTGCTGGACCATCTGATTATCGGCAGCAAAGAGATTGTCTCGTTCGCCGAACGCGGCTTGTCCTGAAGGAGGACAAATGCATTCTCAACAATGGGGGCTTACGTGCAGTAAAACGCCGAGCTTCGATGCTAGGCTGGTGCAGGAAGGCAACCGACTGCACTTTCTGGCTGACCGGGCAGGATTTACCGGCGACTTCAGCGACGATGAAGCACTACGCCTTGACCAAGCTTTTCCGCTGATAATGAAACAGCTGGAGCAGATGCTTACAACCGGTGAGCTGAATCCTCGCCTTCAGCAACGTGTTACCCTGAATCACATTGGACTGACCTGCGAAGCCGACACGCTTGGCTCACACGGTTATGTTTACATCGCGATTTATCCCTCTTCGACTGTAACCGGCTGACCGGCCACCTCCCAAAACAGGACACACCCAATGCAAACTTTACCGTTATCCGAGCCACGGGCGGCTGAGCCATGCCCGTCGCCCGTGCAGGTCTGGCAGCTGCTGCTCACACATCTGCTAGATAAACATTATGGCCTTACGCTCAACGATACGCCTTTTGGCGATGACAGCGTAATTCAGGCGCACATCAACGCCCGTATCTCTCTGTGTGATGCTGTCAATTTCATTGTGCAAAGGTATGAACTGGTGCGCACCGACAACAGCAGTTTTAACCTCAGCGAGCGCTCATCGCTAATTGGTGCCATCGACATTCTGCATGCCCGTCGTGCAACCGGACTGATAGTAAGAAGCGGCTATAGCAACATAACCCGCATCACAACGGGCCGGTATCAGGGAGGAGAAGCACAGTGAAAATCGGCCTGAACCTTAACGCTAACAGCATCAATGTGCTGGCGCTGAACATGGGGAAAATCGCGGTCGATGTTGACGGTATCGAGATCGCTGAGCTGATAGCTGCCGTTAATGCTCAAGGGCTTAGACTTCGTATCGCGGAGGAACCCGGCGAAGTGATTGTCGAAACCAGCTCTCGCCTTCTTCTAAGCAGCTTTGTAAGATAACGCCAAGCGGACCGATAAAATGAAAATTAGTTTTAGGCACCTTCTTAGGCACCAAAGAATAATTGAATTGAATAATTAATTTTTTAATTCATATGGTTATCGGATCAATTCAGACTCCGCCAGCCCACCAAAATTCTCCATCGGTGAATACCAGAGTCATCCGATGAAGTCCTGAAAGCCCGCACGGCGCAAGCCCTGCGGGCTTTTTTGTGTCTGTCGTTCTCCGAGCCATTCGACTTAGTCCGGCGATTATCGCTATACGTTCAGGTATTCCGGTTCATGCCGGATCAGCCACAGCCCCCAGACCTACACCAATGTTCTGCGTGCTAAAGCGCCCGAGAAAGATCTAACGTTGCGTCATGGCCCATGCCATCGTTGTAATCCCCGCACTGCAAATCAAAGCCCAACCCCCCTTCACGCAATCAACATAACCAATTGATATTAAATAGTTATCACCTCATTTATTTCCGTTTCCTTTTGTTTTATCGAACGATCTGTGAACAACACCAAAACATTAACAACAAGGAAACAATAATATAACTACCGAGGTGACCTTATGCTCAATAAAGAACGGCATTATGCAATTTTGACCTGGCTTAACAGGTACGAACGGGCGACGGTGAATCAGCTTGCGAAAGTATTTAACGTCACCAGGGAAACGATTCGCAGCGACCTGAACTTATTAGCGCAGGAAGGCGGCATTGAGCGATGCCACGGTGGGGCAATTATCAAACGCCGTATTTTTCATACCCAATCAGTCAATAATTTAGATAGCAATATCATTCATTTTTTTGACTCCGCGCAGTCAAGAAAAACGATCAAATCCCGACATAAAGGGCGAAAGATGAAAGGTAAAGTCTGTATTCTGGGTTCATTCAACGTTGATATTATTGCTAATGTCGATCGTTTCCCGCAAAGCGGAGAATCTATTTTTTCCGAAAATACCATTATTGGACCCGGCGGCAAAGGCGCCAATCAGGCGCTGGCCGTAAGCAAATGCAATGTTAAAACCCATTTTGTCGGTAAGGTGGGTAACGATCAGTTTAGTCAGATGGCCTTTGAACATCTTTCATCTTCTGCTATCGACAGCTTCACGCTTTATCAGGATAAAGATCAGAAAACCGGCACCGCGCTTATTTATGTTTGTCAAAGTGATGGTGAAAATATGATTGCCATCAGCCCTGGGGCCAATCGGTCCATTACTGCCGATGAAGTTGAAGCGATTACCCCTGAAGTGAAAAACGCAGATATTTTTTTAACCCAGCTGGAAAATAATCTACCAGCTACCTTTCGGGCCATTGAAATTGCCCGCCGTAACGGGATTAAGGTGGTTTTGAACCCTGCCCCCTGGTCATCTGATGTGGTTAGCTGCCTGAAGAACGTGGACTTTCTGACCCCAAACGAGACTGAGGCCTCATTGCTGTCCGGCATTCATATCGTGGACCTTGCCAGCGCGAAGGAAGCCGCCAGAGCCATTAAAGCGAAAGGGGTTGGTCGCGTCATCATCACCATGGGAGCGAAAGGCGCGCTTATTTATGACGGTGAGCAATTTATTCATATCCCGGCGCTGAAAGCCGTATGTGTGGATACCACCGGTGCTGGCGATGCCTTCAACGGCGCATTCGCCGCCGCGATGGCGAAAGGGGAATCCATTATTCATGCAGCAAAATTTGCCTGTGCTTTCGCGTCTTTGGCCGTCGAAAAAGAAGGCGCATCAAATATGCCCGAATATAAAGATGTCCTGACCCGCCTCGCGCAATATAACGATAAAAAAATTCTCACCGAGAAAATTTAACGCACGCATATTTCTGCAAACACAGATTATATTCACGACAACCATTTCAGTAATGGGAGTATGTCCGATGAAAGCCCTGACAGAATCTAAACCCGGCGACGCGATACCGCAGGTAAATAACATGCCTCACCAGCAAACACTATCCCGCATGGCACGTTGCCGCCAGACGTTACGCCGGTGGTGGCCGTTCTACGTGATGGCCCTGCCTGGAGTTATCTATTATTTTATCTGGCACTATTTACCCATTTGGGAAACCAAAATTGCGTTTGAGCAGTACCGTATTATCCCGCCGAATATCTGGGTCGGGATGCAGTATTTTGCCACGCTGATGTCATCCCCTGTTTTCTGGCAGGTGATACAGAACACCGTGATTATCGGCGCAATGAAGCTGATTTTTATTTTTCCGGTTCCCATTATCGTGGCGCTCTTGCTCAATGAAGTGCGCTCATCCGGTTACCGTAAATTTGTCCAGTCGGTGATTTATCTGCCGCACTATCTCTCCTGGGTAGTGATCGCCAGCATCGCGATTGCCACGCTCTCGCCGGTTGATGGCGCGGTTAACGACATTATTAAATCGATGGGCTATGACCCGATCCCCTTTATGACCGACAGCGGCTCTATCCGCTGGGTACTGGTGTTCACTGAAATGTGGCGCAGCGCGGGCTGGGACTCATTACTTTACATCGCGGCGATCCTCGCCATCGATCCACAACTGTATGAAGCCGCGGAAATGGATGGTGCCGGGCGCTGGCGCAAAATCTGGCACATCACCCTGCCCGCTATCACCCCGACCATCGCCACGCTGTTTATCCTCAACGTCGGGCTGTTCCTGAGCCAGGGTTTTGATCAGGTCTTCAACATGACCAACGACGTGGTGAACGGTCAGATAGACATCATCGACACCTACGTCTACCGCATGGGCCTGCGCACCGGGGAGTTCTCGCTGGCGACCGCCGCAGGGTTATTCAAAGGCGTGATCGGCATGATCCTTATCGTGCTGGCACATAACGTTTCAAAACGCCTGACGGGTAAAGGAGTCTGGTAATGCGCATCTCATCACGAAGCACCCCTTTTGAGCGCATCGAATACGTGCTTATTCTCTCGGTACTGATGCTGCTGGTTGTCGTGACGCTACAACCGATCCTCAACCTGGTGGCGATATCCTTCTCCAGCCCGGCAAACGTGCCCGGCATGAGCGGCCTGGAAATTATTCCGCAGGGCTTTTCGCTGGACGTCTGGAAGCTGCTGCTGACCAACGAAGCCGTGCTGCGCGGGTTTGGCAATGCGATGCTGATTACCGTGGTGGGCACCATCATCAACGTAGTTTTCACCGTGCTGCTGGCCTGGGCGCTGGCGCAAAAACGCCTGCCGGGACGCCGCTGGCTGTTTATGTTTGTCCTGTTCACCATCGTCTTTGAGCCGGGCATCATCCCCGATTTTCTGGTGATGAAAAAGCTGGGGCTACTGAACAGCTACTGGTCCGTCATCCTGTATCGCGCCGTCTTCGCCTTGTACCTGATTATTCTGGTTCGCCTGTTCGAAGAGATCCCGGAGGAGCTGCTGGAAGCCGCCGAACTCGATGGCGCGAACCCGTTCCAGACGCTGTGGTACGTCATTATGCCGGTCGCCAAATCGTCCATTGCCATGATCACGTTATTTTACATGGTGCTGCACTGGAACGAGTTTTTCCGCGCCATGGTGTACCTCAACGACCCGGACAAATGGCCGTTGCAGGTGGTGCTGCGTCAGTTTGTCGTCGAGGGCGATAAGCTGGCGATGGTAGGCGTCGAAAGCATGTCGAACTACACCGATGCCAGCCAGATCAGCATCAAGGCGCTGAAAGCCGGGATGATCACCTTAACCATCGCCCCGCTGATTGCCATCTACCCGATTATTTTGCGCTTCTTCACCAAAGGGACCATGTCCGGCGCGGTGAAGGGTTAACAGGAGATGACGATGAAATTATTCACAGCAATCGCCTGCGGCCTGCTGTTATGCCAGGCCGCCTGGGCCGAGCCGGTCACTATCCGGATTGTGGAAAAAGATCTGCTGACCACCAACCGCGAAGATGTCGCGCATATTCAGCGAATCGAGCAGGCGCTGGCACGCCAGGGACACGATATCCACATTGAGATCGTCAACCTGTCGTCTTCCGGCTACTCCGACGTGCTGAACGTGATGCTGCTCTCCGGCACCATCCCTGATCTGATCTATTTCAACGGCAGCGACCAGAAGATGGTTGAACAGGGCATTCTTGAAGACTGGCGTCCGTGGATTGCGCAAACCCGCTATCTGAAAGAGGCGCTGTGGCCGCACAACCGGCTTCGCCTGCAAAACCATCCGACCCTGCTGTATGTCTTTCCCCTGCGCGCGCGCCAGCCGGTGATCCGTGAGGACTGGTTACAGAAGAGCGGATTCAGCGCATCACCCAAAACGCTGGCGGAGTACGTCACGCTGTTCAATGCGATCCACGCCGGCGACTACAACGGCGACAGTAAGACGGATAGCTGGGGGATCACCTCCGAGAAAGACCTGCGCGATCTCGACGGTTTTATGAACCCGGCGTTTGGCATTCACGCCACCTGGCTCAAGGACGACCAGGGCAAGCTGATCAACGCCCAGATAAGCCCGCAGGAGCGGAGCAAGCTGGAGTTCTACCATTCTCTGTATCAGAAAGGACTGCTCTCCTCCCAATACATCACCACCAACTGGGAGCTAAAAGAAGATGAGTTTTATACCGGCAAGGTTGGCGTGGTATCCGTCTCATCGCCAGGCAACGTCGGCGTGTACCAGGAAAAGATGCGTCAGATCCATCCTGACGCCACCCTCACCCTGCTCGACCCACCCGAAGGCCCGGCAGGTAAAGGGCTGGCGGCGACAGATGTTTCCATGGAAACGCGCGGCTTTGCCATGTCCTCGCTCTCGAAACATAAAAAGGAAGTGATGATCCTGCTCGATTTTCTGGCAAGCCCGGAAGGGCAAATGATGGAGCAGATGGGCTTCGAGAACACGCACTACGTTCGTAAGGGCAACACGATAAACGTGACGCCAAAAATTAATGCCTGGTATCCGCGGTTTATCCAGGCCGCCAACTGGAAGCCGCCGGTGGAGTGGCGGACGCCCGCGATGCTGCGCTATATCGACAATTCACAACGTTATTTTACGGCGGATAACGCCTTTATCTTCCCGGCGTCGTTTGCCGCCGCCATCGACTCAACCAGCAGTATTTATAACCAGTGGGCGTACCAGTTTGTCTCTGGCAAAGCGTCATTTGATCAGTGGGATCAGTATGTCAGCGCCTGGAAAGCCGCAGGTGGAAACGCCATGACCGAATATGCAGAGGAAAAATTAAAATGACCGTTACTCAAGCCGCTGATTTATCGTTCACGTCCCGCATTCTGGGCATGCTGTATGGCGTGGCGTTCGGTGATGCCTTAGGCGGACCGGTTGAGAAACTCTCCGCCCGGCAAATCGCGGAGAAATATGGCCGCGTCACCTCCATCCACCAGCGCTGGCACCGGATGGACGAGCCGTCCGCACGGCGCAACAACCGCGTACGCGGCAACGGTATCATCACCGACGATACGCTGATGACGCTCTGCCTGATGGAGGTTTACAGCGAGCTGGGCCGTCACGTTGATGCGTGGGATATGGGGGAGTCTTTTGTGCGGAAGATTGCCTGGGAACCGCGCTGGGTGCCGGAACTCGATCGGGAAGCGCTGGTTATTGAGCGCCTGTTTTATCCGGAAAAATGGATCTTCCATCGTCTGCAACTGGCCGCCTGCGATCCGCGCCAGGGCGGCGTGGGCAATATGGTGAACTGCGGCGCAGCCATGTATGCCGCCCCCATCGGAGCTATTAATGCCTGCAACCCTGAGGCAGCTTACCAGGAAGCCATTAATTTCACCCAGGGGCATCAGCAGAGCTATGGGCTGGAGGCCGCCGGGGTCTTCGCCGCCTGCGTTGCAGCGGCATTTATTCCTGGCATCACCATTGAGGCTATCACCAACATCGCATTGAAACTGGCTAAAGACGGCACCCGCCAGGCCATTGCGGCAACGCTTGAGGTCGCGCATCGCTACCGTGGAACCGCATGGGATTATCAACAGGTCGTTGACGCCCTGCACGATGCGCTTTTGCCCTTCTCACCGATGGGTGATGACCTGATGCACGGCCCGGAAAAAGCGGGCGTCCCGACCATGGCCTACCAGCCCTCGCGTCTGATGTCGATTGAGGAACTGCCGATGGCGCTGGCCTTCTGCCTGCTGCGCGAAGGCGAGTTTCGCGGGGCGGTGGAAGACGCTATCAATTCAGGCCGTGATACCGACTCTATCGGGGTGATGAGCGGCGCGATTTTAGGCGCGCTGCACGGGGAAGCCATTGTCGAACCTGAGGTGCTGGCGGGTATTGATAGCGCCAACCGCCTGGATCTGCGTACGGCCGCGCTGCGCTTCAGCGAATCAGCACAAAGCATTATCCAGCAGGATCTCGCTGCGGCGGCGCTTTACCGCCAGCACGTCATGCCATTATTGCAGCCAGGCCACACCGCCGGGCGAGGAGAGTAACATGAGCCAAATCGTTTTAAATAATCTCGGCAAATCCTACGGCAACGTCAGCATCATTAAAGGGATCTCGCTGAGCATTCACGAAGGCGAATTTATTGTGCTGGTCGGCCCGTCCGGGTGTGGGAAATCCACCCTGCTGCGCATGATTGCGGGTCTGGAAGACATCACCTCCGGTGAACTGCTGATGCACGGCGAGGTGGTCAACACTCTGCCCGCCAAAAAACGCGATATCGCCATGGTGTTCCAGAGCTATGCGCTCTATCCACACATGAAGGTGCGGGACAACATGAGTTTTGCCCTGAAGCTTGCCAGCGTCTCAAAAGCGGAACGGATGGCGCGCGTGGAAGAGGCAGCGGAAATCCTCGGCCTGACGCATCTGCTCGATCGCCTCCCGCGGGATCTTTCCGGCGGCCAGCGTCAGCGCGTGGCGATGGGACGCGCGCTGGTGCGTGACCCGAAGGCCTTTTTGTTTGATGAACCGCTCTCCAACCTGGACGCCAAACTGCGCCATAAAATGCGCGGAGAAATTCGTAAGATCCACCAGCGGATGGGGCGCACCACCATCTACGTCACGCACGATCAGACGGAGGCGATGACCATGGCGGACAGGATTGTGGTGCTGAATGCCGGACATATTGAGCAGGTCGGCACCCCGGAAGAGCTGTACCGTAACCCGGATAACCTGTTTGTCGCGGGCTTTATCGGCACGCCGGAAATTAACACCCTTAAAGGCGTGATTCAGCACGGCGAGATTGTGCTCAACAACGGCTACCGCTTCCCCTGCCCCCTCCGCTCACATATTGAAGGGATGGAGATCATCTGCGCCACCCGGCCGCACTATATCCGGATCGGCGAGTCAGGGATGCCTGCGGAAATCGTGCTGATAGAAATGACCGGGGAAGGACAGGAGATCCGGGTGCGTATCAACGATCAGGAGCTGATCGTGGTGTCCCATGAAAAGCTGGATATCAACGTGGGTCAGAAGGTCTTCCTCACCGTAGACGCGGAAAAAATGTTCTTGTTTGATGCCCAGACCGGTAAGCGCCTGCGGTCATAGAATGCTTAATCAATCCCTCCTGCAATCGCAGGGGGATTTTATAATGGCGGTGGGTATATATCAGGCTAGGCCAGGCTAGTTTCCAGCATCGAATCCACCATATCCATCTCTTCACGGCTGAGCAGCATTTCGATATTGACCAGGATGATCATTCTGTTTTCCATCACGCCAAGCCCAAGAAGATAGCGGCTTGATAGCATGGACGCGAAGTCCGGCGTCGGTTTAATCTGATCCATGTCCATCGACAGCACGTCAACCACACCGTCTACCACGATTCCTACAACGCGATTATTGAGGTTAAGGATGATCACCACCGTACTGTCATCCTGCTGAACGTCAGGGAGACTGAAGCGCACGCGAAGGTCAACTATTGGCACTATCACACCGCGCAGGTTGGTCACGCCGGTGATAAAACCTGGCGCGTTCGGGATACGAGTAACGCTATCGCATCCACGTATCTCTTGTACCTTCAGAATGTCGATCCCATATTCTTCGTTACCGAGACGAAAAACCAGATACTCCTGCGCAATAGCGTCCGCGCCCGCAGGCTTTGTCGTTGTTTGGGTCATGCTGTTACTCCTTGCTTGCCGAACGTCGGCCTGACATGGTTTTCCTTTTGTCCGTTCATCGTCGACAGTTCAACCACGTCGAGGATTAGCGCAACGCTGCCATCACCGAGAATGGTCGCGGCTGAAACGCCCGGTACTTTGCGATAGTTCTGTTCGAGGTTTTTTACCACAACCTGTTGCTGACCAATGAGCTGATCGACCCACAGGGCGTAGCGGCATCCAGCGCTTTGGACGATCACTACAATGCCATCTTCAGGTGCGGTCTCGCCGGGCACCGATAGGCGCTGACGCAGCATCACCAGCGGAAGATATTCGCCACGAATTTGCAGCAGGCGTTCCTCCCCGACGAAGCGGCAGAGCATATCCTCGCCGGGCCTCAGCGATTCCATTACCGCGCCGAGCGGCAGAACATAGATCTCCTGTCCAACTTTCACCAGCATGCCATCAAGGATTGCCAGCGTCAGCGGCAGAATAATGCGTATCGTCGTGCCTTCTCCCGGCTTTGAAAGGACTTCGACATGGCCGCCCATGGCCATAATGTTACGACGGACCACGTCCATACCCACGCCGCGCCCGGAAACATCCGTCACGCTTTCTGCGGTGGAAAATCCCGCGGCGAAAATCAGCATCCATACGTCCTCATCGCTGAGGGTGTCGCTGATATTCATTCCCTGGGAGCGGGCTTTCGCGAGGATTTTCTCCCGGTTCAGTCCGGCACCATCATCAGTCACCTCAATGATGATATTGCCGCCATGATGTTCCGCCGAGAGGATAAGATTGCCCACTACCGACTTCCCCTTACGGGCACGTTCTTCTTTCTGCTCAATGCCGTGATCGAGACTGTTACGCACCAGATGAGTCAGTGGGTCGATAATGCGTTCGATCAGGCTCTTATCCAGCTCGGCCGAGCCGCCACGAAGAGTTAGCTCTACCTCTTTGTTCAGGCGTGAACCCAGATCGTGCACCAGCCGCGGGAAGCGGCTAAACACATAATCCATTGGCATCATTCGAATTGACATGACTGATGACTGAAGCTCGCGTGTATTACGCTCCATTTGCGCCACGCAGCTGGAGAGCATGTCGTAGCTCGCTGGATCAAGTTTTTTGGAAAGCTGAGATAGCATCGCCTGGGTGATGATGAGCTCACCCACCTGGTTAATGATCTGATCGACTTTACTGACCGCCACGCGGATGCTGCCCGATTCCTGACTATTACTGCGGGCTGGCACCGGCGCGGCAGGTCGTGAAGGCGGTTCTGAATGGTCCGCGACTACAGAAGCCTTGTCCGTAACAGGAGAAGTCACTTCAACCGACGCTGGTTGAACGACATGCTCGATAAGTATTTGCGACTCTTCAAGCACAAAACACAGCACCGCGGAGATATCGTCGGCAGAGGCGCTCGTGCGCAGCTGAACCACCATGCCATCATCAGCCTTCTCCGTAGCGACAATCTCTCCCATGTGGGATAACTCTTCCTGAAGCATTGCCCGCTCGCTTTCAGGAATTTTCTTCAACGTCACGCAGAGTAAAGGCTCACCATCAGCTGCCCCCTGCTGCGTCGCGGCTTTGTCTTGCAACTCGACTGCCGTCTGGGCATGTTTGTCTTCCAGAGCAATCTTGCGCAGGGCTTCACAAATATAGCGATAACTCGCTTCATCAGGTTCCTGCGAAGACTGATAGGCTTCCAGTTGCGCTTGCATAATGTCTTTACATTCCAGAAATAGATTAACGGTCGTTCGGTTAAGCGAGCGTTCTCCGGCTCGCACCTGGTCAAACAGGTTCTCAAGTAAATGCGTGGTCTCTTGCAGGGCATTAAAGCCAAAAGTCCCTGCCCCGCCTTTCAAAGAATGCGCTGCGCGAAAAATGGCATTTACCTGTTCAGGATTCGGCGATGCGGCATCAATCTCCAGCAAATGCTTCTCCATCTCGGCCAGCAGCTCTTCCGCTTCGGTAAAAAAGATCTCGGTGAAATCATTCATGTCCATCGCTATACCCCCTTACCTCCTGCTGCGTAGTGTTGTTCAGGACGTTTTCTGGGCGATGCATGCGCGTGTCTTCCAGACGGATATCCTGTTCTTTGGTTTTACTTAATACCAAAATGCTAATACGGCGATTCGCCGGACTTGAGGGATCACTGTTTTCTAAAGGCATACGGCTTCCCGTGCCGATCACGCGAAGAAAACGCTCATCGTCAAGACCTGCTTTAACCAGCACGCGGCGCGCGGCGTTGGCGCGTCCGGAAGAAAGTTCCCAGTTACTGTATCCGGAGGTGCCGCCCACATAGGGAAGCGAGTCGGTATGGCCGGTGAGACTGATTTTATTGGGCAACTCCTGCAACAGCGGCACAAGCGCCTGCAAAATGCCGTTCATATAGGATTCCGGCAGCTCGCTGCCTACTCTAAACATCGGGCGATCCTGGCTGTCGGTGATCTGAATGAGCAGGCCGTCGTTGGTAAGACGCAGCATTATGTTGGATTTAAAGTTATTGAGCCGGGGATCGGTTTCGATCATCTGCTGCAATTTATCTCTGGCCTGTTTCAGGCTCTCCATCCAGCGCTGCCGCTCGCTCTGTACCCGCTTATGATTCGCCACTTCTCCGTCCTGCTTCATCAGATCGTCACCGCCGCCGGGGATGATGCTGTCGCTCAGGCTGGTTTTGTCGCCATTGGCCATAGATGGCTTAAGCGGCATGCGGAAGTAATCGGCGATCATCTCCCGCTGCACCGTGCTGGACTGAGAAATCAGCCACATTACCAGGAAGAACGCCATCATCGCGGTCATAAAATCGGCGTAGGCGATTTTCCACGTACCACCGTGATGAGCATGCTTTTTCTTCTTTCGCTTGCGCGAAATGATTATCGGGGAATCGTTTTTCATGCCGTGGCATCCGCAGACTTAGACTTAAGGCTGGCGCTGGATTTCACTTCCCGCACATGCTCTTCAAGCTCCTCAAAGGAAGGCCGTTCGCTGGTAAAAATGGTTTTTCGGCCAAACTCCACGGCAATTTGTGGCGCATAGCCGTTTAGACTGGAGAGCAGCGTGACTTTTATACACTGAAGGATTTTGACCTGATCGGAACTCATCTGACGCAGCAAGGTTGCAAGCGGTAAAACAAACCCGTAGGCAATCAAAATTCCGAGGAACGTGCCCACCAGCGCGTGGCCAATCAGCATTCCGAGCTCAGCTGCGGGTCGGTCCGCGGCACCGAGCGCGTTCACTACCCCCATGACGGCAGCCACAATACCAAAGGCCGGAAAGGCATCGCCGACGGTATTCAGACTGTGGGCCGGAACCTCAAGCTCCTCTTCGCAGGTTTCAATTTCCTCATCCATTAACGCTTCGATTTCATGCGAGTTCATACTTCCGCCAATCATTAGGCGGAAGTAATCGAGGATAAAGTTGCTTAACATCGGATCACTCATCAGACGAGGATAAGCGCTGAAAATTTCGCTGCCCGCCGGATCTTCAATGTCTTTCTCAAGTGACATGAGTCCCTGAACACGACTTTTTGACAGCAGCAAAAACATAAGCGCCATCAGGTCCATATAAACCGTTTTGTTGTAGCGTTTCCCCACGAACAGCTTCACGATAGCTTTACCCGTCGCCTTAAGGGATTTCATGTTATTACCAACAATAAAAGCGCCGACCCCGGCACCGCCGATAATTAACAACTCCAAAGGCTGGAACAGCGCGAGCAGATTACCACCAGACAGTACGAACCCACCAAATACGGTAGCAATAACAACAAGATAGCCAAAGATAACTAACACACTCTCTCCTTTTTACTCGCTGACCGATGTCGAGTGCCGTGGCATCGAATAAAACGCCATCCTGTGCATTGCCATCGAACATCCGTCAGGCTGTCATAATTTCCGGCGTGGCATAATTGCCTGCGATTCCGCTGAGGTTGACCTGCGATTTCTTAAATGCCCGCGAAGGAGGGCTACACAAACTACAGGTGAACGGGTTTTTGATGAATTCCGTCGTGACCACAAAACCACCGGAACAAACGCTACAGGCCTTACGGGAAATAATACCGCAGTCGATAAAGCGTAATAATGTCCAGGCACGCGTTAGCCCCAGGACAGGTTTATCGTCGCAGCAAGAACCACACTGCTCCAGATAAAGACGGTAGGTTTTCATCAATATTTCAATAGGACGCCCGCCCCCAGTTTTCTGAAGATAAAGGTAAATGTTATAGAACATGGAAGAGTGAATATTCTGCTCCCATGACATGAACCAGTCTTCAGAAAAAGGGAGCATCCCTTTTGGAGGCGGACAGCCGCGTAACTCTTTATACAAGCGCAGTAAACGCCGACGACTTAAAGAAGTTTCAGATTCCAGAACCTGCATTCTTGCCCCAAGGTTAATTAACCCCATGGCAATATTTACCTCTTCAATTTCTTGCAATAAACTTTTCTCGCACATTTTATGCTTCTCCCGTCACAGCAGCATCGGACTCGCTTAATGAATTAAGTAAGTTTGTCGATAAAATGATGCCGGTATGAATTTGCTGAAGAGCTTCAATACGCGAATCTTTCGTCAAATTTTCGATGACCACTTCGTCATCGACGCGTAAACGACAAATCAACTGATTGGTCGCAGCCAGTTTCATCAACTGTGGTAAAGACAACTCTTTTAAATTATCAATCGTGCCTTCGGATAAGCCGAGACGAAAACTGGCAGCAAACTTGTCCTGTCTGATCAGCTGCTGTGCCAGTAATAAATAAGAAAGATTAATATCGTGAATGTTTTGCAGATACTCGTCAAAATTGGACACAAAAAGCTCCCACTGTTTTTCAACCACAAACAAGGCTAAATAGTTAAGGCAAAATGTTTACCCGGTCGATGCAGAGAGTCTTTTGGCATTGATAATCGCTGAATTCAGTCAAGCTGATTCAATAAATTATCGAAAAACTTTTCAATGCCAAAGGATGGCTACATCACAAATCTGACGAAATCATATTCATTAAGAATTTTCCTAGCAAGCTTTAAGAAAACAACGCGCACCCAAAAATTATCATAACTAAATGATTTACTTATAAAAACACGCATTGTTAAACATTCTTAATTATCACGCAACGTAATTAACTTTACTTAGGAAATATTGTTAATCTTGTTAATGTTATCGCTATGTTATTCTTTCCTTAACCGATCCATTCTGCTTCGTAAACGTTTTATCGCTAAACTGTGCAACTGGCTAACGCGCGTTTCGGTAACGCCCAAAATTAATCCAATCTCTTTCATGTTCAGATCCTGCTGATAATAAAACTGCAATATCTGCTGTTCACGCTTGGGGATCATTCGGATATGCTCAGCAATGTTGGCTATCAAGTTCTCCTGAATGGCCTCATTTAACGGATTAAGCTGTGCATTTTCGCCGTCATTACTCTCCCAACTGTCAGAATAGTTTTCCTGAAGCTCATCAATAGAGTACATCTGGCTGCTATTATTATCAGCCAGCATTTGCTGAAATTCCTTTAGCGAAACGCCCATCCGTTCAGCAATATCAGCTTCGGTCGCTTCTCCCCCCTTTTCCTGTTCGATCTGCTGAATAAGTGACACAATTTCCCGCGAATGCGATCGCACGCGCCGTGGAACCCAATCACTTTCCCGAAGCTCATCCATTAATGCCCATTTCACACGCTGTGAGATCCAGGCATTAAGGGCCACCCCTTTTTTAGGGTCAAAGCTATCAATGGCACTCAAAAAACCCATGGAGCCCGCCTGAATGAGATCGTCTAATTCGACATTGGCAGGCAATCTCTTATGCAAACGCAGCGCTTCTTGCCTGACGATAAAATGGTATTTTGACCACAATGCCGTTTTATTCTCCAGCCCTTCAGCTGTGTATATACCGTCCACGCATTTCTTCCACCTAATCTTCACATTCTCAATTATCAGTTGAAACCACATAATCAAAAAGTGCGATAAGCTTTTATAAAAATGCGCATTCTGTTAATTTAATCATCTCCCTGCCTGACAGGAATAATTGGCGGCACTCTTGACGCCAATTATTCCCTTTCCGCAGATGTCAGAACGTTTCCCACTGCGCATTATCATTTTCAACGTGACGCAACGTCATTTTTTCCGGCGCGGGCGTATGGCGTTTTTCAACTTTTTCATCTCGCAGGGTAAACTGGGCAACAAGCTGCTCAAGCTCGTCCGACTGAGATTCCAGTTTGCCTGCCGCCATGGCCGCTTCTTCCACCATCGCCGCGTTCTGCTGAGTCACCAGATCCATCTCGTTCACGGCCTGCGAAATCTGATTGATACCCGCACTTTGCTCGTCAGAGGCCGAACTGATTTCGCCCATAATCTGCGTCACCTCAGCAACCGAAGTCACGATGTCCTGCATGACGCCGCTCGCCTGGCTTACCTGGCGCGAACCTGTATCAATATTGTTAACGCTGGTATTAATCAGCTGATTAATCTCTTTCGCTGCATCGGCGCTGCGCTTGGCGAGGTTACGCACTTCTTCCGCAACTACCGCAAAGCCACGCCCCTGCTCTCCCGCTCGAGCGGCTTCAACCGCCGCGTTCAAGGCCAGAATGTTGGTCTGATTGGCGATACTGTCGATGACGCCGTTAATATCAGCAATCTGACGGGAGCTTTCGGTAATCTGCGCCATGATAGCTTCCAGGTTTACCATCACCTCACCGCCATTTTGGGCATTCATGCTTGCCCCTTCTGCCAGACTGCGCGCCGCATGTGCGTTATCCGCATTCTGGCGTACGGTGGTTTTAATTTGCTCCATGCTGGCAGCCGTCTCCTGAAGGGCCGCAGCCTGTTCTTCGGTACGGGAGGAAAGGTCGCTGTTGCCCTGAGCAATCTCCTGGGCGTTAGAATGGATATTCACTACCCCTTCACGGATACCGGTAATGGTGTTGGTCAGGGAGACACGCATCTTCTCAAGCTCTCTGAGCATTTTGCCAATTTCGTTATCAGCGCCAGTCTCTATGGCATGACTCAGATCGCCTGCCGCTACGCGCTGAAGCATCTCAACGGTAGTTTCCATCCGGCGCACCAGCGCAATACGCAACCAGTAGCGAACGGCTAACAATACGCAAATCGCGATGGCCATCATCACCACGCTGACCCAAATCATCATCTTGTAGCTGCTTTCAGCTACTGATACATATTCGTACCCCCGGTCAGATGAGATTTCTGAATACTTCTCAATTTTTTGACGCAGCTCGGTACGCAGTTCCATATCACCGTTCATCGAGCCCGGGTATCCTTCCGGTCGCTCAAGATAGCCGAGCTTGGTTTGGACGGTGTTATAAACCAGGTCAAATTTGGCGCGAAGCTCCTCAGCAGCCCTTGTCTCTGCCAGGCTGTTGAACTTCACCTGCGCGAAAGCATCCATCTCCTTGCGCGCCTCTTTCAGCAGGTTGTGGGTATGTTTGATCATCTCTGGCGACAGCGGTTTATGCAGCGACGTCTGAAGCATCATCCCGTTCGTATTCGCCACCACCGAGTTAATGTTATATGCGGCGTTAGTCATGTAGGCGTTGCTGTCATTAACGTCCACAACGCGTTTAAAATTTTTATTAATCGTCACCGAGTTATAAACGGAAAAAGCCGTAACGCCAAACAGCATGCAAGAGATCATGCCGATAATCAGGCTGATTACGGTATAGATTTTAAGTTTATTTAACATAGGTCCTCATAAGCCGCACATAATATGCGGCTAAAACTTTCAGAAATAAGATGGAAAGATAATGTTATTTATTAAATAAATTCATTTTTTGCATTGACTGAAATACCATCATGGATGCGTTCAGCGCAAATTCTGACATTTTAGAATCCATAATGAGCGAGGTCATCGTGCTATAGTCAGCGCCAATGGCCGTCTGAACCTTGGTTATGGTGTCGTTGATCATGACGTCGCCACTCATATCAAGCGCGTCCAGTTGCTGAAGGTTGGTCCCCAGTTCCGCCTGCGCCTTACCCAGACGATCGATGCCGCCGGAAACCGCTTCGCTGGCGGCGCTCAACGCAGCATTCAGCGCATCACGGTCGATGGGATCGCGAGAAAGTTCTTCTACCGCTTTATCAAGAACAGAGAATATATCCCCGAAAACATCGCTGCCCAGGTGGCCCGTCTGCATATCCGTACCATCGGCAACGGTTTGTCGACGAGCGGTATCACCGCCGACATAGTTACCCGCATCGTCAAACGGCGCCGTATCGCTTTTAAATCCGCCAAAAATATAGCGCCCGCTCCCGTCGCGATTATTCGCGAGATCCATCAGATTGCCGCGAATACCTTTAATCTCTGCACCCAGCGCCCGACGATCTTCATCAGAGTAGCTTTCCGTTTTCGCCGCTACGATTTTTTCGGTGAGGGTGGTGGTCAGCAAATTGCCCACACCATTCAGGATATTATCTTCATGCTCAAGTGAACTCCGCACCGTTGAACGTACGTTGCTGTAAAGCTCAAGCTTCGCCAGTGCATCCTGATAATTTACCGCATCGGTAGCGGACTTTGGATCATCCGAGGCTCGCAGCAACGATTTTCCAGCAGAGAGTTGAAGATAAATATTATTATTATCACTCACGCGCTTTGACATGCTCTCGGCGCTCTGTTTAAACATATACAGCGTACTTAATCGCATCGGATAGCTCCTTATTTAATCGAAAGCAGCGAATCAAACATGGTGGTTGCGGTCTGTAGAATTTGCGCATTGGCCTGGTAATATTGAATAAACATCTGCATATTGACGGTTTCTTCGTTCATATCCACACCTGAAAGCGCCTGCTTCGCATCATATTTAGTTTGCAGGTCGATCTCAGCCGAGGAAATGCCCGATTTTACCGCCCGCGCGTTAGAACCAATGGTCCCCACCAGGCTTGAATAAGCCTCCGTCAGCGTGCTGCCGCCAATCAGTTTCTCATTCTGGATCTTAAGCATCTCTTCCAGATTAAGATTATTTCCCACCCCGCCCCCGGAGGCATCCGCTGCGGCAAAATCCTGTGCGCTGTTGATCGCGCGGCCAATACCCTCCGCAGCCCCAGTCATAGGATTAAAGGAAAAACTGTCGCCGGCGCTTGCGGTCACACCGGAGAGATCAATCTCAATGCCGTCAAACTCTAGCGTGGCGGAACCGGCCGGCACCTGCTTCACCAGGCGTCCGTCCTCCCCCATTACGTTCCAGTTTGTTCCATCAAAGTCGATGCTGTAATTTTCAGATTTTACGTTGGTGTAGTCCGTCACGCTGATAGCGTCGAGCGTTCCCCCACCGGCATTGCCTGCATTTGCCACCGCCTTCATAGGTGGCAGAGAGAAAAGATCGCCCCCCGGCACACCCGCTGGCGTCTCACCCAAACGGTGCTGCTCGTTCATGCGGCTCGCCATCATAAAGGCGATCTGGTTTAGCTCGTTTTTAGCGAGCTCAAGATCTTCGCTGCGGAACTTAAACAACCCGGCCAGGCGGCCTTTGGTAATGCTCGCTTCGTTAACTGGCGTGGTAGTACCGTTGCTATCAACGTAAGAGACAACGATTCTGTCAGGATCGCTTTCAGACGCTGTGGCCTGTAGCTTGCTGGCGTTTTCGCCAAAGACAAGGGGGCGACCATCCTGAAGCGTTACGTCGACGCGGCCAGATACGCTATTCTCGGTTACATCTATACCGATCTGCTCACTCAGTTTTTCCAGTAATGCATCACGTTGATCCAGCAGGTCCGCAGGCGGCGTACCGTTCTGCGCCTGTACGCGTTCCAGCTGTTTATTCACTTCTGCCAGCTGGTCGCTGATGCTATTAATTTCTTTAACGCTGGTTTCGATATTGGTGTTGGTGCTCTTTTCCAGCGCGGTGAGGCGCTTGCCGCTGTCATTGAAGCGCTGGGTCAATACGCCGAGTGAGCTGAATACTGCGGAACGGGCCGGGCCGTCATCTGGGGTTGCGCTCAGCGTCGCCATCGACTTGAACAGGTTATTGATAGAGACAGAGACGTTGTCGGATTCATCGCCCAACATATTATCAATGTCGCTCAATTGCTCCATGCGGCCGTTAAGCGAGGCCCAGTTTGAGACGGAGCCGCGTAGCTGCTTGTTGGCAAAAGCATCGTAAGCGCGATCGACGCCAGTTACCGTCGCACCGTAGCCATAAAATCCGTTTCCCGTGGTCATGCCACCGAGCTCACCAATCACAAGGCTGCGGCGGCTATAGGTATCGCTCATGCCATTGGTCAGGTTGCTGCCTACCACACTAAGAGCGGATTGCGCTACGCTAAGGCCACTTTTCGCGAGACTAAAGAGGTTGTTCATAAGGCACCTGGATATTCCGTTATTTCCAGCCCGATATTCGGGCAGGGTCAAATTTATTGCTCTGCTTTATTCATCGGTGATTGCGAATTTATCTAAAAACTTTTTTAAAATATTTTCGCGAGGTCGTTTTTATAGGCTTCTACACCCTGCTTAATATCACCTTTTACTTTCTGAATAATGGTGATCAGTTTTTTCGCATAGGCAGGATCGGTTGCGTATCCCCCCGCCTGAAGCGCTTTGGCCGCCTGCTCCGGCGAACGGGAATGCGCAACGCCCGCATAGCGCGGGTTCTTAGTGAGTAGCTTCGTATAATCGGCGAGCGCATGTTCATAGGAATCGTAAACGCGAAACGAGGCCTTTATCTTTTGCTTCACGCCGTTGATGTATTCGGTGGTCATCACCTCTGTGGTCTTGCCTTGCCAGTCACCTCCGGCCTTAATACCGAACAGGTTATGGCTGGGGCGGCCGTCAGCGGTGGGGATTTCACGCTGCCCCCATCCTGACTCCAGCGCCGCCTGCGCGAGGATCAGTTGCGGATGAACCCCGCTCTGCCTGGCGGCGATCTGTGCTGGACGCAGCAGACGAGAAATAAAGGATTGAGCCCCCTGCGCTACTTTGCTGAAGGAGACCGACGCAGACGGCGCCAGCGGACCGGTGGCGGATCTGACGGAGGAGGAAAGTCCCGGCAAATTAAGCGGACCGCTGCCGGGCGTCGACACCGATGGGCTATCGATCTCCCCGCCTGACTGGCGCACAATCATATCCGCAAACCCAAGCTGTCCGCTCCCGGCAATATTTTGCGCCACCTGCTGGTCGTGCATCGCGGTAAACATATCGGTGGACTGGCTGTGCATGAGGTCATCTTTGATGGTGGCATCGCGCATGCTCTTCATCATCATCTGCACGAAGATCCCCTCCATCTGCTGCGCCGCCGCCCTGAGCGCCCCGGGTTCAGCGCGGCGTGCATCGCGCTTTAGCGCGTCGAGAGAGCGAACGTCAAAGGCTGGCTTATCCAGACGATCGAAAGCATTCATCACTCCACCTCCAGCTTCGCACGCAGGCAGCCTGCATTTTTCATTGACTGCAAAATGGACATCAGCTCATTTGGCGTCGCGCCAAGCGTATTGAGTGCCCTGATCACCGCGTTCAGATCCGTGCTGCTGCGCACGCTTTGCAGCGAGCCGCCGCGGTCGCGTACTGAGATATCGGTTTGTGGCACCACGACGGTCTGCCCTCCCCCGAGGGGAGTATCCGGCTGGCTCACAACATTATTCTGTGTAACCTCTACCGTCAGCGATCCATAAGCTACGGCACAGGCATCGAGGGAAACATGGCGGTTCATCACCACGGCGCCGGTACGAGAGTTAACAATGACCTTCGCATCCTGTATCCCCACCCGCAGCGGAATATCCTGGATATTGGCGAGGAAACGCACCCGGGAAGGACCATCCGGCGGTGCAAACAAACGTACAGTACGGGCATCTTCAGGGATTGCCGCCCCACCGCTATAGCGACGATTAATCTCGTCGCTGATCTGCTGCGCCAGCGAGAAATCTGACTCGTTAAGCTGTAGGCGCAGCGTGTTTTGCGTGGCGAAGTCATTCGGGACTTCGCGTTCAACCGTCGCCCCACCGCTAATGCGACCGCCGTTAAGCTGGTTAACCTGCACGCGACTGCCGCCAGCCTGCGCGCCAGCCCCGGAGATCAGCACATTGCCCTGCGCCATCGCGTAGATCTGGTTGTCCGCCCCTTTAAGTGGCGTCATCAGCAGCGTACCGCCACGCAGGCTCTTCGCATTCCCCAGAGAAGAGACCACGATGTCGATCTTATCCCCTGAGCGGGCGAACGGCGGCAGTTCGGCCGTCACCATCACCGCGGCAATATTTTTCAGCTGCATGTTGGTGCCCGCCGGTACGGTGATCCCAAGCTGGGACAACATATTATTGAGGCTCTGGCCCGTAAACGGCGCCTGCATCGTCTGGTCGCCCGTGCCATCAAGCCCTACCACCAGCCCGTAGCCCATTAGCGAGTTGGAGCGCACCCCCTGCACCGTGGCCAGATCGCGAATTCGCTCGGCCTGCGCCGGCGTGTACAGCATCGGAATGCTGAGCAGCAGGCCGAGAAATAACAGAATGGATTTTGTATTCATCGTCGTATCAAAAAGGAGAAAGGTTCAGGAACAGGCGTTGCAGCCAGCCCATCGTCTGCGCTTCGTTGATGTAGCCGTTGCCGACATACTCAATGCGCGCATCCGCCACCTGAGTTGAGGGCACGGTGTTGGCCCCGCTGATGGTGCGAGGGTTCACCACACCCGAGAAGCGTATAAACTCGGTCCCCTGGTTTATGGCTATCTGCTTCTCACCAACCACCTGTAAATTGCCGTTCGGCAGGAGTTTATTTACCGTCACCGTGATGGTGCCGGTAAAGGTGTTGCGCGCTGCCGCCCCGCCCTTGCCGGAGAAGTCGCTTTTGCCCTCCGCGTTAAAGTCAGCTTTGCCGTTACCCAGCCAGCTGTTCGAGCTGCCCGGCATGGCCAGTAATCCCATTCCGGCCGATCCATTACGGTTGGCACTGGCGGAGGAGCTCTTGCTGGCGCTAACGTTTTCCTGAAGCAGGATCGTCAACGTGTCGCCCACGCTGCGCGGCCTGCGGTCTTCAAACATCGGCTGATAGCCATAGTTCATGGCCTGTCCTGCCTGGAACAGCGAGCCGCCGGTTGTGACCGGTGCCATCGGTAATGGTTCTGCCGACGTTGGTCCGTCCACGAGCGGTTTTTGCAAAATATGCGCGCAGCCGCTTAGCAGCAGCACGCCCGCCAGCAGTGCAGGACGCGATAGCCCTGTTGGACTGTATGTAAAAAGTGTTTTCATTTACGTGTCGATAAACCATCTATCCGCCCGAGCCTGCGCCCGGAGCGGTAAGAGAGAGGAAATTAAAGCTGGGTAAGCCTCTGCAACATCTGATCGGATGCAGAAACGGCCTTACTGTTGATCTCGTAGGCGCGCTGGACCTGGATCATATTGACCAGCTCCTCAGCCACGTTGACGTTAGACGTCTCAATGTACTTCTGCTTGAGCGTACCCGCATCTTCAAGGCCCGGATTCAGTTCATTCGGTGCGCCGGAGGATTGCGTTTCACGATAGAGGTTGCCGCCAATGCTTTCGAGACCGGCATCGTTGACAAAGGTCGCCAGGGTCAACTGCCCCACCTGCTGCGGCTGAGCCTGACCCGGGAGCGTCACGCTGACGATACCATCAGGGCTTATCTGCATCTCTTTGGAGTCCTGCGGTACTACGACGCCCGGCAGAATGGGATGGCCTTCTGCATTTACCAACTGACCGTTTTCATTTTTATCGAAATGTCCGTCACGGGTGTACGCGGTGCTGCCGTCGGGCAACTGCACCTGGAAGAAGCCTTTGCCTTCGATAGCGACATCGGTATCGTTGCCGGTCATGTTCAGGCCGCCCTGAGTATGCACGCGCTGGGTAGAGACCGGACGCACGCCGGTACCCAGCTGGAGGCCGCTTGGCAGCGTTGTCTGTTCGGAAGCCTGTGCACCGGGCTGGCGCATGGTTTGATAAAGCAAATCCTGGAACACCGCTCGCTGGCGCTTAAAGCCGTTGGTATTGACGTTCGCCAGGTTGTTTGAAATCACGTCCATATTGGTCTGCTGTGCTTCCAGACCGGTTTTTGCGATCCATAATGACCGAATCATCTGTACTCCTTGCGCGGGTTAGCCCACGCTTAATAGCTGGTTGGCCTTTTGCGCGTTTTCATCCGCGGTGCGGATCACCTTCATGTTCATCTCGAAGCTGCGTGCGGTGGCGATCATCTCCGTCATGGCCTTCACCGGGCTCACGTTACTTCCCTCAAGGGATTCAGGACTCAGACGCATGGCGTCATCCTGGGGCAACGCATTGCCCGCCGCCGGGCGAAACAGCCCATCGTCGCCGTGGAGCAGGGTGCTCATGGGAGCATTAACCATTTTCAGTCTTCCGACCGGCACGACGGCCGTTGGCTCATCACCCGCGCCAAGTGCAGAGACGGTACCGTCCTCCGCAATGGTGATCTGCGAATGGGGAGGAACCACCAGCGGTGCGCCATCGCCCATCAGCGGCTTCCCGCCAACCTGCAATGCGCCGTCCCGATCGATCTCAATGCCGCCGTTACGGGTGTACCCTTCACTACCGTCTGGCAAGGCTACCGCCAGCCAGCCGTTCTGCGGAAGTGCAACGTCGAGACTGCGTCCGGTGTGGGTAATCGGTCCCATGGTGTCGTCGTTATACGGCGTCGATTCCGCTACCAGCGCGCGAGTTTTCAGGGTCTGCCCCTCAACCGGCACAGCGCGAAACGCGGCCAGTTGAGCACGAAAGCCCGCCGTGGCGCTGTTAGCCATATTGTTCGACGTCACGGCCTGGCGGTTGAGCGCCGCGTTGGCAGCACTCAATGCGGTATATATTGCGCGATCCATCCGCCGCCCTTATCGCAGGTTAACCAGCGTCTGGAGTAGCTCAGACTGGGTTTTGATGGTTTGCGAATTCGACTGGTAGTTACGCTGGTAGACAATCATATTGACCATCTCCTGACCCAGATCGACGTTAGACTGCTCAAGCATATTCCCGTTAATCGTACCGAAGCTGCCGGAGCCGGAAGTACCAAGGAAAGGCTGGCCGGACTGCGGCGTTTCGCTCCAGACGTTATTACCTTCAGCCGCCAGCCCACCGCTGTTGGCGAAATCAGCCAGTACGATTTGTGCCACGGTCTGACGCTGACCGTTACTGTAGGTCGCGACCACTTCTCCGCTGTCGCCAATAACAAAGCTCTGATATTTACCCGGGGCCTGACCGTCGATGGTGTCAACTTTCACGAGGCTATCGGTGGCCCGGCGGGTCAAGCTGGAAAGATCCATGTCGATACTCAGCGGCGCGGAGCCATTAAACGCGGCCCCGTTAATGGTCATTTTGGTACTGGCCATCGCCGCCGTGTCCATATTGCCGTTGCTATCGAACTTTAAATCCAGGGAGGTCACATCAGGCGTGCCGGGCGCGGTTTCATCGCGCGCGTAAGCTTTCCACTCGCCTGCCGCGGTCTGCACGAAGTAGACCTTTACGGTGTGTTTATTGCCCAGCGTGTCGGTCGCCTCAATCTGGCTCTGGTAGTTGTAGGTTTTCGGATCGCTATAATCGAACGAGTCGGTGATGATGGTGGTGTCATCTGACTTCAGGTTACCCGTAAGGGATCCGGCGGTGGACGCCGCGGGGGGCATGTCTTCCGTCGGTATACGAATGGGTCCTACCGGTGCGCCAGGGGCGATTGTCGGCGGCGTACCGGTCGCCTGGTAGCCGGTCAGGTACAATCCATTGGTGCTGTTGATGATATTGCCGTTCTGATCCTGCTTAAACTGGCCGTTACGTCCGTAATAGACGGCGCCACCTTCGCTTACCATGCGGAAAAATCCTTTTCCCTGTAAGCCCATATCCAGCGAGCTATTGCCCGCCGTGAGGCCACCGTCGCCGAAGTTCTGGGTCACGCCCGCAACCTGAACCCCGAGACCCGTCGTTCCGGCGAAGATGTCGGCGAAGGCCACGGAGCCTGCTTTAAAACCTGCTGTCTGGGAGTTGGCGATATTGTTTCCAACCACGTCCAGCGCTTTGGCGGCTGCATTGAGGCCGCTAAGACCTTGTGAAAAGCTCATATTGAAGTTCCAGAGAGTAAATTATTCGCTATTTTTGGATAACAACCACGTCGCCCATGGTGATGGGGTCATGTTTGAGCAGGTGCAGTACCGCGCCGTTGGCCGTCATCGTGACGCCAGACACCTGCTCCTGAATCAGGCCGGATATTTCCGGGTTATCGCCTTCCGGATTTTTCGCCTCAAAGGAGAGCGTGTATTCCCTGTCCTGAGGCGGCCCCGGCTCCGGCTGGAAGTTTTCCAGATCGTCGAGGGTGTAAGTCTTCACACCGGATTTCACGTCCTTCAGCTGCGCCGTATAGGCATTGCCTTCATCATCCGTCAGCGTGACGGTGACCGTTTCTGCATCCCCCGATAACAGGAAACTAAAGCTGTCTGATGGCTTCTCCTCCCCGTCCAGTGGCTGCGTGGCGTCACCAAAGGCGACTTTCGGATCGCCCTCGATCAGTACCCCACGGCCAACCCAGGAGGCGGCGCTCATACTGCCCAACTGCGCCATAAGCGCCTGAACGTTGCCGACAGATGCGTTGAGTTTTTCCACTCCCGCGGCGGTATTGAACTGTGCCAGCTGGGAGGTCAGCTGGTTGTTATCCATCGGGTTAGTCGGGTCCTGGTTTTGCATCTGTGCAACCAGCAGCTTCATAAACTGCTCGGAGAGGTCGGCTGCACTGCTGCCCGTGCCGTAGGTGCTGGTATTGCCGCTGGTGTCGTTTACCGTTGAAACTGTCATATCCTGCCTTACTGACCGAGGGTTAAGGTTTTCTGCATCAGGGCCCTGGCGGAGTTCATCACCTCCACATTTGCCTGATAACTGCGTGAGGCGGAAATGGTATTGACCATCTCATTGACCACGTTGACGTTAGGCATACGTACATATCCCTGTTCGTCCGCCAGCGGATTACCGGGCTCATAGACCAGGCGATCGGGCGCTGTACTTTCCACTACGTCGCTGACTCTGACGCCGCCGATGCCCTGGCCGGCAGAGGTGTCCGCTTCAAACATGACCTGACGGGCGCGGTAAGGCTGTCCGTCCGGTCCGGCAACGCTGTCTGCGTTCGCCATATTGCTGGCACTCACGTTGAGACGTTTTGACTGCGCGGCCATCGCCGAGCCTGAAATATCAAATACGCTAAATAACGACATTTATTTACCCCTGACTGACTACCGTCATCATTTTCTTAATATCTGCACCGAGGAATGTCAGGCTCGATTGATATTTCATGGCGTTATCCGCGAAATTAACTCGCTCGCGGTCCATATCCACGGTGTTACCATCAGCACTTGGTTGATCCGGTACGCGATATAGCAACTGAGCATCATCAAAAGGCATTTTTTTACCCTGCATATGCTTGCTGGACGTTAAAGCCATTGTGACAGGCCCTGATGCAGGTTTATTCCCTAACGCATTTTTAAGTTGCTGAGAAAAATCAATATCTCGCGCCTGATAGCCTGGCGTATCGGCATTCGCAATATTCGATGCCAGGACTTCCTGCCGACGCGAGAGCAGACCTAACGCTTGCTGTTGGAAGCGAAACGCATCGTCAAGTTTATTCATCATGCACTCTGGCCTCTGCCTTGCTTTATATAAACCGCGATAGTGTAGACAGCGCTGATGAAATATCACACTGCAAAGACCTGACAGAAATAGGCGCTATTAGCGAAATTAAGATAGATATTTAAAACATGCGGAACTGATTCATGAAAACGGCAGCAGAAGTGTCGTTATTTAACGCAATAAAAGCGTTTCTATCACGTATATAATTTAGTCAGAATAAGCATACCCGTTTACTTTACTGGTTTTACAATAAGGCAACAAGATGAAGCTTCCATTATTACGCGTAACGCTGGTAACGCTCCTTTTCGCGAGCCCGCTGTATGCCAGCGTGCCATCCGCGACAACGGCGAAACTTCGATTAGTGCAGAAACTGGAGGCGCTGGTTAAGCTCACGGAAAATCCAGGCAATATCGTTCGTACCGTTACGCTGCTGGCCTCGCCCGGACAGCTATCAGCGGTGTGCGAAAATCCTGACCTGAGCCTGGCCGGGCATGATGACCGCCTCACCGGCAAACGCACCGCAGTGGCGCGCTGCGGCATGCGTAAGTTCTATCTGCCGTTTAGCATTAGCGCCCAGGGAACCTTCTGGGTCGCCAGTCATAGTCTGAAGGGCGGGGAAATTGTGCAGCAGGGCGATATTACTCCCATGACCGGCAGCATAGACGATTTGCCCGTTGGGCTAATGTTTGAGGCGAGGGACATTGTCGGCCAACGCCTTTTGCGCCCCCTTTCCGCGGGCAAACCGGTGCTGCAAAACCAGCTGCGCCAGCAGTGGCGTCTTCGCGCCGGGCAGACGGTAGAGCTGGTCATGTCGGGACCGGGTTTCTTTATCCGCAGCCAGGGCAAAGCGCTAAACAACGCTGCGGTTGACGATACGCTGCGCGTGAAAACTACGGGTGGACGTAACGTTACGGGAAAAGTGGGTCGTGACGGAGCCGTGACAATTTTTTTAGAACAATAATTTTAGTTTTTTCGTGTATTTCCGAAGACTAGTGTATAGGCAAGAGCAGTAACGATTACTGGCGAGGATAAACATGAGCATCGAAAGCACCCAACCCACCGCACCGATTGGCAATCTGGCTGGCGGACAGGAACTGCGTACACGCGGCACTACTCAGGAAAATAGTGTCGCGACGGGCGAAGCGCGCGGAAACAAAACCGAAGTGACCCTGAGCGCGCTGACAAAAAAAATTCAGACCGATGACAGCCGTGACGTGGATTATGCACGGGTGGATAAAATCCGTGCCGCAATGGCCTCCGGGGAACTCACTATCGAGCCAGAGAAAATTGCTCAGGCGCTGGTGCGACATATTTTTGAGTATTAATAACGGCAGGATTTTTTAACATTATGGATAAGCTGTACCCGATACTGACGCAAATGAAAACGTCCCTGGACGAGCTGGAAGCCATCATGATTGAAGAGGTCAATCAGCTCAGCCGCGTACAAATAAATCCCGTTTCGCTACAGGTATTATCGGATAATAAAAGCCAATTGCTTTCGTCGATTCAGTACTATGATGAAATGCGTCTCCAGCAGGAACAGCTTTCCGCCCTTCAGGCGCCCTATCACCATCACAGCAGGCTGTTCACCAGCTGGAAGCTGATCAGAGAACGGGTGCAAAGCACCAAAACGCTGAACGCGCAGGTCGAAACGCTTCTGCAAAACCATATGAAGAAGAATCAATATATGCAGAAGGTGGTAGACCGCGTGGGTCACGCCAACGCGCTCTACGGCCCCGCCGGGGAATCCAGCCAGGCTCCTGCGGGTCGTAAATACAATATCAGCATCTGATTCGCCTCTTGCTTACCCGTAACCGAGCTCGCCCATGGCGGGCTTTTTTTACGCGCTAACGTCATCTTGCAGAGGGATTGAGGCGGGACACGCTCCCGCCTTCAGGGGCGGGAGCGTCAGACAGTGTGGTATGCCTGGGCAGACGCGTTTGATTTAAGTAGAGCAGAAATGTTATTGCTGAGATGACCTAGCCGGACAGACATCCGCTGGCGCAGACGTTCGTCCTGGGCAAGAAGCTGCGCAAGCTGTGCGCGGGCGTCTTCAGCAAGCGGCGAGAGATTGAACTCACAGAGCGCCTGCATACCCCGGGCGTAGGCTGCAACCTCTACGTTAAAGTACTCCCACGCCTCCTCGTCTGCTAACTGCTGTAGACGTTCGTTACTCTGCAACATCAGGGCGATTTGCCGCGTGAGTTTATCAGCCATGCTTCACCTGACGCGCCTGTGGGTCGATGGCTTTCCACGTCTCGGCCATATCCACCATCAGTGAGATAAGATGTGGGAGCATTTCCCCGGACTTATTAAGGTTCGCTTCCAGCAGAGAGCGCGAAATATACTCGTACAGTCGCTCCAGATCGGCGGCAATCTGTCCCCCAACCTCATGGTTAAGCCCGGCGCGCAGGCCATTATCAATAATGTTGATTGCACGGGAGATCATCTCACCCCGGCGAGCGATGTTTCCGGACTGGAAGTAGATCTCGGCGCGACGCATGGCATTGATTGCTCCGTCGTAGAGCAAAACGATGAGCTGGTGCGGGGTGGCGCCAGCAATCTGGCTGTCCAGAGAGACGGAGGAATAGGCGCTGTTGCCCGTTTTGGTGTACATCTTCGGTTCCTGCCGGGCAGTTGGCCTGCCCGGATGCGTTAAGTTTAACCCATGATCCCAAGCAGCGCGGACTGAAGCTGCTGGCTCGTACTGTTCATTTGCGTCAGGGCCTGGTCGAGACGCTGGAATTCCTTACGGCTGCGGTCAAGGCTGTCCTGAATGCGTTCCTGCATGCGGGCTATCTGTTTTTCAACGCGGGTATTTTGTTCCTTTACCCCCTTGAGAGCGGTGGAGATCGCCCCTTCAACCTTCGGGATCGAATCGTTATCGCCCAGATAGGTGGTGAACACCTCCTCCATGCGATCCTTGATCCCGCCCGTTGAGCCGGTGCCTAAAAATAGAGCTTCCACTTCCTTTGGATTTTTCTTCAGCGCTTCGTCGAGCTTTTTATTGTCGATGGTGAGTATGCCCAGGGTCCCGGTACGCTCCTCGCCGGGTTTGGTTTCGTTGAACTTCACCTCAATACCGAGCGCACCCAGAGATTTGTACAGATCGTCGGCATCGCCATAGCTCCCGGCGACAGCGGACTTCATCTGGCTGGTCAAACGGCGCAGGGTACCGTCACCGAAAAGCGCGCCGTTTGACGCATTGGCCTGCGGCAGTTCATCGCCGGTCGTCTTTTCCGGTTCGTTGTATGCACTGGCGCTGGATGCTGCGCTAAGATAGGCGTTATAGACATTCACAAACTCTTCAATCAGGCTTTTAACCTTAGAGGTATCGGCGGTGATCGACAGTGTTTCTGATTTCAGTTTTGATGCGTCGTCAGGATCTTTTTCTGAGACCTCGCGCAGATCGAGGGTGATCCCGTCAATGGCGTCAGAAATGGTATTGGAGCTGCGTTCAATCTTCGTACCATCAACGTAGACAATGGCATTCTGCGCCGGCGTAATCTCCCGGGCATTATCTGCCCCCGGCGTGACTGCCGGGTCGTAATCCAGCACTTTTGCCAGCTTACTGTCGCCGCTTACGCTGATGCTAATTTCGCCATCTTCGCCGGTCTTTTTCGACGTCACGACCAGCTGATATTTGCCATCTTCGGCAGGCATTACCGTCGCGGTAACATCGCCATTTTTAGCATTAATTTTTTTAGCAATCTGTACCAGAGAGGTTTCATCATCTTTCAGCTCCACCTCCATCGGCTTGCCTTTGCCTGCGGTGATGGTCACCGTACGCGGACCGGCGCCGTCACCCAGCTGGGTGTCGTTCGCATTTTGCGGTGCCGTCCCCACTTTATTGGCTTTTGCTAACTGCTCAACCTGGACCGAGTAACTATTCGGGATCGCTCCCTTACCTGCCGTTGCGTTAAATGCCTTGTTGGTGCCAATGCTGACCCCGTTGAACCCTTCATCCTCCAGTTTTTTCAGCGCCGTTTTCACCGCATCCAGACTGCTGGAGATTTTACCCCAGGAGGAAGTTTGTCCTTCATAATTGCTCTGCTTCTGCAAATAGGGGTTTAATTTTTTATTCTCAGCTACCTGGAGCTGCGAAATCATACTTTCAATATCTAACCCGGAGCCGCCGAGGCCTGACATAGAGAACGAAGCCATGATTTGTATTCCTGTTACAGTGAAGATAGATATAGCGATATCATCGGGGTTTCGGCCATAAAGTTTAATTTTTTACAGTTCAGGCGACAACGAAACCACCACATTAATACACTCTTACACGCTTATCAGGCTATTGACTGAGGTAATCGGGAGAATTGCCGTCACTTGTGAATGCTTTTTCTGGAATATAAAAAATTATGAAAAAATAATTTAGTCATTTCCTTTTCATCCGATTAATTCAGTATGCGCAACAGACATCGCATATTTAACTGGCGAATGCCGTCGTTACTTTATTTAAAAGGATATTGATATGGCCCAGGTCATTAATACTAACGCATTGAGCTTGATGGCTCAGAACAACCTGAACAAATCTCAGACTTCTCTGGGTACTGCAATTCAGCGTCTCTCTTCCGGTCTGCGTATCAACAGTGCGAAAGACGATGCAGCAGGTATGGCGATCTCTAACCGCTTCACCTCTTCTATCCGCGGCCTGACCCAGGCAGCACGTAACGCCAACGATGGTATCTCCCTGGCGCAGACCACCGAGGGCGCGCTGGAAGAAGTAACCGAGAACTTACAGCGTATCCGTGAACTGACCGTTCAGGCAAAAAACGGTACTAACTCCTCTGACGACCGTGACTCCATTAAAAAAGAGATCTCTGCACGTCTGGACGAAATCAAACGTATTTCTGAAACCACCAACTTCAACGGCGTTAACGTTCTCGATGGCTCCAAAGATAAACTGACCATCCAGATTGGCGACAAAGATGGCCAGACCATCGACATCGATCTGAAGAAACTGGACATCGACTCTCTGGGTCTGGACGGCTTCACTGCTGCATTCGATAAAATTGCCGGCTCTGCGGGCGCCACCAGTCAGTACACCAAGAAAGCTGACCTTAAGGCTGATGGTGATGACATGGGTATCGATACCGGTGCTACCGGTATGTGGAAATACAACGAAGCTGATGATGGCGCTGCGCTGGCAACCGCAATTGGCGCAGGTGCTGCTGCGGATGTTGAAGTTTACAGCACTGGCGGTGAAGTGTTCGCCTACGACACCGTGAACGAAAAGATGTTTAAACTTGATACAGCCGCAATGACCTTCAAGGATGATGGTTCCGGTACTACTGCTCAAATCGACGCCGTCACTGCCGCTAACGTAACGGAAGTCAGCGCGCTGGATGCCGATATCCTGGTAAACGGTCCATCAACACTGAGCGATGCCACCAAGCTGAAAGAAGGCGCGACCTTCAAAGCTCAGGATGGTTCTGAAGTGACGCTGGATCAGGCTAAACTGGACGAGATCTCCAACGCGGCCTTTGGCGCTGACGCTGCTGACAGCAACATGCAGCTGTTCTCCGTGAAAGACGGTGCAAACACCAAATACTTCGCGCAGAGCACCGACGCAAGCGGTAACACTGTGGTGAAAGAGCTGACCTTCGCAGATAACGCAACTGCCCCTACCGTTGCGGATGCAGGCGCAGCGAACTCCGCGTTCATCAACACCGCCGCTAACGCTGCCGCAGCCGACGACCTGCTGGGTAACCTGGATGCAGCCCTGACTGAAGTGACTAACTTCCAGGCTGACCTGGGTGCGATTCAGAACCGTTTCAGCTCTATCATCGCGAACCTGAACACCACTGTTATCAACACCACCGAAGCCCGCTCCCGTATCCAGGATGCTGACTTCTCCGTGGAAGTGTCCGCAATGAGCCGTTCTAACATCCTGCAACAGGCCGGTGTATCCGTTCTGAGCCAGGCTAACCAGGTACCTCAGAACGTTCTGAGCCTGCTGCGCTAATCCCGAAAAGCCTCAACATTTTACGCGTATTTATTGCGCGTTAGCCCTCCCTGTCGGAGGGCTTTTTTCGTTTTGAACCTCGCTAATCGTCCTCAATCCTTCTCCGCTGCCCTGACCGTCTGTCAGGCAAGTTACAACCAACCAAAAACATTACAAACAATATGGTTAAAAAGGTCTCGCAAAACAATATAAAAACGCGTTTACCCTATTTGGAGACAAACGGTAATCGACCATAAATAGCATGCGTAAAGGGCCATTGAATACGAAATGAAAGAACGAACGCATCTCGTTTATTTATTATGAACGCAACCTTCCGCTAAACAACTCATCTCAAAATTGTTTAAATGATATGACCAGTGAGATAAAATTAACCAACTCATTTATAGCGACAGCCGATATTTAATGTTAAAATCGTTTTCGCTGCACAGCGTGCAAAAGGAGAAATTCCCTCCTGTTACTTATACATTTTTAAGCGTTTAGCTTATCTAACTTGAGCAGTCAGCAAATGCCCGTCAGTCATTGCCCTTCACGTACTAAGCCTCAGAAAAATAGGAATATAAGCGTCACCCCACTGCTATCGTGCCGCCAGGTTCAGCGAGAGGAATCACCGCATGCGCATCAAAATGGGAGGGCATTTACTTTATTTATCACACAAATACGCCAACCGAGGCCTGGCCATTTTTAACATCGGCATTAATAACATTAATATCGTTGAAATTTACCTTTAGCGATCCGCGAATAGTTGCGATATAAGCCTTAGGTAGCCCGAAATTGTTGCGCATTGTTAACGAAAAGACTTTACCCAATTAACATAAATACCCATTCAATTCACCTTATCTTTCATTACGAAGTATCAAGATATTATGGTCAATTACATTGCGATTGGATCGTTAGTGACGCTGGATTTACACACGAGGTTACTAACACGAACGCGCGACGGCGAGTGCGTGACGCTGCCTGCCAGCGCCTGCCTCTGCCTTGCCGCCCTGGTGGAAGCGCAGGGACAAATTTTGTCTCAGGAACAGTTAATGGATATCGGCTGGCGTAGCGCTGGCGTTGAGGTCACGGATAATAGCGTGCGCGTTATGGTGAACAAGCTTCGACGAGCGCTGGCCTCGCTAGAGATGCAGGATGCTATTGCGCTGGTTGCCGTAACGCGAAGCGGCTATCGCCTGATTATTCGTGAAGAGAGCCCGCCGGAACCCTCGGCTGAAAGCGTTGAGATCCTCCCCCCACCACAGCCGCCTGAAATGCCGGTGGAGGCTACGCCTTCTCCCCCCTCCGCTACGCCAGCACCGCGTCGAAAAAGGCTTTTGCGAAGCGCTGCGTTCGCGGTCTGCGGCATGCTGATCGGTATTCTTATTGCCTTGTCCGTCAAAAATGCGTTTGTCCCCAGCCCGCAGAGTATCGAGTTTATCCTCTGGCAGGGAGAAGGGATTCCCCCCGGCCATATCGTGATGGTGCAAAAAAACCGAATAAGCCAAACAGAACTTATCCAGGCAACGCTGCACACCTATAGCGAATATGTGCTGGAAAGACGCGTCCATTACAGACCGGGTAAAATTTTATACATCACTACCGGCACGGGAAAGATAGATAAATATCAGGCAGTTATTGCCTGCCAAAAACCCATTCAGGAGCAAAAGAATGACTGTGAATCGTTCTATTTTCATCTTTATTAAACGCCCGCAGATCCTCTTTGCTGGCGGTCTGATGACAGGTTTAGCGTTAACAATCGGGTACACGATCGCCACGTCGCCACTGAGACAGACGTGCTTTGCCCCAGCCTCGTTTTACACTATCAAGGACGAAAACAACGTGACGCTGGCGCGAGGAATTTATCGCTCATACCGCGATGGACTTCATGAGGGACACACGACCTATATCGGTAATATCCGCCATTTTCAGGACGGAAAACGCGTAGGGCAAGCTTCACCCGTGCAGCGCAGCGTGAATTATACCATGTCCTTCTCCGGCAACCTGCTGCATCTGACGATGCTTAGCCACGCCCGTCGACTGGGCGATCAAAGCAACGAAAAAGAGGTGACGGATTATATTTTTCCGCAGCTTAAGAGCGGCGATACCTCCACCAGTTCCCTCTATTTGCTGGAAAACAGCATCCTGGCATCGGGAACGGAGACGGTAGTACGGATAGCCTGCACGAATTAAGCCCTCAAACCAGCGCCTGTAGTAACCCGCTCAGGATCTCGAAGCCGTGGCTCATAAGACGTTCAAAAAATGGAGCCAGCGTTTCGTCGATGAGCAACAGTGCCAGCATGCCAAAGGTCAGCGTGAGCGGGAACCCTACTACAAAGATCGAGAGCTGCGGGGTAAGTCGGTTTAGCAGCGCAAGCACCATGTTTATGCTCAGCAGCAGGGCTATCACCGGGAGGCCCAGGATCAGTCCCTGACTGAAGATGAGTCCGGCATGATTAACGAGGTAAAACATCCCCCCAGCATGCAGCGGTTCTGAGTTAATGGGGAGAGCCTCGAATGTCTCTGCAAGCAGCGAAAGCAACCACAGATGGCCGTTAAACACCAGAAAGAGCAGCATCGCCAGCATGTTTAGCAGGCGAGCGATCACCGGGCTGTTACCGCTGCCCGGGTCGAAGAAGGTGGCAAACGAGAGTCCCATCTGCATCCCAATGATCTCGCCCGCCAGGCGAACGGCGGCAAACAGCAGTTGCATCGTCAGCCCCATCGCGGCGCCGATGAGCACCTGCTTAGCCATCGTCCAGACGCCCGCCCAGGAGTAAAGTCCTATATCCGCGTCAGAAACCAGCCCGCCCAGCAGCAGCGCGAGGGTTAAGGCCAATGCCGCACGCAGGCGGGCGCTTATCGCTTTTTCGCTAAATACTGGCGCAACATGCAGAAGCGCCGAGATACGCACCATGACCAAAAAGTAATGGCTTATCAGGGCGTAAAGCTGCTCAAGGGGAAGATTAAAAATCATTAGCCGATGGCGTAAGGAATGCTGGCGAACAACATGCGCGTGTATTCAATAAAGATTTTCATCATCCACGGACCGAGCAGTACGCCGACACCCACGATCATCAGGATTTTAGGGATAAAGGTCATGGTCATTTCGTTCACCTGCGTCGCGGCCTGAAGAATACTGATAATCAGACCGGTTGCCAGCGCGACCAGCAACAGCGGCCCCGCAATCATTAGCCCAACCTTGATAGCTTCCATGCCCAATACCATGACGCTTTCGGGGGTCATATCAGGCTCCTATGAGTAAAAGCTTTGTGCAAGCGAACCGACCAGCAGCTGCCAGCCATCCACGAGTACGAACAGCATCAGCTTAAAAGGCAGCGCTATTGTCGCTGGCGGAACCATCATCATCCCCAGCGCCATCAGAATGCTGGCCACCACCAAATCAATAATCAAAAACGGAATAAAGATGGTAAAACCAATCTGGAAGGCGGTTTTCAGCTCGCTGGTGACGAAGGAAGGCACCAGAATACTCAACGGCACGTCCTCCGGGCCGGTAAGGGTCGGCGTTTTAGCAATGCGGGCAAACATCGCCAGATCGGCTTCACGCGTCTGCTCAAGCATAAAGGCCCGCAGCGGTTTTACGCCTTCCTTCAGGGCCGTTTCCATGGTGATTTTATTGGCCTGCAACGGCTGCCATGCCTGTTCATAGATCTGGTTGAGCACTGGCGACATCACAAAAAAGGTCAAAAACAGGGCCAGTCCCACTAATACCTGATTTGGCGGTGCGGTCGGCGTACCAAGCGCGTTGCGCATCAATCCCAGCACGATAACGATACGCGTAAAGCCAGTCATCATCAGCAGTACCGCAGGGATGAACGTGAATCCACTGAGCAACAATAGCGTCTGGATGGGTAGCGTCCAGCCAGCGCTCCCCGGCGAACTGGCCAGCATAATGTCGCCGTTAGCGGCGAGCGCAGAGGCGACGGGCAGCAGCAGACCAACCCCCGTCGCAGCACGGGCAATCAACAGACGGTTCATTTTTGCTCACCACCCGAACGGTATTTATGAAGAAAGTTATCCAGCATGGCGGGGAAAGCCGCTGAAGGAGTCGCCTGCTCAGGCACCTCTGGCCTAACCTGTACGGTAAGACAGCTAATGTGGGTTGGGGTAACACCCAGCACCAGACGCTGTTCGCCCACGTCAACCACCACCAGCCGTTCGCGCGAGCCGAGAGGTTTACTTGCCACCAGCGATACCGCAGCCTGGCTTTCGCGGGTGCAACGCGCCAACCCGCTGCGGCGAGCGATCCACGCCAGCAGTACCATCAGCATAATAATGAGCATGAGCGTACCGATAACCGATAGCGCGATTGCCCCGCCAGAGAGCACGTTCGTGCTCCCTGCGGCAAAAGGAGGTTGTACTGCGTTCATTAGCGGCTCAGGCGATGCATTCGCTCGGATGGGGTAATGATATCGGTAATACGAATCCCGAATTTATCGGACACGACCACCACTTCGCCCTGGGCAATAAGGTAACCATTGATCAGAATATCAAGCGGCTCACCCGCCAGACCGTCAAGCGAAACCACCGAGCCCTGGCTTAAGCGCAGCAGCTCCTTGATAGTCATTTTTGTGCGGCCCAGCTCAACGGTCATTTTGACAGGGATATCCAGAATCAGGTTCATCTCTTCAGAAAACTGAGGAACCGCCGTTTGCTCTGTACTTCCCGCAGCGTTCTGCTCGTTCAGCGCCTCACCCCAAAGATTGTCCATAGACTTATCTTCAGATCCCGACGAGTTATTCATGTCGCTCATGGGGAAATCACTCCTTATTGAAAGATTTTAATGCTGGCTGATTCATCCGATCGACCTTCAGAGCATATTGATTATTTACAGAGCCATATTTCGCGGTAAATACCGGCACGCTGCCGACGTTCGCTTCTATAAACTCCTGCTTATCCAGTGGGATAATGTCGCCTTTTTTCATCTTCATGACGTTTGACAACCGCGTGTTGATGTCGGCAAATTGCGCCACCAGCTCCAGCTCGGTTTCACGCATCTGGCTTGCCAGCATGCTGCGCCACTCAGAATCCTCATGGCGCGAATTATCCATTGGCGGATTGCTTAACAGTTCACGCAGAGGCTCTATCGTGCTGAAGGGAATACAAATATTGAACTCCCCGCGATGCGAGCCGATTTCCACGGAGAAAGGCGTGGTGACAACAACATCGTTTGGTGAAGAGGTAATATTGGTAAATTTCACCTGTATCTCTGAACGGATGTATTCCGTCTTAATTTTATAAATAGAGCCCCAGGCAAACTCATACGCCTCGCGTGCCATTGTCAGCATACGGTGGATCACCCGCTGCTCGGTCGGGGTAAATTCCCGCCCGTCTGCCTTCGTCGGGAAACGCCCGTCTCCGCCGAACAGGTTATCCACGGCCATAAATACCAGACCGGAGGAGAATGCCATCAGCGCGGTCCCACGCAGGGGATTAAGGTGCAGCAGGTTCAGGTTAGTTGGCACCGGTAAATTGCGGGCAAACTCATGATACGGCTGGATCTTGATATTTCCCGCCGTAATATCTGAACTGCGGCGCAGCAGGTTAAATAGCCCCATCCTGAACTGACGGGCAAAGCGTTCGTTAATAATTTCCAGAGAATGAAGCCGCTCGCGAATCACGCGTCGCTGAGTATTTGGATCGTAAGGTTTTATCCCCGCATCTCCCATGCTTCCATGGAGGTCATCGGGACTCTCCGTATCAGCATTGAGCAGGCGATCGATCTCATCCTGTGATAAAAAACTATCAGCCATTGTGTTTACCGCAGAATAAATTCATTAATCAAAACGTCAGTGACGTTAATCTTTTTGTTGAACGCCAGCGGTTTTTTAAGCTCATTATTGATGTTGCTAATCAGCTGGCGTTTACCTTCATCCGTTGAGAGCGTTTCATACGTTTGCTGAGAAAGCAGCATAAACAATCGGCTGCGATATTCCGGCAGGAATTTCTCAAGCACCTGTACGGACGACGTATCGCCAAGTCGTACGGACAGACCAATGTAGAGCACGCGATCCGACTCGTGCTGTGTCGGGGTCAGGCTAACGGTAAAGGTATTCATCGACACGTATAACGGTTCAACTTGCTGTACCGCCGGGGCTTCGTGCTCACTTCTCGAATTGTTGTCCGTCTGCACGTGTGCATATTTCATCGACCAGAACAGATAGCCTGAAAAACCGCAGGCTGCGAGGGCAATCAGAAACATTAGTATTAACAGAAGCGAGCGCGACCCTCCGCGAGCCGCAGCATTTTTATTTTTGTTACCCATTACGTAAACCCAATAAAATAAGAGAGGCAGCAACCTGCCCCTCGATAAATACGGCGGACATTGTAGTCCATTTAATCAGCAGAATAATCAGGAGATAAAATTTCATTCCTGTCGGCAATTCAGCAATTCAGGCAAAAGTGTTAATGCCGTATATATTTCCTTGCGTCGATGTTAATAATTCCGCCACAGCGTCTTCGTCCACGAACACGTTATCTGCACCTTGAGCGGTATGCTGCTCTCCGGAAGGATGACGTCCCTGCTCGCCACCGCCAGTATGTGGTCGATCGGGGCTCACGCTCGCTTGGCCCAACTGAAGCCCGGTTTCCGCTAAAGCCGCCCGCAGGTGCGGTAGAGCAGTCTCCATCATCTGCCGCACCTGGGCATGTTCGCTGACGATATGGATCTGCGCCTGGTCCTGCTGCACGCGCAAAGAGATATGCAATGAGCCCAGCTCCTGAGGATGCAGGCGGATCTCCGCATTGTGCAAATTGTCGCGGCTGAACAGGGCAATATGTTGGCTCACCGACTGTTTCCATTCGGGCGACTCCAGCGGATAACGGACGTTGACCACCTGCTGTGAGACAGGCTGACTGACCAGTCGCGCCGTTGATGGCTCCATCACGACGCTCTGAACCGTGGGATCGCACGTAGCGTGCTGCGATGCGTCTCCCTGATGAGCCGTTAAGCCTGGCATCACGGCGCTGGCGTCCGGGGCTTTCCCCCCTAACGCCTGTGCCTGCATCTGGAGAGGGGTATCTTCGCGTCGGGCGGGCTTCAGCTTAATATCGTCAACAGGGATCGTTAAAGGCGCCTTTTCGCCAGCTACCTCTTCACGTGGCAGAGTCGCATCAGCAAGGGTCGAAGCCTCTGTAGCGCCCCTCGCCTGGCGGGTGACTATCTGCTGAAGCTGCCATTGCGGGCTTTCATCACCGGGAGAGGCGCTGATTCTGACCTCCGCCAGCGTGTCGTCACTCTCCCCCGGCTCAGCTACCGGCGGCAAAACCGGCTGCGGAAGAGGGTATCCTTCATGACTCAACAGCTGCGCCGGAACGTCCAGCCCAGGTAACAACAGTCCCATCTGCGCCAACCTGTCGTCGAGCGTGAGAGCAAAATCCTCGCCGATGAGTTTTCCTTTGCCTGCTCTCGTCGGCGCTCCGCCGGACAGCAGAGCCGTAATATCAATATTCATAGCCTTTCTCTTTTCTGTCCGGCACGCTGGGCGAATTCGTCCATCATTTTTTGCTCCTGGCGGCTCTGTGCCATAGCCAGTGCCGCTTCGCGGCGATCGATGAGCGTCTCAAACGCATTAAGGCGCTGCTTTTTCTGTAGCCACTTCTCTTTGACCCGATCCACGGCTTGTTCGCAGGTGGAAACATGTGATTCGTGCTGCTTCACCACCTGGTTAAGTGACAAAATGAAAGACTGTTGATTAACCAGATCCGCCATCGACATACCGCTGCCCAGCAGGCCCTGACGCAAAGATTGCTGATACTCGCGCTCATAGTGCTGAAGCTGTTCATGCTGGGCCACGGCTGCCATAAGCGTCTGCTGGACGCTGCCGAGGGCGCGAGTGGTCTCCGTAAGCTTTTCCTGAGCCATATCACGCAGCATGACCATTGGATTATTCACTTTCACGTTTTATCCCGCCTGTTCATCGATGTCAGGGAAAAGTTGGCTCAGTGCGGCAATAGCCTCGTCATAACCGCTCCGCTCGTGTATTGCCTGATGCAGGAAGGCTTCCAGCGCAGGATACTGGTCTATCGCTCTGTCGAGCAGCGGATCGCTGCCCTTCACGTAAGCGCCTACGCTGACCAGATCCCGGTTACGCTGGTAGGTCGACAACAGCTGCTTAAAACGCTGAACCTTGCGGTACTGGACATGCGGAATTAGCTCCGTCATCGCGCGGCTAATAGAGGCTTCAATATCAATAGCAGGATAATGGCCCGCCTCAGCCAGGCGACGAGAAAGCACGATATGGCCATCGAGGATCGCGCGCGCCGAATCGGCGATCGGATCCTGCTGATCGTCCCCTTCGGTCAGAACCGTATAAAAGGCGGTTATCGATCCGCCGCCGCGCATACCGTTACCCGCACGCTCTACCAGTGCGGGCAGACGCGCGAAGACGGACGGTGGATAACCTTTCGTTGCCGGCGGTTCACCGATAGCCAGCGCCACTTCACGCTGCGCCATGGCATAGCGCGTAAGAGAGTCCATTATCAGCAGGACATTCATCCCACGATCGCGGTAATCCTCAGCAATTCGGGTGGCGTAAACCGCACCCTGCATACGCAGGATCGGTGAGACGTCAGCAGGTGCGGCGATCACGACCGCGCGTGAGAGCCCCTCTTCGCCAAGAATGTTCTCGATAAAATCTTTTACTTCACGTCCGCGCTCGCCAATCAGCCCGACGACGATGACGTCGGCGGTGGTGAAACGGGCCATCATGCCGAGCAGCACCGACTTACCGACGCCCGAGCCGGCAAAAAGGCCCATACGCTGTCCCCTGCCAACCGTCAGCAGGCCATTTATTGCCCTCACGCCCACATCGAGCACGGACTTGATGGGATCGCGGTGAAGCGGGTTAAACGAGGGGGTAAACAGGCCGGCTACGGGTTTTCCCGCCGGTGGACGACCATCCAGGGGGCGGCCCTGAGCGTCAAGCACGCGCCCCAGCAGGTGTAACCCCACCGGCAGCTGTTTACCCGCTCCCTTATCGGCCTCTGGCGCGTACACGCGCGCGCCGGGAAGAATACCGTCAACATGTTCAAGCGGCATAAGATAGAGCGTCTGACCGTTAAACCCGACCACCTCACACTCGACCGGTAAAATAGCCTGCCCGGTCTGACGTTCAACAATGCACAACGCGCCTATCGGCAGCTTCAGGCCAACGGCCTCCATCACCAGCCCGGTAGCACGCGTCAGCTTGCCGTACTGACGAAAGCGCGGGAGCTCTCCGAGCTTCTCTTCCACCCGATCCATGACCGAGAGCCAGTTTTTTAACTGCTGGCTCATTGGGACAATTCCTCTCGGGCGAGCTGACAGAGAGACTGCCAGCGCGTTTCCATGGTGGCGTCATACTCCACGTCCGGCGTGACAACACGACATCCCCCTGCGGCCAATTGGGGATCGCTTTGTAAGGACCACCCCATTGAGGAGAGCGTCTCACCGATCGCCTGGGAGACCATGGGCAGATCCTGCGGGTTCACATGCAGTTCTGTCGGGCCGTTGAGCAGGGTATCCTGCTTCATTAACTGGCGGATCTGCGCAAGCAGAGCATGGTTATCCGCCACGCTCAGGGTGCCGTACAGCTGCTGTACCGCCGTCAGCGCCAGCTGAACCAGACGTCCGGGAATAAGGCTATCGAGATTCGAAAGCGCAAGCTTGCACTGCGTCACCCATTCTCCAGCCTGGAGCAGTAAAGCCTGCCGTTCGTCACGAGCCTGTTCCAGCCCCTGCGCCAGACCCGCCTCACGCCCCTCCTTCAGCCCGGCCTCATAGCCTTCGCGACGACCTTCCTCTTTGCCTTGCGCCAATCCCTGAGCAATACCCTGCTGCTCAGCCTGCTTACGCAGGCGTGCCAGCTCGGCCTTAAACTGCGCGTCAGAATGGCCGGTATCCTGCGTCTGCAACGGTACTTCAACCGTTTCGTTTAACAGATCCTCAGGCTGCCAGCTGCGCCACTGAGCGGCGCTATTGGCATCAAACGTAGGCATCGTCGCTGCCTCCAATGATGATTTCCCCTGTCTCCGCAAGGCGACGAACGATGTTCAGAATAGTCTTCTGCTCGGCTTCCACCTGTGACAAACGTACCGGACCGCGCGATGCCAGATCTTCGGTCATCAGATCCGACTGACGGCGCGACATGTTACGGAAGAACTTGGCCCGCAGCGCTTCGTCTGCTCCTTTGAGGGCGATGATAAGGGTTTCACTTTCCACCTCCTGCAACAGACGCTGGATGCTGCGATCCTCGACATCCACCAGGTTTTCGAACAAGAACATTTCGTCGATAATTTTCTGTGCCAGCTCACTGTCGAAATCGCGAACCGCCTCAATGGCGGCCTCTTCCTGCTGGGATTTCATCAGGTTTAAAATCTCCGCAGCCGGGCGCACCCCACCCATTTTGCTGCGCTTAAGATTCTGACCGTGGAGCAGGCCGTTGAGTACCTCCGTCAGTTCCTGCAACGCGGCGGGCTGAACCCCGCCGAAGGTGGCGATACGCAGCATAATGTCGTTACGTTCACGATCGTCGAATTTGCTCAGGACGTCCGCCGCCTGGTTACGCTTTAAGTGGACCAGGATCGTGGCGATAATTTGCGGGTGTTCTTCACGAATCAGATCGAATACCGCCAGCGGATCCATAAAGTTGAGCGTTTCGATCCCGTTTCCACCCTGGTGGGTATCCAGCAAATCCTCAAGCAGCGTTGACGCACGCTCTTCACCCAGCGCCTTGACCAGCACGCTGCGCAGATACTCGTTCGTGTTAAGGCTCAGCGCGGCATACTCGCTTGAGTCATTTTTAAAGTCGCGCAGCACGGAGGCCATTTGATCGTGGGTAAACCCCGCCATGTTGACCATAGAACTGCTGATGGTCTTCACCTCATGCGCGTTTAGGTGCTTAAAGACTTCGGCGGCCAGGACATCGCCCAGCGTCAACATAACGATGGCGCTTTTCTCTGCGGCATTCATGATTTGAGCTCCTGATTCATCCACTGACGAATAACCAGCGCAATAACCCGCGGCTCTTGTTCCGCCAGTTCGCGCAGCTGCTGACTGTTAAGTTCCGTATCCACACGCTGCTGAGCGCGGTCACGCGCATCCTTTTCGGACGCTTTCTTGCGGGCGGCCAGCTCTTCCTGACGCGCCTCTTTTTCCATTTCCATGCGGCGCAGGCTGGTTTCCTGATGGCGGATCCAGGCCGGATGAACAAGCTTACGCCACATAACCCAGGCGATAATCGCAATAACCAGATAACGCGCAATCGCCATCATCAACTGATAAAACTTATCCTGTTTCCAGAATGGCGGGAGTTCCTCTTCCTCAACCCCGTTAAACGGCGAGTTCAAAATATTGACGCTATCGCCGCGTGAGGCCGTATAGCCGACAGCCTCTTTAACCAGAGCATTAATACGGTTCAGTTCAGCCTCACTCAGCGGACCCGGCTTGCCCTCCGCGCCTTGCGGCAGATGGTTTATCACCACCGCGACTGAAAGACGATCGATGCGCCCCATGGCATTTTTAATGTGGGTTAGCGTGCGATCGACCTCAAAATTGGTGGTCTCATCGTTGTGATTGTTGTAGGGCTGTGAGCGGTCATTTCCGGTACCAGCGGTACTGGTTTGAGCGGCAGGCTTGTCAAGCGGCTGCGTAAGTGGCGCAGTGGCAGGCGCTGGCGGCTGATTCGTCAGCGCGCCCGGTACGCCGCCATTGCCGCGTCCATTACCCTGCTCGGACTGGCTCGTCTGGCGGCTTCGAATCACCATTTTTTGCGGATCGGCGTTGGGCTGATACTGCTCCTGCGTCTGCTCCTGCTGGGTAAAATCAATCTGCGCCGTGACCTGGGCGCGAATATTTTTGCTGCCCACCAGCGGCGCCAGGATTCGCTGGATGCGCTGCTGGTAATCACTTTCGATCTCACTGGTGTACTTCAGCTGTGACGTTTGCAGGCCGCGCAAACCACTTTGGGTGAGCAGCTCACCCCGCTGATCGACGATAGTGACATTTTCTGCCGTCAGCCCCGTCACGGCGCTGGAAATCAGATGGGTAATGGCAATGACCTGTCCTTCATCCAGGGTACGCCCCTGAATCAGGTTGACGGTAACGGAAGCCGTTGGCTGTTTTTGCTCACGCACAAACATCGTCTGCTTGGGTGTGGCAAGATGAACGCGCGCCGATCTGATCGGCCCCAGGTTTTCAATAGTACGCGCCAGCTCTCCCTCAAGCGCCCGCTGATAATTAACCTGTTCGCTAAACTGGCTAATACCAAACTTTTCCTTATCCAGCAGTTCAAACCCTACGGAGCCGCCTTTTGGCAACCCCTGTTGGGCCAGCTTCATACGCACTTCATGGACCTGCCCTTCAGGAACCAGAATAGCGCCACCCGGCGCGTCGATGCGGTAAGGGACATTCATCTGCGACAGCTGGGCAACAATGGCCCCACCGTCTTCATCACTGATATTGCTAAACAACACGCGATAGCCTGGCTCTTTTGCCCAGAACATAAGCGCAATTAATACCGATACGGCAGCCGCGGCGCAAATGACCAGCGATAGCTTCGGGCTGGCGCGAAGCCATGACAGAGCCGATTTAATTCGGTCAGCCGGATTATTCGTTAAATCATTTAATGTGGCACTCATGCCGTGATCCTGTAAGAAATAGCACGCACAATAATGCGCGTCAGCGCCTGTGATATCGCAGGGCTGATAACGACGATTTCAAATTAAGAGAAATTTTCAGGCGGGCATTATCGTCTGAAAGGCCGATTTTTTAAGGATAAATAAGCTTAAAGTAATGTTCGCTTATTGGATTTTATGGCCATTTTGCCTACGTGTTAAACTATCAACGTTTAAAAGATATGTAATAAATGTGTGCTTTTCCCTTATTAATTCAGGAAGTCAACAATGTCAGCAACTTTAATGCGTGGCGTACTCGATCAAATTAACACTCAGTCACAGCAAATAGCCGGCATGAGCCGAAACCAGCCTGCCGCGCTGAAAAACACGCCGTCGTTCTCTGACATTTTATTCAACAGTATCAATGAAATTAATGAAACTCAGGTTAACGCGAAAGAAATGACGCAGCAGTGGATGTCTGGCAGTAGCGATATTGGATTAAATGACGTAATGCTGGCAATGCAGAAGTCCTCAATTTCTTTTAGCTTCGGTGTGCAAGCGCGCAATAAAATGCTCAGTGCCTACCAGGAAATCATGAATACCCCGGTATAAGGCCTCGCCCTGTCTATGAGTGAATTTAAAGACATTCCCGTGCGCTTATCGCCAAATAAGCTTACGTTATCCGATTCTGAATTACAGCGTATTGGGCAACTGATCTATCGCCGCGCCGGGATTGTAGTCAACGCACAAAAACGAGAGATGATTTTTAATCGTTTATCACGGCGGCTACGGGCGCTGGGGATTGACACATTTCTTGAGTACATCAGCATTCTGGAATCCCACAGCGAGCATCCGGAATGGCAGAACTTTGTCAACGCGCTGACAACCAATCTGACCTCTTTCTTTCGCGAAACCTACCACTTCCCGGTGCTCGCAGAACACGCCCGTCAGCGGCCCAACGGCTACCGCGTCTGGTGTACCGCCGCTTCCACCGGGGAAGAACCTTGCTCCATCGCCATGACGCTGGACGAGACTCTGGGGAGCGCGACGGGAGGGCCACGCGTCTGGGCCTCTGACATCGATACCGAGGTGCTGGCCAAAGCGGAGGCAGGGGTATACCGCATGTCCGACCTACACTCGCTGACCCTGGTGCAAAAACGCCACTATTTTTTGCGCGGCTCGGGTGAGAACAGCGATCGGGTGAAGGTAAAGCCAGAACTGCTGGCCGCTATTCACTATCAGCGGCTCAACTTGCTGGACAACAGCTGGCCGCTGCCCGGACCGTTTGACGCCATCTTTTGCCGCAACGTGATGATCTATTTCGATGCGCCGACGCAGAAGCGTCTGCTTGAGCGCTTTGCCCGCATGCTGAAGCCAGACGGCCTGCTGTTTGTTGGTCACTCTGAACATTTTAATCATCCGCACATTCCACTCAGGCTTCGCGGCCAGTCGGTGTATGAACTTACGGAGGCCTTACGGTGAAACGGATACGGGTGCTGACAGTTGATGATTCTGCGCTCATGCGCAACATCCTGAGCGCAGTGATCAATCAACAGCCAGATATGGAGATGGTCGGCACCGCGCCAGACCCGCTGATCGCACGCGAGATGATTAAGCAGTTGAACCCCGACGTGCTGACGCTGGATATCGACATGCCGAAAATGGATGGGCTGGAGTTTCTCTCCCGTTTGATGCGCCTTCGTCCAATGCCGGTGGTGATGATCTCCTCGATGACCACCCGAGGCTCGAAGGCGACAATGGCCGCGCTGGAACACGGCGCCGTCGATTTTCTGGCCAAACCCGATCAGCGTATCGCCGGAAATCTGGAACTGTGGGGTGTGCAGGTCGCAGAGAAGATCCGCATTGCCGCGAAGGCAAAACTGGGACGTCAGGCTGAAGTGGCCTCGCCGATACTGCGGGGCATTACCGTGGATCCGCAAAGCATTGTGGCGATTGGCTCCTCGACCGGCGGGACGGAGGCGCTGCGCCAGGTATTAACGCCGCTGCCAGCCAGCGTCCCCGGCATCGTCATCGCCCAGCATATGCCTGCTGGATTTACCCGCTCCTTCGCCCAGCGTCTTGATTCACTTTGCCAGATAAAGGTGCATGAAGCGGATGACGGCGATCCGGTACTTCCGGGTACGGCATTGATCGCCCCCGGCGACAAGCATATGGAGATCGTCCGTCACGGAAAAGGGTACGCCGTCAGGCTGACCGACGCGCCCCCCGTCAACCGTCATCGCCCGTCTGTAGACGTTCTCTTTAACTCCGTTGCACAGCTGGTGGGCGCACATGCCAGCGCCGCCATCCTTACCGGAATGGGAGCCGACGGCGCACGTGGGTTGCTGGCGTTGCGGGAGTCGGGCGCGTTTACCCTCGCTCAGAGCGAAGCGAGCTGCGTGGTGTTCGGTATGCCTCGCGAAGCGATTGCCCTTGGCGCTGCCCGAGAAATCGTCGATCTCAATAAAATTAGCCAGCGTCTGCTGGAAAGTTTCAGCCATAAACCACGACGTTCAGGAGAGAACACACATGTCGGATAAAAACCTGCGTTTTTTGGTGGTGGACGATTTTGCCACCATGAGACGTATCGTACGTAACCTGCTTCAGGATCTGGGCTATTCAAATATTGAAGAGGCGGAAGATGGCCAGGACGCGCTGAACAAGCTGCGCGCCGGTGAGTTTGATTTCGTTGTGAGCGACTGGAATATGCCCAACCTTGATGGCCTTGAGCTGCTGAAAACCATTCGCCTCGACCCGGCGATGTCAAAGCTGCCGGTACTGATGGTTACTGCGGAAGCAAAGCGCGAAAACATTATCGCCGCCGCGCAGGCGGGTGCCAACGGTTACATCGTTAAACCGTTTACTGCCGCCACGCTGGAAGAAAAGCTTGGCAAAATTTTTGAAAAACTCGGGTGAATACTATGACCACTCAGCCTGGCGAGATCGCGGAACCGCCAAAGGATCTCTTTTTGCGTATCGGTCAATTAACCCGGCTGCTGCGCGACAGTATGGCAAATCTTGGCCTGGAGCAGGCCATTAAAGAAGTCGCGGACGCGTTCCCCAACACGCGTGACCGTCTCAACTACGTTGTTGGCAAAACGTCTCAGGCCGCCGATCGCGCGCTGACGGCCGTCGAGGTGGCACGACCGCTCCAGGAAAGATTAGGTGAAAATGCCGGTAAGCTTACTGAACGGTGGGACGCCTGGTTTGAAGAGCCACAGCCGCTTGACGAGGCGCGAGAACTGGTGAAAGAGACACGTACCTTTCTGCTGGACGTGCCGGCCACCGCTCAGCAAACCAACCAACAGCTCACCGAAATAATGATGGCGCAAGACTTCCAGGATCTCACCGGCCAGGTGCTGCAAAGCCTGATGCAGGTGATTCAGACCGTCGAAACCGAGCTGATCAGCGTGCTGGTTGAAAACATGCGCGAACGTGACGCGGGTATCGAACAGAGCGGTGACGCCCATCTCAAGAACGGCCCGCAGATTGATACCAGCGTCGCCGGGATTGTCGCCTCTCAGGAACAGGTGGATGACCTGCTGGAGTCGCTGGGCTTTTGATGACCCCAGGCCAACACTATGTCTGAAGAGAGCGAGAGCGACAAAACAGAAGACCCCACACCCCACCGAAAACAGAAAGCGCGGGAGGAAGGTCAGGTTCCGCGTTCGCGCGAGCTGACCACCCTTGCCATGCTTCTGGTGGGCTGGGGGCTTATCGTCGGCGCAGGTAGCCATCTGGCGACGCAGCTTGAATCTATTCTGCACAACGGGCTGACCTTTGATCGACTGCTGATCCGCGACCCGCAGAATATGTTACATCGTGCAGCCTCGCTGTTGAGCATGGCTTTTCTCGCCATTCTGCCCTTCGCCGGCGGGCTGTACGTGACCGCAATAACGGCACCGTCGATTATCGGCGGCCTGAACGCAAGCAGTAAGGCGCTAAAGGTTAATCTTAAAAAACTTAATCCCGTCACCGGTATCAAGCGTCTTTTCTCTGCCCAAATGGTATCAGAGATGATCAAAAGCATCCTCAAGGTGCTGTTGGCCGCCACGGGGGGAGGACTGTTTTTACTGCTCAATAAAAACAGGTTCATCAATCTAATGTATGAACCGTTGGGCGGCGCGCTAAACGACATCAGCAACCTGCTGATTGGCTGCATGCTGTACGTGATTTTGTCACTGATCCCCATGGTGGCCTTCGACGTGATTTATCAGCTCTGGAGCAACTTTAAGAAGCTGAGAATGAGCCGCCAGGAGATAAAGGATGAATTTAAAAACCAGGAAGGTGACCCGCACATTAAGGGTCGCGTCAGGCAGATTCAGCGCCAGATGGCACAAAGCCGCATGATGGCCGAGGTGCCCACCGCCGATGTGGTCGTCAACAACCCGACCCACTATTCCGTGGCGCTGAAGTACCAGGAAGGCACCATGGGCGCACCGATCGTCGTCGCAAGCGGCAGTGGACTTATTGCCCTGCGCATCCGCGAGATGGCTGAAGAAAATCGGGTTCCGATGCTGGAAGCGCCACCGCTGGCGCGTGCGCTTTACCGGCACTGCGAGCCGGGTCAGCCGGTGCCCGGAGAATTATATAACGCTGTTGCCGAAGTCCTGGCCTGGGTATATAGCCTGCGCCGGTGGCGTAAAGGCTTTGGCTTGCGCCCAACAGAACCTAAAGATTTGCCGGTTCCCCCGGCGCTCGATTTTGCACAAGAGAGTAAAGAGTAATGGCTAATATCGCCACCAAATTACGTTTGCCCGGCATCAAGGAGACCCAGTGGCAGGTACTGGCCGGTCCAGTCCTGATCATGACGATCCTTGCGATGATGATCCTGCCGCTGCCAACCTTCGTGTTGGACTTGCTGTTTACCTTTAATATTGTACTGGCGATCATGATCCTCCTGGTCGCCATGTTTACCCAGAATACGCTGGAGTTTTCCGCCTTCCCGACGGTACTGCTCTTCTCAACGCTGCTTCGCCTGGCGCTAAACGTCGCCTCAACGCGCGTTATCCTGATGCACGGCCATAACGGCGCTGACGCCGCGGGCCAGGTCATCGAGGCGTTCGGCCACTTCCTGGTAGGCGGCAACTTTGCCATCGGCATTGTCGTTTTTATCATATTGATAATTATAAACTTTATGGTCATCACCAAGGGGGCCGGGCGTATTGCAGAAGTGGGCGCTCGCTTTACCCTTGACGGTATGCCCGGTAAACAAATGGCAATCGATGCCGACCTGAACGCCGGTCTGATCGGCGAGGAGGAGGCCAAACGCCGTCGAAAAGAGGTGACTCAGGAGGCAGATTTTTACGGCTCCATGGACGGTGCGAGCAAATTTGTGCGTGGCGATGCCATCGCAGGCCTGCTGATCATGGCAATAAACATTATCGGTGGCCTGATTATCGGCGTAATGCAGCATGATATGACCCTCAGCGCAGCGGGAGAAGCCTACACGCTGTTGACCATCGGTGATGGCCTGGTTGCGCAGATCCCTGGTCTTGTGATCTCCACCGCGGCAGGTGTCGTTGTAACGCGTGTGGTCAACGAGCAGGACGTAGGCGAGCAGATGGTCGGCCAGCTGTTTACCTCGCCTCGCGTGCTTGCCCTCTCTGCGGCCGTAATTGGTTTGCTGGGGCTAATCCCAGGCATGCCCAATCTGGTCTTTTTACTCTTTACCTCCTCACTTTTAGGCATTGCATGGTGGCTGCGGGGCCAGGAAGGTAAGGCGAAAAAAACGGGCGCCGCCCCCTCCGCCCCTACCCGAGCTGAAGCTGACGTGGCGCAGGTTAATGAAGCGACATGGTCTGACGTACAGATGGAAGATGTACTGGGGCTGGAGGTTGGCTATCGACTGATCCCTATGGTCGATCATGAACAGCAGGGCCAGCTGTTAACCCGCGTACGGGGTATTCGTAAGAAGTTCGCGCAGCAGATGGGCTTTCTGCCGCCAGCAGTTCATATTCGCGATAATCTCGACCTGCCGCCGACTCACTATCGTATTCTGCTAAAAGGGGTGACGATTGGTAAAGGCGAGGTCCAGCCCGATCGCTGGATGGCGATCGATCCAGGCTGTGCTGAGGGAGAAGTGCCCGGTACGCCCTGTAAAGAACCAACCTTTGGACTTCCCGCTCTATGGATCGATGAAGTCCATCGCGAGCTGGCGCAGACGCTGGGCTATACCGTAGTCGATCCATGTTCCGTCGTCGCTACGCACCTGAACCACCTTATCAGCACCCACACGGACGAACTTTTCGGTCGCCAGGAGGCGCAGCAGCTGCTTGACCAGCTCACCAAACAGTCGCCGAAGCTGATAGAGGATTTGATCCCCGGGGTAATCAGCCTGACCACGCTGCACAAAGTACTGCAAAATCTGCTCTCCGAGCGCGTGCCGATCCGCGATATGCGGACCATCATCGACACGCTGGCTGAGTATGCCACTCCTCAGTCTGACGCTGACGAGCTGACGGCCCGCGTGCGCGCTCGCCTCTCCCGGGCGATTACGCAGCAGTGGTTCCCTGGCGACGACGATATCCAAATAATCGGCCTTGATATGTCACTTGAGCAGTTGCTGGTACAGGCAACCCAGAGCGGAAGCGCTATCGAGCCGGGAATTGCCGAGAATTTAATGAAACAGACCGAGCAGGCGTTGCAGCATCAGGAAGCGCTGGGTGCGCCGCCGGTTCTGCTGGTGAACCCGGCGCTGCGTTTGATGCTGTCCCGCTATCTTCGTCGCATCTTCCCTCAGCTTGCAGTGCTCTCCAGCCAGGAGATAAACACTCAGCGCAACGTGAGAATGACGTATCTCATTGGAGGTAAATCGTGATAAGAGCCGCCTTGCTTGTTCTGCTGCTTGCGCCACCGGCGTTTGCTGCGGACGGTTCATGGAGCAGCCATAGTTTTGGCGGCACGCTGTCGCGCGGCAAGCAGGTACTGAAAAGTCGTCCAGTTCAGCCCGCCGCCCCCCTTCCGAAAGGGGTTACGCCGACGCATCTGCTGTGGAAGATTACACCGGACGGCCCCACGCCGCCGGGCTTTCGCATTCGCGTCTGTAGCAGCCTGCGCTGTCTGATGCTCAGGGAACTGGCGGGCGAAATCCCGTTGCCAGCGGGTTTCCCGGCCGCGGGCCCCTTTCGCTTTGAGTATCAGTCGGTAGCGCGCGGCGAAATGACGCCGCCGCTGACAATACTGAAAAATGAAATCACAATAAGGTATCGCGGCAAGGGGCCATCGGCGCCTTAAGAGAGGTTCTGACAAACGGTACCGCTCTGGCGATATCCTGCCTTAAACCTCTGCACCTCATTTATCCCGCCCAGCGCCCCCTCACATGCCAGCGCCAGCGTCATCAGCATCGTCTCATCCTCCTGCGCCGATAACATCTCCATCCCTACCGGCAGCCCGATACGGCTTACGCCACAGGGCAACGTAATGGCAGGCAGGCCGCTGATGGCGGCCAGTTCCGGCGCGCAGCCTGGCGGCATCTTCGCCATACTTTCTGGTAAACGTTGTACGGTGGGATACACAAATCCGTCGATGCGCTGCACCTCCGCCACCTGGCAAAGGTTCTGCCGCAACAGGCGCTGAAAGCGACGCCCCGCCAGCCAGAGCGGGGTTTTCAGCGTGTTACTCGCCAGCATCTGACGTAGAAACGGCGCAAACTCTGGCAGGAAAGCGCCGGAGTCCACAATGCTTGTCAGTCCGGAGGGAGCGCCAGGCTGTTTGCTAAGCCAGTCGTCAATCGCCACGCGAAATTCATACAGACTGAGGCAGGTGGCCTGCCTCACCTCTTCAAGAAAGGGGAGTGAAACCTCCACCAGCGTCGCTCCGGCACGGCGCAACGTGTGCAGCGCCGACTGCCAGACCTCCAGCTGTACCTCATCCTCTCCCTGTAACGCGGTCACCACGCCAAAGCGAACGCCTTTCAGCGAACGCACAGGAAGCGCAACCGGCGGCAGGCCATGGATCACCGCATGCAGCAAGGCGGCATCCTCAACGCTATGTACCATTGGCCCAACGGTATCTTTGCTGGGCGAGAGCGGCGCCACGCCGTCCAGCTGTGAACGGCGAAAGGCAGGCCGTAGCCCCACCAGCCCGGTATAGCTACAGGGAATGCGGATAGAGCCGCCGGTATCGGTACCCAATGCGCCATCCGCCATTCCAGCCGCCACCGCCGCGGCGCATCCTCCGCTGGAACCTCCGGCGGTGAGTGTCGGGCAAAGTGGATTCGCCACATCACCCCCCAGCGAGCTACGCGAGCGCACATCGAACGCGAACTCGGACATATTGGCCCTGGCAAGAATAATCGCCCCCGCTCTGCGCAATCGCTGCACGACCCGAGCATCCGCTGTCGCGTTAAGTGAGGCCAGCGCACGGCAGCCAAGGGTGATCGGCATCGGCGCGCAGGCAATATTATCTTTGACGATCAGCGGCACGCCGTGCAGGGGGCCGATCGGCTCTCCACGCCGACGCTGCTGCTGATGCTGTTCCGCCTGAGACATGGCGTCAGGGTTAACCCCGAGGATCGCGTTGAGCGCCCGGTGCTGCTGTATGACGTCGAGACGGCGGGCAATTTCCTCCGGACAGTCGTCTGGCGGTATCAGGCGCTTCATAGTCTCAGGCTCCCCGTGCTGAAAACCGGGCAGAAGGCTGCCCGGGATACGTTTTAGTCCCGCATGCCGGTAGTAATGGCATCAATGTCCTGCGGACGCAGACGAATTTCCGCCGCCCGTCGGTGCCCCTGCATCCCCTCGGTACGGCTCTGGCGGATCGCCGGTTGTGCGATTGCCGGGATACCCTGCTCGTCAATCCACTGATGGGTACAGATTTTGACGTATGCCCCTACCCACAGACCGCCGGTATAGCGTGCCGCCGCCATCGTCGGTAACGTATGGTTGGTGCCGCAGCATTTATCGGAGAACACCACGCTGGCGTTCTGACCAATAAACAGCGAGCCATAGTTGCGGATCTTCGCTGCCGTCGCGTGCGGATCGCGGGTATGCACCTGCAAATGCTCCGTCGCCATATGGTCAGCAAACGCAATCAGCTGCGCTTCATCTTCGCAGAGCACGATTTCACCCTGCCGACGCCACGCCTCGCCCGCCGTGGCGGCCGTTGGCAGAGTCGCAAGCTGACGCTCAACCTCCGCCAGGGTACGCTCAGCGATATCCCGGCTGGTTGTCGCCAGCCCGACGCGGGTATGAATATCGTGCTCTGCCTGCGCCAGCATATCGGCGGCCAGAATGCGCGGATCGGCGCTGTCGTCGGCGATAGTGAAAATCTCGCTCGGCCCGGCGAGGGCATCAATGCCGACTCGACCAAACACCTGGCGTTTCGCTTCGTTAACGAAGGCGTTGCCTGGCCCAACGATTTTGTCCACCGACGGGATGCTCTCCGTTCCCCAGGCCATAGCCGCAATGGCCTGCGCGCCGCCAACTTTGAAAATGCGGTGCGCGCCCGCCAGATGGCAAACTGCAATCATCGCCGGATGCGCGCCCGGGGGCAGACAGGCGATAATCTGTTCACAGCCCGCCACCGTCGCAGGAACAATCGACATCACGGGTGCGGAGAGAATCGGATACCGTCCGCCCGGCACGTAGCAGCCCACCGTCTGCACCGGGATGATCCGGTGACCGAGATGCACGCCAGGCAGCGTCTCTACCTCCAGTGGCAGCATGGTCGCCAGCTGCGCCCGCGCAAAACGACGCACCTGATTAATGGCAAACTCACTGTCGTGGCGAGTCTGGGCATCCATCCCCTCCAGTGCTTCGGCAATCTCCTGCTCGCTCACCTCAAACTGCGCCGGCACGACATGATCAAACTGCTGCGAAAAGGCTCTTAGCGCAGTATCGCCCTCGGTTTTCACGCGCTCGATAATGGCGCTGACCTTCTCCGTCAGGGAACGATCGGCCTGCGCATCCTGCCCCTGCGGGCGCTTAATCCAGCTCACCTGATTTAACATTTACGCGTCCTCCATCTGGCCGAGTTTGATCTGCGCCAGCAGCGCCAGATGGTCATAAACCACCCACTCATCAACAATTTTTCCGTTGACGATGTGGTAGTGCGACATGCCCATCACGAACAGTCGTTCTCCGGTCGGCTTGCCGAGTTCGCCGTAACCCAGGTGATGTCCTTCGATAATCCAGCGTACGGCCACTTTGACGCCGCCTTCATCGCACGGGTTGGAACAAATATGCTGCGGCAGCCACGCGCCGTCAGGGATCATCCCCACCAGCGCCAGCGTCTGATGGGTTACCGCCGCGGTGCCGTACAGCTCTTTCATCAGCGGACCGTGCCACTGTACGTTAGGCGCATACACTTCTTTGATCTTGCCAAACATCCGGCGGTTGTAGATCTCATGCAGCCAGCGCAGGCACTGCTCCTCCGTATCGGTGTGCGCAATGGAAACATCGCACTCCATCTCCGGCGGATATTGCCCCAGCATGCGGCCGTTTTCGCCGATGTCCATCACGCGGAAGCCTTTATCGAACTGCTCCTTTGCCATATTAAATGCGATTTGATCGGTATTCAGGCCAAGCTGTTTCATCAGTGACATATTGTCGCTGACTACCCACTCCCGATAAATTTTATTCTCGTGGATCATGCAATCCGCCACGGTACGCGTCACAAACGTACGGTTCGTCGGTTTGCCTAAATGGCTGTACTGTGTATGCCGCCCGCTTCCCGTCACCAGGTGAGAGGTATAAAAACCGTCAACATCATTTCCGTTCCAGATAACCTGGGTTGCCATTCCGCGCCGTTCCGGGAAGGCAATTAAGCGTTGCAGCGTATCCTGCACCACCTGTTCGCGGTTATAGAGTGTCCCCAGCGCGTTATACAGCACGCAGTTATGGGTATAGTGAGAATAAATTAAGCCGACATCGCGCTCGTCCCATATTTTATGGGTGCAGCGAACGATATAATCGACAATATCGGTATAGCAGTCATCAAAGCCGCGTAATGATTGCACGCGCGGTCTTTTTTCCGGTACCAGATCGACAAAATCACGACGCTCCACCTGTAATACAGGTTCCTCTTTCAGCGATTTCACGCTGCTTTTTTCGGGTACGGCTGGTGCTTTATTTGTTGCTTCGGTGGAAGACATATAAACTCCTGCTCTGTTTTCAGACAATAAGAACCCGCACCCGTAAGTGAGGGTGAATCAAACACGGTTATTTTTTGCAGCCGGAATAAGGGGGCTGCCGCCCCATTAATTAAATATTTGCGACCAAATCGCTAATTCATCGATCCCCAGATATTCACGGAAAATTAAACCATCACGTAATTCAAGCTGGCTGATACCGGTAATTGATATGGGTTTACGGGTCGGCGCACCAAATTTGCCGTAACCGTCATGCCAGGTTAACAACGACCAGCGCAATGAAAGTCGAATCGGCTCATTAGGATCTTTACGCACAATCAGGTGATGAAGCTGCGTTTCGCTGTCGGCAAATGAAGCGCGATAACCGGAAAGCTGTGCGCCAATTTCCTGTTCGCCGGTGCAGAGGCAGTGCCCCGGCGCGTACAGCGTCGCCGCCGGGTGATAGAGACCGGGCACCACGCCGCTGTTACCGCCCGCCCACATCGTTAAGTAGCGCTCAACGACCCCGGCCAGCGCCCCTTCCACGTCGTCGCCCTCAGGCCCACCCGCCCAGCGGGCGTCCAGCGTCTCAGCAGACACAGATTCCAGCCCAAGCTGCTGGCGCATGGTCGCCAGGTTAAAAGCAAAGTCGCGGACATCCAGCCCCAGTTGCGCCACAATCGCGGCACGATCCTGAAGCAGCCACTCCTGGCGTACGGCACCATCAACACAGATGCGATCGGCCCAGGTGCGGACCCAGACATTTTTCCCGGTCGGCGGGCCAAAAAATCCCTCCCCCTGGTGCTGAATGCGGGCTACGGTACGCTGCGCCGCATAGTACTCGTCCCCCGGGTTCTGGCTGCACAGAATATCCTCCGTCAGCACCGCTCGCTGCGGGAAGCTGTGCATCGCCTCAAGCGTCAGGCGCATAAACTGGGAAAGCTCATGCAGCTGTTTTTCGGGGGTAGTGAAAACCACCGGCGTGGCGTAAAAATCCGCCAGCTGGCCGATATCTTTCTGCTCCCACACCACGTGCGTCAGCGTCAAAATGAACTGCTGGATAGAGTCGAATTGAGGGCTGAAGCCCCGCAATCTGGTCATGTGCGCTCCTTAGACTGGAATAGCGTTAAACCATTGGTTTCGATAACGCCGCTGCGTGGGCGACGCGCCGAGTGGCGTATCACCAGCGTACCGGGCACCGTAATCTGTTCAGGCTCTATGGTTCCGCTGTCAATTTGCTTCATTAACAGTTCCACCGTGGCATCCACCATCGCGCCGACCGGCTGCGACGCCGAGGTCAACGCATAAGAGGGCCAGCCGGAAGGGCCGATGTCGTCATAGCCGACAACGGAGACCTCCTCCGGAATGCGCAAACCAAACTCATAGCGCGCCACATCCATTACCGTGACGGCCATATGATCGTTGGCGACAAAGACCGCATCCGGCGCTGGCGACGTCGAAAACAGGGTATAGGCTGCCCGGGTGGTTTGCTGAGCGTCGTAATTCCCGTGCACCACCCGGACATCGGTGATGCCATGTTCTTCCAGCGTGGAAATGAACCCGCGCTGGCGGGCGATATTGACCGGGGAATCGGCCACGCCGCCCACGTAGGCAAAACGCTTGTGCTCCCCCGCCAGCAGAAACTCGGCAATCTGCCGCGCGGCCGCTTCGTTATTACTGTTGACGCTGGAGGCCATGCCACTCTCTTCGCTGCGGTTAAACAGCACTACCGGGATCCCGGCGGCAAGGCACTCCTCGGATAACTCCAGCGACAGCGTCACCGAGGCCAGCACAATGCCATCCACCCGGTACTGCATAATCTGGTCAAAAATACGGTCTACGTTACCTTCCCGATCGCCAACGAACAGCAGCAGGTGATAGTTCAGCGTATCCAGCTTTTGCGCCAGCGCCTCCAGCACCTGCGAGTAAAAGGGGTTATCAAAGTAAGAAATGACGACACCGATAATGCGCGAACGAGCCGTGTTGAGCGAACGGGCGATCGCATTCGGGCGATAGCCCAGCTCGCGCGCTGCCTTCAGCACTTTTTCACGCGTTGCCGGTGAAATGCTGGCCCCCGGCGTGAACGTTCGCGACACCGCAGATTGCGATACCCCCGCCAGCTGAGCGACCTGTTGGGATGTGACTGCTGCAAAAGTCTTACGTTTCATTACCCCTGATTCCTTATCAACGTCCTGCCCATTTGCGCGTACTTCAAACGCCTCAGCAAGTGGGTGTTTTTTATACTTACACCACCTTTGCATGCGTATGCAACACAAAAAATTAAAATTCTCACAACAAGATCGAGATCACTTTACAAATGTGAAACCTTTTCGTAACTTCAAATATTGAATACGTATGCAAAGAGTTTTCATACCGTCAATGGTACCGGAGAGAACAGGAGTCGCCCAAAGGATTGAACCGGTAAACGTCGTCCCTGACTGGTTATAACCCATTAATTCTTAAGAGGTTCAAAACCATGTTTCAAGCACTGTTACGCCGTCGGGAAGCCCGGCTCTTTTTCATCATCAGCATCCTGTTCTTTATCTGCATTCATAGCATTGATGCATTCCTGGCCCCCATGATGATCAACCAGGGCATTGAACCACAGATCATGGGCATCATCATGGGCGCGTCCGGTCTGGCAACCCTTCTGATACGCTTCCCGTTAGGCATTATTTCCGACGTGGTTAAAAGCCGCAGGATCTTCATCCAGATTGGCCTGCTGCTGCCAATTATCGCCTGGCCGATTGCCTGGCTTGAACCCAACGCCATTACGCTGTATCTGGCGAAAGCGGCAGACGGTGTCACGGCGGCGACCTGGGTGCTGTACAACATCCTGTTCATGCGTTACTTCGGTCGCAACGAAGCGCCTGCCGCCGTCGCGCTGCTGGCGCTGGCAGGGCCCATCGGCGTGTTTCTCGGTAACTGTATTGGCGCGGTGCTGATTCACTATTTCGCCAATAACATCGCCTTTTTTGTCTCCTGCATCTCCGCCCTGGTGGCGTTATTCCTGACGACCCGCATTCAGGACGTGCACGACCCGGTTCAGGCCCCCACGCTTAAAGCCTGCATTACCGGCGCGCGCCAGCAGCTGGCCGACCGTTCCGTCTGGCTGATTGGCATCCTGGCGACCGTCGTCATTCTGGTGCCCTTCGCCACCCGCGACACGCTGACGCCGGTCTATGCCGAGCAGCTTGGCGCCCGGGCGGGGATCCTCGCGCTGCTGGGTAACATTCACCTTCTTTTTTACGGGCTGGCCATCGCCCTGTGCAGCTCGGTGTTTTATCAGCGCCTTGGGCTGGTAAAAACCGCCGTGCTCGGCATCGTTTTACAGGTGATTTCCACTTTCGGCATTCCCTTTACCAGCAATATCTATGTGATTTACCTGTGGCAGGCGCTGGCGGGGTTCTCGTTTGGTATGGCCTTTGCCGCATTCATGTCGCTCAGCGTAGTGAATACCTCGTCTGATGAACAATCCACGCGAATGGGACTATTCCAGACCATTTATTCCTGCGGCATGTTTGTCGGGCCGGTAATGATGGGCGTAATGATGCAACATATTAACCTGTCGTCCGGTTATATATTGATTGCCGCCCTTTCCGTTGTGGCCGCTATTGCCACGCCGCTGTCCGCTCGATGGGTATATGCCCGTAAAACGCAAACCTCAGCCCAATTATTAAAAAACGGTGCGTACGCTGCCGCGCCGGATCAATAACTCTTTCTGAAGTAAACACCCTTTCCCGGCTCGCCGGGAGGATAACTGACATCTGAAAAAGGTAAGGAGAAGCGAGTGTCCTGGAAATTAAAAACCGGTAAATCTACCGAAGAGCGCCAGCAAGCCAACCAGCAAATAAGAGAAACGGTTGAACAAATACTTGCGGATATTGAAAAACGCGGAAATAAAGCCATTCGCGAATTATCCATTAAATTCGATCGTTATGACCGTCAGGATTATCGTCTGACGTCCGCGGAGATTGACCGCTGCATAAAACAGTTAAGCCGCCAGGATATTCAGGATATTGAATTTGCCCAACAGCAGGTGGCGAATTTTGCCCGCGCGCAGAAAGAATGTCTGCGGGACCTGGAAATTGAAACGCGTCCCGGGGTGATCCTCGGACATAAAAATATTCCGATTAACGCCGTAGGATGTTACGTGCCTGGCGGAAAATATCCCCTGCTCGCCTCCGCGCACATGTCGATCATCACTGCCAGCGTGGCGGGGTGTTCAAGAATCATCAGCTGTGCCCCGCCGTTTAACGGTCAGCCCGCCCCGGCGATTGTCGCGGCGCAAAAAATGGCTGGCGCAACGGAAATCTATGCCCTTGGCGGCATTCAGGCGATAGGCGCCATGGCGCTGGGCACGGACTCGCTGGCACCGGTCGACATGCTGGTCGGGCCCGGTAACGCCTTCGTCGCGGAGGCCAAACGCCAGCTGTTCGGCCGGGTAGGTATCGATCTGTTTGCCGGTCCGACGGAAACGCTGGTGATTGCCGATGACACTGTTGACGCGGAAATGTGCGCCACGGATCTGCTGGGCCAGGCCGAACACGGCGTCACCACCCCTGCCATCCTGCTGACGAACTCGCTTCAACTTGCCAAAGAGACGCTCAGCGAAGTGGAACGGCTGCTGGAAAAGCTCCCTACCGCCGACATTGCCCGCCAGTCGTGGCAGGACTACGGGGAAATCATCGTCTGCGACAGCCACGAAGAGATGCTGCTGGAGGCAGATCGTATCGCTTCCGAACATGTTCAGGTGATGACCGACCGGGACGACTGGTTCCTGGCTAACCTGACCAATTACGGCGCGCTGTTCCTTGGACCGCGTACTAACGTAGCCTACGGCGATAAGGTGATCGGCACCAACCACACCCTGCCCACGCAGAAAGCCGCACGTTATACCGGCGGCCTGTGGGTGGGCAAGTTCATGAAAACCTGCACCTTCCAGAAAGTCCTCAGCGACGAAGCCACTGCCGAAATCGGCAGCTATTGTTCCCGTCTGTCGCTGCTGGAAGGGTTCGCCGGACATGCCGAGCAGGCCAATATTCGCGTGCGCCGTTATGGCCAGACGGAAGTTCCCTACGCTACACCGGCCCCGGTCAGGGAAAAGGTGTAAGTCATGACGCTTTTGCAAACGCCCTCTTTCACCCTGCACGGCAAACGCGCGCTGGTGACCGGCGGGTCAAGAGGGATTGGCTTCGCCGCCGCCGTCGCCCTCGCACAGGCGGGAGCAGAGGTATGGATCGCCGCCCGGGGCCGCGAGGCGCTGGCGCATGCCACAGGTCTGGCAGCGGAACACAGTCTCGCATTTCACCCGCTGGAACTGGATATTACCGACACTCAGGAGGTGGCGCGTGTGCTGGCGACGTTGCCCACGCCCGACATTCTGGTGAACAGTGCCGGGCTGGCCCGCCACCAGCCGTTTCTTGAGGTGAACGAGGATAATTTCGATGCGGTGATGGCGCTTAACCTGCGCGCCACCTTTTTTATCAGCCAGCACGTGGCGCGCAGAATGCGGGCGGGCGGTAAGGGGGGATCGATTATTCACATCTCATCGCAAATGGGACACGTTGGTGGCCCCGAGCGTAGCGTGTACTGTGCCTCCAAATTCGCGCTTGAAGGGTTAACCCGAACGATGGCGCTGGAGTTGGGCGATGCGGGGATCCGCGTCAATACGCTGTGCCCGACCTTCATTGAAACCGACCTGACGCGTTCGTCGCTCGCCGACCCGGCATTTCGCCGCTATGTGCTGGACAACATCAAACTGCGCCGGCCAGGCAGGCTGGAGGACATTATGGGGCCGGTGGTGTTCCTCGCCTCTGAGGCCGCCGGGCTGATCACCGGCAGCGCCCTGATGGTTGACGGCGGCTGGACGGCTACGTGAGGGATGCAATGGAATATCCGCTTCTGGACAATACCGATCTGCCGCTGGTTCTGCTTGGCGGCACGCTGTGTAACGCCCGGCTCTGGCAGCCCGTCATTGAACGGCTGAACGTCTCAGCGGTGCTGTGCATCACGCTGACGGGCGCAGAGTCCGCGCCGCAGGCGTCACGGCGGTTGTTAAAGGTTCTGCCGCCGCGCTTTCTGCTGGCGGGCTTTTCGCTCGGCGCGATTGTCGCGCTGCAAATGGCCGCCGACGCGCCAGAAAGAGTGAACGGGCTGACGCTGATTTCCGTTAATCCGTTGCCCGTTGCGCCAGACACCCTTGCTTCACGCCGGGAAGCGGTACACACCGCACAGGCGCGGGGCCTGGCCGACTGGCTGGTCTCCTCGCTGTGGCAGAGCTATGTCGCCCCGTCACGTCTGTCCGATCGGATCCTGCAAGAGACTATTTGCCGAATGGCGCAAGAGTGCGGCATTGAGACCTTTGCGGAGCAAACGGAAATGGCCATTCACCGGCAGGACAACCGGTCTGCGTTTAACGCCCTCTCCTGCCCCACATTACTTCTAAACGGCGCGCAGGACGTTATCTGCACGCCCCATCATCATCAGCTACTGGCAGCAGGCAACGCGAACGTGACCAGGCATACGGTGGAGGCTGGCGGGCATTTTATTCCGCTGGAAACCCCGGATGAGATCGCGCCGCTGCTGCGTCAGTGGATAACGGAGTGCATACAGTGCGCAAAAACAGTTTAAAGACCGCATTTCTGGAAAATACCCCGATCGTTAACGGCTGGCTGGCGATCCCGTCCGGGTATAGCGCGGAAATTATGGGCCATCAGGGTTACGACGCCGTCACTGTCGATTTGCAGCACGGCATGATTGATTTTGCCAGCGCGTTGTCGATGCTACAGGCGCTATCGAGCACGCCTGCCGTGCCGCTGGTGAGGGTGGCAGATAACGATCCGGCGCAAATCATGCGCGTATTAGACGCCGGCGCGTATGGCGTAATCTGTCCGATGATCTCCAGCGCGGAACAGGCTCGCCGTTTTGTCGCTGCCTGTCGCTATCCACCGCTGGGTGTTCGCTCCTTTGGTCCGGCCAGAGGTCTACTCTACGGCGGCAGTGATTATCCACAGCACGCTAACGACGAGATCCTGACGCTGGCAATGATCGAAACCCGCGAAGGGCTGGCGGATCTTGACGCCATCCTTGATACCGAAGGGCTGGACGGTGTGTTTATTGGCCCCAACGATCTCTCGCTGACGCTGACCGGCAGCGCCAGCGCCGAATCCCAACATCCCGAAATGCTTGCTGCTATTGAGCGGGTGATTCACTGCTGCCGCCAGCAGCAGAAGATTGCCGGTATTTTCTGCACTTCCGGCGCGGCCGCCGCAGCGCGTATTGCACAGGGTTTCCAGTTTGTTACCCCTGCAAACGACGTTATGCAGCTGGGTCGCGCCTCACGTGAAGCAATTGCCCTCGCCCGCGGCAACGCCATCCCTACCACCGGTGCATCCGGTTATTAAAAGGAGAAATGATGAAAACTATCCATCTTAGCCAGAGCCAGGCACGAACACGGTTAATCGCCCCCGACGATATGGTTTCCTGCAATCTTGCTTTTATTGATTGCAAGCTGCCCGGTTCGCATCTCAAACAAAACTATTCCTTCATCGGCCCGGGTGTAACTCAGTCCAGCGAGCAGATTGTTAATATCCCCGAGCCGCACGGCTTTAACATTGGCGCGGCGGCTATGCCGAAAGGGGTAACCAATAACCTGCATCTGCATTTCACCGCAGAAGTGTTCCTGATCCATGAAGGGACATGGCGTTTTCGCTGGGGCGCCAACGGCGAGCATGAAGCGGAATTTAGCGCGCCCACCATCCTCTCAATACCGACCTGGATCTTCCGCGGTTTCACCAACGTCAGTAGAGAAGATACCTGCGGCATGGTATTTACCGTGCTCGGCGGGGACAACACGGGCGGCATCATCTGGCACCCATCAGTGCTGGCGGCCGCCAGCGAGTACGGTATGTATCTCAGCAAGGATAATATGCTGATTGCGCAGGAGGCAGGTGAACCAACGCCCGATCCCGCCACGCTGCTGACGCCGCTGTCAGAGCAATATATTGCCGGTCTGCGTGACTACAGCGTTGAGGAGATGCGCCAGCGTGCGGTAACCGGCGATGATCGCTGCTGGTCAGCGCAGGGACTGCTGGACTCGGTGCTGCCGGGACACGGCGGCGAAATTGCGCCGGTTATCGGTTTCGGCATTTCACAGGATCGGGATTCCGCTCCCGCTATCCTGAGCCCGCACGGTTTTTCCGTCGAATGGCTGCGGCTTGCTGACGACCACATTGTCGGTCGCCATCTCTGCCCGGATATTCAGGTGATCATGGTCTTTAAAGGCCAGCTGGAGGTGACCTGGAACGAGGCGGGTAAGGAAGTCAGCATTATCGCCCCGGAACGTTCGGTGATCTCCATTCCGGCAAACAGCTGGCGCCGCTACCGCGCGGTTGATGGCAATGTGGAGTTTATTCTGACGACCCGGGGCGATCAGCGTAAGCGCCTGTACTGGGACGAAGCGATCCTGCACCAGGCGAGAGAACACAATCGCTGTCTCGATCCTGATGGCTACGTGGCGGATGCCGACATCCTGCCAGCCACGGCCCGTCGGGCCGGAGAAAAAGTAGAAAAAGTGCCAGCAGCTAACTGATTTTTACGGCAAAGTGGCGCAAAATAGGGGGGCAGGGATCGCCTGCACCATCATCAATAATGATGCACATAAAACGGATTGCATGATAAACATGGATGGAAAATCAAATGTACAGACCCATAGTCGTTATCCTCTTTATTCTTCTGACGCTCGCCGCACTGATTGAAATGGGGATTATCTCTTTCGGCTAAACCTCCCCCCTCAGAAAGGCCATTTCTTCGGCCTTTTTATTTATGAAATATGTGAAGTCGACAGTTTATTTTTATGCGTAGCAGAATCCAAACCCAAACCGAAAATATATTTTATTAATGCGATTCTTTGAAATATATCATACAGCAGATGATTTACCCTAACTTAAATCATAATTAAGCAGTCATTAATATTCTCTGGAATTATAAATAAAGCCTGTGTATTCAGTATTATCCCCCTATCATCTCTTCCACTACCTAATCCCGACCGCCTGTACGCCAACGCCTCTGTGGCGCGGTCCGCATAGCCAACAAAATATATTCGCGCTATCAATTAATTTTCTCTGCAATCACAGTGCAGGGTTTACAGACACTTAATTTGCACATTCAGATATTTATAGCTATATCATTTTTACAGCAAAATAAATAATACCTGCACAAATAATAAGGCTTATAAAACACGAAAATATAAATAAATAACAGTTTCTCATGTAAATAATTAGCTTCGCCCTGATGTTGCCACGCTGATTGCTGGCGGATCTCGGTCGCTCTAAAGAAAGCAACGGTAAATACTGTTTTATTCACAGTATTTTCGCCGGGAGCGCCCTCATCCCTTCAGAAAATATGGCCACGTCTGACACGCCGTAAATAATAACTCTGCTGGAGTAATAACTGTATGAGCCAAATATCTGTTATATCGAAACTAACTGGCGTGGAAACGACCACGGAAGGGACACAGATAACACTCGATCACTCCTCAATCGTTAAACTTAACGTGGATCGCGCCGACATCTCAGGTTACTCCCGCAGCGGAAACGATCTGGTGATTACCCTCAACTCGGGCGAAGTGATTACCCTTAAGAATTTCTACGTCACCGACGCGCAGGGCGTGAGCCAGCTGGTGCTTGAGGAGAGCGACGGTGCGCTGTGGTGGATTGAAGATCCAACCGGTGCCGCCACCTATGAATCCATCGCCTCCACGGACGCCCTACTGGCGGCGTCAGGGAGTGATACCGGCGGCGCCGCAGCGTGGCCCTGGGTGCTGGGTGGCCTGGCCGTCGCAGGTGGGATTGCCATTGCGGCGGGAACCGGCGGTGGAGGTGGCGGGGATGACGATAACAACAGTCCGAATCCCGGCAATCCGGGAAATCCTTCCGAGCCAGATACCACGCCTCCGGATGCCCCCACCAATCTACAGGTCTCACCTGACGGCAAAACCGTTACCGGTACCGCTGAGCCGGGCAGCACGATTACCCTGAAAGATGCCGATGGCAACACCATCGGAACGGGCAAGGCGGGTAGCGACGGGAAATTTACGATTGATCTCGGTACGCCACTCACCAACGGGGAACAGATCACCGCCACCGCCACCGATCCGTCCGGCAATACCAGCCAGGGCGGTCAGGTTACGGCACCGGATCTCACCGCGCCGGATGCCCCGGCCAATCTGGAGGTCTCTCCTGACGGCAAAACCGTCACCGGTACCGCTGAGCCGGGCAGCACCGTTACCCTGAAAGATGCCGATGGCAACACCATCGGAACGGGCAAAGCGGGCAGCGACGGGAAATTTACGATTGATCTCGGTACGCCGCTTACCAACGGAGAACAGATCACCGCTACCGCCACCGATCCGTCCGGCAATACCAGCCCGGGCGTTCAGGTCACGGCACCGGATTTAACCGCGCCGGATGCACCCGAGATTGTCACCGTCAATGATAACGTGGGCGCCGAAACAGGCCCGCTGAGCAACGGACAACGCACGGACGATGCGCGTCCGACGTTCAGCGGCATCAGTGAAGCCGGCACCGTCATTACCTTCTATGACAACGGGAAACCGATTGGCACCGCCACAGCCGATGCCACCGGGAAATGGAGCTTTACCCCGTCGACCAACCTGTCTGAAGGCAGCCACGCCATTACCACCACCGCGACCGATGCCGCAGGCAATACCAGCCCGGCGTCCACGGCGGTAACCTTCGTGGTCGATACCGTCGCGCCTGGCGCGCCAGCGATCGTCAGCATCACCGATGATGTTGCGCCTGGCACCGGCACGCTCGGGAGTGGAAGCAGCACCAACGACCCACGGCCACAGCTCACCGGCACGGCGGAAGCTGGCTCGACGGTCACCATCTATGATAACGGCATTGCCATTGGCACAGCGGTTGTGGGCAGTAACGGAAGCTGGAGCTTTACGCCGTCGGTGAACCTGAGCGAAGGCAGCCACCAGCTTACCGTGCGCGCTACCGACGTCGCCGGTAACACTGGCCCGGCCTCGCCGGTCTTTACCGTCACGGTAGATGTCACCGCGCCGCAAACGCCTTCCGGATTTATCATTAACGACGACACGGGCGTACTGAAAGGTGCGATCGGTGCCGGGCAATTTACCGATGCCTCAGAGCCGCGCCTGACGGGCAGAGGCGAACCGGGCAGCACGATCACGGTTTACGATAACGGCGTTGTTATCGGCACCACCACCGTTCTGCCGAACGGTACCTGGAGCATCACGCCGACGAGTCCACTGGCAGAAGGCGCACACTCGATTACCCTGCGGGAAACTGATGCGGCAGGCAACCAGAGCGGTCTGTCTCAGCCGATCAACTTTACCGTCGATCTTACGCCGCCAGACATGCCGGTTGCGACGCTCAACTCCGCAGGCACCCAGATCACCGGTACCGCCGAGCCGGGCAGTAAAATCGTCATCACCAACAATGCCGGGCTGCAAATCGGGACCGCCACTGCCGACAGCAACGGCAACTATGTCGCCAACCTGAACCCTGCGCAGACCAACGGTGAGATTATCTCCGTGGTCGCCTCCGATGCCGCAGGCAACCAGAGCTCACCGGCGCTGGTTAACGCAGCGGATATCACCCCGCCTGCCGCACCGGGCAACCTGGTGGTGGCGGAAGACGGGGCCAGCGTCAGCGGAACCGCCGAGCCAAACAGCACGATTATCATTAAAGCGCCGGACGGTACGATCATCGGCCAGGCCACCGCCGGTCCGGACGGCACATTTACCATCCCGATTTCGCCAGCCCAGACCAACGGCGAAGCCCTTGAAGTGACGGCCACCGACGGCAGCGGTAACACCAGCCCGTCTGGCTTTGCCGACGCGCCAGACAGCACCCCACCGCTGGCGCCGGAAAACGTGGTGATCTCTGCCGACGGCACCACCGTAACCGGTACAGCCGAGCCGGGCAGTACCGTCACCATTCGTGAAAATGGCGTGAAGGTCGGGGAAGCGGTCGCCGACGATCAGGGGAATTTCAGCGTAGATCTGATCCCGCCGAAAGCCAACGGCGAAGCCCTGACCGCCGATGCCACTGATACCGCCGGAAACACCGGTCCGACCGCGCCGTTTGACGCGCCGGACATCACCGCGGCACAAACCCCGGTCATCACGGGCGTGGTGGATGATGCCCCCGGCGTCACCGGTCCTGTCAGCCAGAACGGTCTCACCAACGACAGCACGCCTACCATCAACGGAACGGGCGAGCCTGGCACCACCATCACCCTCTACAGCGGTACTACCGAAATTGGCACCGCAGTCGTGTCGGCGAACGGTCAGTGGTCCATCACGCTGGAAACCGCGCTACCGGACGGCGGGCACGTACTGACGGCGACGGCGGTTGACGCCAACAATAACCTCAGCGGGACATCGAACACCTGGAGCATCACGGTGGATACCGCCGCCCCGGGCGCGCCGGCCATTACGCAGGTCATTGATGACGTACCGGGCCGCACGGGTGCGCTCGACACCAATGAAACCACCAACGACACGCTCCCGACGCTGAACGGTACCGGCGAGCCGGGCTCTACCGTGACGATCCGTCTGGACGGACAGGATATTGGTACTGCCGTTGTCAACAGCGGTGGCGCATGGACCTTCACGCCTACTACCCCATTAGTGAACGGGCAGCATACGTTCACCGTCGTCGCGAGCGATGCGGCGGGCAACGCCAGCGCACCATCAGCCGGCTTTACCTTTACCGTCGATACGACTCCGCCACCAGCGGCCACCATTGACACCGTTTCCGATAACGTGGGGCCCGTGCAGCTTCCGCTTAACAGCGGGGACACCACCGACGACACGCTGCCGCAGTTGCAGGGAACCGCACCGGACGGCACCACCATCACGATCTATGACGGAACCACCCTGCTCGGCACGGCCGTGCTCGACGGCAGCGGCGGCTGGAGCTTCACGCCAACCACGCCGCTGACGGACGGCCCGCACTCGCTGACGGTCCACGCAACGGATGAGGCGGGTAACACCACCATTTCGCCGCCGTTTGAACTGGCGATCGACACGACCGCGCCTGCAACGCCGGATATTCCTGAGATCACCGTCAACCCGGACGGCGGCACGCCGGGGACGGCCCTGAATCCTGGGGAGACCACCCGGGATACCACGCCAACCCTGAGCGGCTCGGGCACGCCGGGCGATACCGTCAACATTTACGATGGTGCCACCAAAATTGGTGAAGCCGAGATCGATGGCGACGGTAACTGGAGCTGGACACCCACCACTCCGCTGCCTGACGGCACCTACGATCTCTCCCTGACGGTGACCAACCAGGACAGCGCCGGGAACGAAAGCGCGCCGTCCACGCCGGTGACCATTACCATTGATACCGACGCGCCTGCCCAGCCGGGAACCCCAACGGTGACAGACAGCGTAAGCCAGATCACCGGTCCCGTGCTGGATGGCGAATCCACCAACGATCCGCGTCCGGTCCTGAGCGGCACCGGTACGCCGAATGACGTCATTACCATCTATGACCAGGTGGGTACAGGCGAGCCGCAGGCCGTGGGCAGCGTTACGGTGGACGGTAACGGTAACTGGAGCTGGCGTCCTGAGAGCAACATTGGCGAAGGGACGCATGAATACACGGCGACCGCCACCGATGAAGCCGGGAATGAATCTGTGCCATCAGCCGGTATCACGATAACGGTCGATACCCTCGCCCCGGACACCCCTGTTATCAGCGACATCGCCGGCGCGCAGAACGGCGGGTCCACTAACGACACCACACCGACCCTGAGCGGAACCGGCACCACCGGCGAGACGGTGATCATCTACAACAACGGCGTGGAAGTGGATCGCGTTGAAGTCGTCAATGGCGGATGGTCCTATACCCTGCCGACGCAGACCGACGGCCCGCTGAATATCACCGTCGCCGCGGTGGACGATGCCGGTAACGTTAGCCCGGTAAGCCCGGTCTTTACGGTGGAGGTTGATACGCAGGCGCCAACCGTGCCGCAAATTGACGCCGTCTCTGACAGCCAGCTGACCAACAGCGTGCTTTACACCCGCGACGGTACGCCAACCCTCACCGGGATTGGCGAGCCGGGTTCGAGCGTCACCGTCTCCGTTGATGGTGTCGCATCGCCAGTGGTCGTGGAGGTTCAGCCGAACGGGACGTGGTCCTGGACCGCCGACCCTGCGCTTGCGGAAGGGCCGCACACCTTCTCGGTCGCCGCGAGTGATGCCGCGGGGAATACCTCCGTCAGCTCCGGCGATCTCAGCGTGACGGTGGATACGCTGCCGCCTGCAACGCCAACTAATATCACCATTGCCGCGGAGGGCACCCCGCTGACCGGGACGGCAGATGACGGAACCACGGTGACGGTTCGTGACGCCAACGGCAATGTCATCGGGACCGGGATCGCGACGGGAGGCACCTTCTCCATTGCCCTCTCCCCGGCCCAGTTGGATGCCGCGACGCTGACGCTCACCGCCACGGACCCCGCAGGCAATGCCAGCCCGTCAACCACCTTTGACGTGCCGGACTCTCCGCTCGAGCTGCCTGCGGTACCGGTGATTACGGCGATCAACGATGACGTCGATCCCGTCACTGGTGATGTGAAAGATAAAACCACCAATGACACCACGCCTACCCTTACCGGCACCGCCGATCCGGACAGCGTGATCGCCATTTATCAGGATGGATCGCTGCTTCCGGTGACCACTGTCGTTGCGGATACCAACGGCAACTGGAGCTACACGCCGCTGTTGCCGCTGACGGAAGGGCCACACACCTTTGCCGTGACCGCCACGAATACCACCACCGGCGAGACCAGCGGACAGTCGCCGATCGCGACCGTGACCGTCGACCTTACCGCCCCGACAGCGCCAGCCATCGGTGCGGTGACTGATGACGTAGGTCCGATCACCGGCCCAATCGCCGACGGGCAGAGTACCAATGACAACCGTCCTACCCTGACCGGGACAGGCACGGCCGGGGACACTATTACGGTGTACGATGACGGCGACCCGCTGGGCACCGTTGTTGTCGGTCCGACCGGCACCTGGAGCTACACGCCGCCTGCGCTGGACGACGGCAGCCACACCCTGACCGTGACCGCCACCGACCCGGCGGGCAATGAGAGCACCCCGTCGGCCGGGATCACCATTGTGGTCGACACCGTCTCCACCACGCCGGTGATTACCAGCGTGACGGATAACGCAGGCAATGCGGCAACGCCTGTCCCAAGCGGCGATCTAACCAACGACACCACGCCAACCCTGACCGGTACCGCCGAGCCGAACAGCGTCGTCGCCATTTTTGATGGCGCCACGCAGATTGGTACGGTGGCGGCAGACGGTACCGGCGCCTGGACATTTACCCCTGAAACCGCCCTCGGGGAAGGAACGCATGACTTTACGGTCAGAGCGACGGATCCGCAGGGCAACGTCAGCCAGCCGTCCGGCGTCTGGAGCATCAATATCGATCTGACGGCGCCACAGGTGCCGACGATCGATACGGTCAGCGACAACGCTCCGGGTGGCGTAACCGGCCCGCTTACCGCCGGGCAGGTCACCAATGACACCACGCCAACCCTGAGCGGCACCGGCCAGGCGGGTACCACCATTCACGTTCTGAATAACGGCGTGGAGATTGGTACCACTACGGTCGACGGCAACGGTAACTGGTCCTTTACGCCGGACCCGGTTCTGACGGACGGGACGTATAACCTGCGCGTCAACGCCAGCGATGATGTCGGAAACGTCTCCGCCAACTCGCCAGTGTTCGCCTTTACGGTGGATACCACTGGCCCTGCGGCCCCGGTGGTTACCACGGTGATAGACGATGTCAGCCCGGGAACGGGAATCATCGCCAGCAACGGTTCCACCAACGACACCCGTCCAACATTCAACGGTACGGGGGAAGTGGGCGCAACGGTGCACGTTATTGTCGATGATGTGGAAATCGGCACGGCGGTCGTCAACGCCCAGGGTAACTGGACCTTCACGCCGACCACCGCGCTGGGTGAAGGGCCGCATACCATTACCTTCAACGCCACCGATGCCGCAGGCAATACCGGGGTCACCTCGCCACCGTTCAACCTGACGGTGGATACGTCGGTGCCCGACGCACCGGTCTTTACCCCTGCCACCGACAATGCCGGTCCCGTGCTGGGCCCGGTCGCCTCGGGACAAAGCACAGACGACACCACGCCAACGCTGAACGGCACCGCGGCAGCCAACGCGACCATCACCATCTATGAGAATGGTCAGCAGGTGGGCACCGCCGTGGCTGATGCCAACGGCGTATGGAGCTTCACCACCGGCACGCTGGCAAACGGCAGCCACACCTGGACCGCCACGGCAACCGATGCCGCGGGCAACGTCAGTCCTGCCTCACCAGGCTTTACGCTGGTTGTGGATACGACTGCGCCTGCCGCGCCGGTTATCACCCAGGCGATTGACGATGTTGGCACCATCACCGGGGCGATTGGTTCCGGCCAGACCACGAACGATCCTCTCCCGCGTCTGGTGGGAACCAGCGAACCGCTGGCCACCGTGAATATCTACGAGGGCACGACGCTGGTGGGCACCGGTACTGCCGATGCTAACGGCAACTGGACCGTGGATATCACCGTGCCGCTGGGCACCGGGTCACACACCTTTACCGCAGAAGCAACGGATCAGGCGGGGAACACCGGCGCGCCGTCCGCCGATTTCAGCCTGACTATTGACACCACGCCGCCAGCGCTACCGGTGCTGACCAGCATCACCGACGACGTCGGTAATGCTGCGACGCCTGTCGCCAACGGCGGGTTAACCAACGATGCACGTCCAACGCTCACCGGTACGGCAGAAGCCGGCGCGACGGTAACCATCTATGACAATGGGGTACAGATTGGCACCGCGGTCGCCACCGGCGGCGCGTGGAGCTTTACGCCGTCCACCCCGCTGGCTGACGGGCCGCATAATCTGACCTTCTCCGCCACCGACGCCGTGGGCAACGCCAGTGCGCAGACCGGGGGTTACACCATCAATGTGGATGCCACCCCCCCTGTCGCACCGGCAATCACCTCGATTGTGGATGATGTGGGAACCGTCACCGGCCCTGTCACCGGCACCAACCCAACCAACGACACCCGTCCGACCTTAAACGGTACGGCGGAAGCCAATGCCACCGTACGTATTTACGACGGCACGACGCTGGTGGGAACCGTCACTGCCGATGCCAACGGCAACTGGACGCTGCCGCAAACCAGCACCACGCTGACCGAAGGCGCGCATAACTTCACCGCCACCGCCACCGATGCCGCGGGCAATACCAGCGCGCCATCGCCGATTATCACGATCAACGTTGACCTGACGCCGCCACCAGCCCCAACCGGGCTGGCGGTGATCACCAACGGGACGCAGGTTACCGGTACGGCGGAAGCAGGAAGTACCGTCACCATTACCAGCAGCACCGGAACCGTGCTTGGTACCGCCGTCGCGGACGGCAGCGGAAACTTCAGCGCCACCCTCACCCCTCCACAGACCGGCGGGGAGTCACTGATTGTCTTTGCTACCGATAAGGCCGGTAACGCAGGTATCACCACCTCCGTGATTGCCCCGATCACCACGATCCCGAACGCGCCGGTTATCGCTAACATCGACGATAACGTTGGCACGGTGACGGGCAACCTGACCAACGGGAAAACCACCGATGACACCACGCCAACCCTGAGCGGCACGGCGCAGCCAAACGCGACTATCACCCTCTATAACAACGGGGTGCTGATGGGCACGGTCACCGCAAATGCCAGCGGCAACTGGAGCTTCACCACGCCGGTGCTGAGCGAAGGGCCGCATGCCTTCACCGCCACGGCGAGCAACGGCTCGGGCACCAGCCCGATTTCCACCTCGACCTCCGTCATTGTCGATCTCACTGCGCCAACGGCCCCGACCGGGACCTTCAACGCAGACGGCAGCGTACTGACCGGTAGCGCCGAAGCGGGCAGTACCGTCACCATCCGTTTGGCGGATAACTCAACGGTCACCGCCACGGCAGACAGCAACGGCTCCTGGAGCTACACCTTCCTCAATAAACAGACGGAAGGCCAGACGCTGCAAATCACCGCCACCGACGCGGCAGGCAACGTCTCGCTGCCCGGCTCAGCCCTTGCGCCGGTGGTGCCGCTCTCAGCCAGCACCAACGTTGAAGAGCTGGCGCTGACAACCACCGCAACGGTGACCAACTCGCAGTACAGCGACTATGGTTTCCTGCTGGTGGGCGCCGTAGGTAACGTGCTGACGCTGCTCGGCAACGACACCGCGCAGGTAGGTTTCACCGTCGGCAGCGGCGGCAGTGCGGATATTGCCGTGAACGCCAACGCCACGGGGGCCGTTCTTTCCCTGCTCAATACCCTTGAGCTGGTGGTACAGCGCTTTGACGCCGCCAACAACACCTGGACCACCGTGGTCGACACCGGACAGCCGCAGTTCGCTGACCTGCTGACCCTCGGCGCGACGGGGGTGTCGCTGAACCTGACCGGCCTGGCGGATGGTCAGTATCGCGTCCTGAGCTACAACACTAACCTGCTGGCAACCGGCTCTTACACCAGCCTCGATGTGGCGGTGAAAGAGACCAGCGCAGGCACCGTGTCCGGCGAGACCAGCGTTGTCGGGAACGTCATCACCGACGTGGACCCAACCGCAGGCAGCGACAACGCCCCGGCGGGCACCACCGTCACCGCGGTCACCAACGCCCAGGGCACCACCACCAGCGTCACGGCTGACGGCACGGTGATTCAGGGGCAGTACGGCACGCTGACCATCAACCTGGACGGCAGCTATACCTATAACCTGACCAACACCAGCGCCGCCGTCATTGGGCGCACGGAGAACTTTACCTACACCATCACCCACAACGGCACCAGCGCCTCGGCAAATCTGGTTCTGTCGCTGGGCGAAGGCACCAGCAGCAGCGGTATCGTGGCCGTGGACGATACCGCCTCGCTGACCTTCGATACCACCGTGGAGGCGATTAACAACGGCACCTCGTCGCAGGGCGGCTTTACCCTGGTGGGGATCAACCTTGGCAATACGCTGGGGCTGAACCTGCTGGACGATCTGGCCAACCCGATCATCTATAACGTGGAAGAAGGCACCACCCGCACCATGACCGTTCAGGCGTCCGTGGGCGGCGTGGCGCTGGCCTCGGTGTTCGACCTCTACATCTATAAGTTCAACAATGCGACGCAGACCTTCGAGCAGATGCGCGTTGAACCCGGCTGGCTGCGCGCGCCGCTGCTGGGCGGCACCTCCTCGCAGCTGACGCTGAATCTGCCCGCCGGCGAGTACCTGTTCCTGCTCAATACGGCGGCGGGGATCACCGCGCTGACGGCCTACACGCTGAACGTCTTGCAGGATCATGTCTACAGCGTGGCAAGCGTGAGCGAGAGCACCACCGGGGATGTGCTGGCGGATGATATTGCGCCAGCGGGTACCGTGGTCTCCGACGTTAACGGCGTGGCAGTGAACAGCAGCGGTCTGACGGAGATCACCGGCGAGTACGGTACGCTGCGGATCAACGCGGCCGGGGAGTACACCTACACCCTGGACAGCGGGGTCGGCGCGGACCATATCAGCACGCCGGATACCTTCGTCTACACCATCACCGCGCCTGACGGCTCGAAAGACACGGCATCGCTGAACATCACCCCAACCGCGCGCCCAATGGATGCGGTAAACGATGTCAGCACCGCGATGGACGTCACGTCGGTTCACCATACGTCAACCTATACGGATACCTCCGTCGGCACCGCCAGCTGGACTACCGCCCTGTTGGGGTCAACGCAGGGCAGCGGAAGCGGAACCTTCGTGGTGGATGCAAACACCGCGCTGCATAACGCCTCGCTGCACTTTAACGTGGCCTCGCTGCTGTCGCTGGGCGGGCTGACGGTGAACTGGTCAATCACTGACGGGACGAATGTGATTCGCAGCGGCTCCTTCAGCGGAGGCTCACTGCTGGGCGGCAGCATCGACGTTCCGCTGACCGGGCTGGATCTCAACGCCGGGACCTATACGCTGAACTTTACCGGCAGCGTACCGGGGCTGAGCGTGGGGAACATCACCATTACCCCAAGCGTAAACGGCACGACCTACTCCCTGTCGCAGTACGACGCGACGGGCACCCACACCGTTGACGGCAATATCTTCGACGGCACCGGCTCCGCAGGCGCAATGGACCAGCTGCACTCGGTTGATACCCGCGTGAGCATCACCGGCTTCGACGGCGTGACCACCACGCTGGATCCGTACACCGGCAGCACGATGTCCAACATCACGGGCCACTACGGGACGCTGGCGATTGCCGCTGACGGCAGTTACACCTATACCCTCAACCCGGGGATCTCGCTCTCTACCATTACCAGCAAGGAGGTCTTTAACTACACCCTGACCGATGCCAGCGGCACCACGGATACCGCGTCGCTGACCATTGACATGGCGCCGAAATTTGTCAGTTCGGAGCATAACGATGTGATTAGCGGCACGGCCTACGGCGACACGCTGATTTATCAGGTGTTGAACAATACGGCGGGTAACGCTACCGCAGGTAACAGCACGGGCGACCACTGGACGAACTTCTCCCTCACGCAGGGAGACAAGATCGATATTGGCGATCTGCTGGTGGGCTGGAACGGTAGCGCGTCGACGCTGGGGAACTATGTGTCTGTTTCACAAAGCGGTAACAATACTGTGATCTCCATCGACCGTGACGGCACGGGAGCCGCCTACACTAAATCTGCGCTCGTTACGCTGGACAACGTTCAGACCACCTACGACGAGCTTGTAAACCAGCAACACATCATTACCTGATAGCACCTGCAAGAAATGACCCGGGCGCGCACAGCGCCCGGGCATAAACAAAAAAGCAGTACTTTTTTATTAGGGACAAGACATGGGAAAGAAGATGCCTTACTGGTGGCTCTCGTGCTGCCTGATATCTGTGCCCGCTATCGCGGCAAACCCTGCGGCGATGATTAATACCGGACAATTAAGCGAAACGCAGGAACTCCCCTCTTTAAATGGTCGCGTGGCGCCCGTAGCCAGCAAAGCCGCCCCCGGCACGCTACAGCTGAATGAAGCGGTTAACCGCGCCGTGACCTGGCATCCGGCCATCAGTGAAGCCGTCGGCAAACTTTATCAGCAGAGCGAAAATGTGGACGTCGCCAAATCGAAATATTATCCGCAAATTAACGCCGGCATGGATAACGGCTATAGCCACGACGGTGACGATAATGGCTTTACCCCTTCGCTGGTGCTTTCTCTTTCGCAAATGCTTTACGACTTCGGCAAAGTCGCAAGCCAGGTACGCGCGGAAAACGCGGGCGTCGCCCAGCAGCAGGCCAACGTGCTGGTGAGCATCGACACCATCGCCCACGATACCGCCATCGCCATGGTGCAGGTGCAGACCTGGCAGCAGATGGTCGAGACCGCCAAAGAACAGCTGGATGCCCTGTCCTCCATCGGCACCCTGACGAAACAACGTAATGATGAAGGCGCAACGTCACTCTCTGACGTGGTGCAGACCGACGCCCGCATCGAAGGGGCGCGTGCGCAGCTGATGCAGTATCAGGCCAGCCTCGACAGCTCGCGCGCCACGCTGATGAGCCTGCTGGGCTGGGACAGCCTGAACGCGGTCAGCAATGACTTTCCGCAGAGTCTGGCCCGCAGCTGCGACATCGCCGAGCCGGACGATCGTCTGGTGCCCTCGGTATTAGCGGCCTGGGCGCAGGCCAACGTCGCGCAGGCTAATCTCGACTATGCCAACGCGCAAATGACCCCTACCGTTTCGCTGGAGCCGGAAGTTCGTCACTACCTGAACGACCGCTACGCCGGCAACGAAACGCGGGACCGCACCCAGTACTCCGCGTGGGTAAAAGTGCAGATGCCGCTCTATCAGGGCGGCGGCCTCACCGCCCGGCGTAACGCCGCCGGACACGCGGTGGAATCCGCCCAGTCCACCATCCAGCGCACCCGTCTTGAGGTGCGGCAAAAACTGCTGGAAGCGCGCAGCCAGGTGATGAGCCTGATGAGCACGCTTCAGATCCAGGGCCGTCAGGAAGCGCTCAGCGCCCGCACCCGCGAGCTGTATCAGCAGCAGTATCTCGATCTCGGTTCCCGCCCGCTGCTCGACGTGCTCAACGCCGAGCAGGAGGTGTATCAGGCGCGCTTTACCCAACAGCAAACCGCCGGACAGCTGCATCAGCTTCAGCTCAACTGTCTGTACAACACCGGGCGCCTGCGTCACGCGTTCGATCTTGAAAACCGCACCATCCAGACCGTGGAGATCCAGCCATGAAGCAACGCGATATTCCGCAGGGTGAAAACATGACGGATGAGGCGCTGGAGCAGTGGGCGCAGGCGTTTGGCTATGTGGCGACGCGCTATCGCGTTGCCTGCTCGCCAGGCTCGCTGATCGCCGGCGCGCCGTGGCTGAAAGGCAAACCGATGGTGCCCGCGCTGACGCAGCTCGCCCGTGAAGCCGGGCTGACATTCCAGCTGCTGACGGCCGATCAGCACGCTATCAACAGCTGGCGTCTGCCGGTGGTGGTGGAGCTGAACGACGGTAAAATCGGCGTGATCGACAATTTCGACGGCGAGGATACGCTTGAGGTCAGCTTTTTCGACGACAGCACGCACACCAACCGCCTGTCGATGAGCGCGATGCTGCCTGCCATCCGCCACGTCATCGCCCTGCGTCCGCTGGCGGCGCTGAAGGACAGCCGCGTGGATGCCTATATCTCAAAATACCGCCCGGACTGGCTCTACCGGCTGGTGATGCGCGACCTTCGCCCTTACAGCTGGGTGATGCTGGCGGCACTGTTCATTAACGTGCTCTCACTCTCGGGCATCGTCTTTTCCATGCAGGTGTATGACCGGGTGATCCCCGCCCAGTCCTATCCGACGCTCTATGTGCTGACCATCGGGGTGCTGATCGCCACGCTGTTTGGCTTTGTGCTGCGCGTGGCGCGCGGACACATTATGGATCTGCTGGGTAAACGCTCGGATCTGCGCGTCTCGGATCGGGTGTTCGGCCACGCGCTGCGGCTGCGCCACAGCGCCATTCCGCGATCCACCGGCAGCTTTATCTCCCAGCTGCGCGAGCTGGAGCAGATCCGCGAGATGGTCACCTCCTCCACCATCTCCACCATCGTCGATCTGCCGTTTTTTATCCTGTTTGTGATTGTGCTGGCGATCATCGCTCCGCAGCTGGCGTGGATCGCCCCGGTGGCGGCGGTGATCATGGTCCTGCCTGGCCTGCTGCTGCAAAAGAAGCTGGCGGAGCTGGCGAAGCAGTCGGCGCATGAATCAACCCTGCGCAACGCGGTGCTGGTGGAGAGCGTGCAGGGGCTGGAGGACATCAAGCTGATGCAGGCGGAGAACCGCTTTTTGCAGCAGTGGAACAGCTATATCCAGATCACCGCTGAATCCGGCCTGCGCACCCGCGAGCTGACCCAGAACCTGATCAGCTGGGGGATGACCATTCAGAGCCTGGTGTATGCCGGGGTGATCGTGGTGGGCGCGCCGATGGTGATCGACGGCACCTTAACCACCGGTTCAGTGGTGGCCGCCTCAATGCTCGCCTCACGGATGATCGCCCCGATGGCGACGCTGTGCGGCGTGCTGGCCCGCTGGCAGCAGGTGAAGGCGGCCAAAGAGGGGCTGGACAGCATTATGCAGCTGCCGACCGAGAATCAGCGCGAAGAGACGCCGATCCGTCAGGACGTGCTGCGCGGACATTACCTGTTCGAGCAGGCGCAGTTTCGCTATCACCCGGAAGATCCGCGTATGGCGCTGCGCATTAACCGTCTGGAGATCAAAGCGGGCGAGAAAGTGGCGATCCTCGGGCGCAACGGCGCGGGCAAATCAACCCTGTTGCAGGCGATGGCGGGCGGGATGGATCTGGCGGGCGGTGAACTGCGGCTCGACAACCTTAGCCTGCCGCATCTGGACGTGGCTGACGTGCGGCGAAACGTCGGCTTTATGACCCAGAACGCCCGGCTGTTTTACGGCACCCTGCGCGAGAACATCACGCTCGGCATGCCGCGCGCCACCGATAAAGAGATCTTCGAGGTGCTGGAGATGTGCGGCGCGGCCAGCTTTGTGCAGAAGCTGCCGAAGGGGCTGGATTACCCGATTATGGAGAACGGCGTCGGGCTGTCCGGCGGGCAGCGGCAGTCCATCCTGCTGGCACGGATGCTACTGCGCGATCCGAATATCGTGCTGATGGACGAACCGACCGCTTCCCTTGATGAGCATACCGAGCGGGAATTTATTCAGCGCCTCGGGGCGTGGCTTGGCAACCGCACGCTGATTGTCGCGACCCACCGCGTGCCGGTGCTGGAGCTGGTGGAGCGCGTGATGGTACTCAAAGATGGCATGCTGGTGATGGACGCGCCAAAAGCCCAGGCGCTGAACAACAGCCGTATGCAGCAACAGCAGCAGGCAACCGGACGGGAGTGGAAAAATGAAAATCAGTCAGCGTGACGTTGCCGCAGTAGAAGATCTGGATAACGCGCTCGACTCCGAAAGCGGTTATACCGGTGCCCGGCGCATTGTTTTCTTCTCCCTGCTGATGTTTGTGGTGCTTGGCGTCTGGGCGTGGTTCGGGGTGCTGGACGAAGTCTCAACCGGCACCGGGAAAGTGATCCCCAGTTCACGCGAGCAGGTATTGCAGTCGCTGGATGGGGGCATCCTCACCGAGCTGAACGTGCACGAAGGGGATCAGGTGCAGGCCGGACAGGTGCTGGCGCGGCTGGATCCTACCCGCTCGGAATCCAACGTCGGCGAAAGCGCGGCGCGTTACCGGGCATCGCTGGCCTCCAGCGCGCGTCTGTATGCCGAGGTGAACGATCTGCCGCTCAAATTCCCGCCGTCCCTGGCGAAATGGACCGACCTGACCGCCGCTGAAACGCGGCTCTACAACTCGCGCCGCGCCCAGCTTGAGGATACCCAGCGGGAGTTGCGCGCCGCGTTAGATCTCGCGAACAAAGAGCTGGCGATCACCCAGCGGCTGGTGAAAACCGGGGCCGCCAGCCACGTGGAAGTGCTGCGCCTGCAACGGCAGAAAAGCGACCTGGAGCTGAAGCTCACCGACGTGCGTTCCCAGTATTACGTGCAGGCCCGTGAAGCGCTGTCGAAGGCCAACGCCGAGGTGGATATGGTGTCAGCGATCCTGAAAGGCCGCGAGGATTCCGTTACCCGTCTGACGGTGAAGTCTCCGGTGCGCGGGATCGTGAAAAACATCAAAGTGACAACGATTGGCGGTGTGATCCCGCCCAACGGTGAGCTGATGGAAATTGTGCCGGTGGACGACCACCTGCTGATTGAAACCCGCCTCTCGCCGCGGGATATCGCCTTTATCCACCCTAATCAGGAGGCGCTGGTGAAAATCACCGCCTACGATTACGCGATTTACGGTGGGCTACACGGGGTGGTGGAGACCATTTCGCCGGACACTATTCAGGACGAAGCGAAGCCGGAGGTGTTCTATTACCGGGTGTTTATCCGTACCAGCCAGGATTATCTGGTGAATAAGGCGGGCAGGCACTTCTCGATCGTGCCGGGGATGATAGCGACGGTGGATATCAAGACCGGGGAGAAAACGGTGCTGGATTATATGATCAAACCGTTTAACCGGGCGAAGGAGGCGCTGAGGGAGCGGTAGTCAAACGCCGGGTGGCGGCTGCGCCTTACCCGGCCTACATTCTCGCAGGCCCGCGCAAGCGCAGCGCCGCCGGGCATTAATCCGCACGCAAGACGTGGAATCCGCCTCGAAGAATTAACCTTTAGTCATGCATCACACTTCCCTTCAGCCATGACCAGGGTAATATTACTCGCAGACAAAACGCACTTTCGCACAGTGCAGGAGTGCATTACTATCCACTCAGCTTCAAGGACTGGAGCTTACCAGCATTATGATTAATCATTTTCGGGATCAATGGTTTGAGGATTTTTTTCTCTACGGGAGATCGAGCAATGTTATTCCTTTGAATCTGGAAACAGCGCTTGCAAGAAAGCTCGACATCATCAATGCGGCCATGTCGCACCTGGATTTACGATCGCCACCGGGCAATATGTATGAAGCATTGAGTCCTCCGTTGAAGGGATATTCCTCTATCCGGGTAAACAGACAATACAGGCTTGTATTTCGCTGGTCAGAGGGAAAAGCAGACGATCTCTATCTCTCTCCACACAAGTACACGCAACACAAGTGAGGCATCACCTATGACACTTCAACAGGCACTCCGCAAACCCACCACGCCGGGCGAGGTGTTGCAGTATGAGTATCTTGAACCGCTCAATCTGAAAATCAACGATCTGGCAGAGATGCTAAATGTACACCGCAATACCGTAAGCGCGTTGGTCAATAACAATCGCAAACTTACTGCCGATATGGCGATCAAACTGGCAAAAGCCTTTAATACCACTATTGAATTTTGGCTGAACTTACAGCTAAACGTTGATATCTGGGAAGCGCAATCTAACTCCCGCACGCAGGAGGAGTTAAGCCGGATAAAAACCGTTGCGGAAGTCATGGCGAAGCGAAAATCCGGCAAGCCAGGCGTTACCCTGCACGGGAACAGCGCATAACGGCATCTGCCATTATGCGCATCCTGTTACAGGGAAATTTTGAGGCGTCGAACCGCTTCTTTAAGCTGCTCATCCGTTGGGGTAACGAAAGACATGCGCAGCGTGGTATGGTCCGGCTCGTTGCAGTAGAAGAACTCACCCGGCACAAACACGACGCCGTTGCTCAACGTTTTTTCCAGCCATTTCGTCGTATTGATGCCGTTGTTCATTTTCGCCCACAGGAACATGCCGCCCTTTGGCTTGTGGAACGACATCACATCGCCCAGCTCCGCTTCCAGTTCCGTTGCAAAGGTCTGGTATTTCTGGCGATAGGCTTCGCGGATCATTTTAATCTGATTCGCCAGACGACCGGTTTTCAGATACTCGTACGTCATCAGCTGCGACAGCGTACTGGTGTGCAGATCGGTGGTTTGCTTGAGGTTCACCACCGCGCGCTTCAGCCACTCCGGCACCAGCACCCAGCCCACGCGGGTGCCCGGCGCGAGGATTTTAGAGAAGGTGGAGGTGTACACCACGTTATCCTCATTGCCGATATCTTTGGCATGAGCAATCAGCGGGCGGAACGCTTCGTCGGTGTAGTTGATCTCGCTGTACGGGTCGTCTTCGATAATCACGAAGTCATAGCGCTTCGATAATTCCACCAGCTGTTTACGACGCGCTTCGGAGAGCGTCACGCCGCCCGGGTTACCAAAGGTTGGCACGATATAAACCGCTTTGATGGTTTTGGTGGCTACCAGCGCTTCAAGTTCATCCACTTTCATGCCGTCGCCGTCGGTGCCGACGGATTCAAAATTCGCCTGCGCCAGGCCAAAGACCTGCAATGCGGCGAGGTAGGTAGGCCGCTCCACGACGACCATATCGCCCGGGTTAATTAACGCCCGCGCCAGCACGTCAAGCGACTGTTGCGAGCCGGAAGTAATGACCACGTCATCGGCTTTACAGGCGATGCCGCGACCTTCACAGATGCGTTGGATCTCTTCGCGCAGCCCCGGGACGCCTTCCGTCAGGCCATACTGGAACGCTTCGCCAAAATGCTGAGACAGCACGGCATCAGCAGCGATTTTTAAACCCTCATGATCGAACAAGTCCGGATTTGGAATACCGCCACCCAGCGAAATCACGCCTGCCATTTTGCTATGTTTTAATAATTCACGGATGGCAGAGGATTGCAGGCCCTGCGCGCTGCTGGCGAGTTTGTTTGCAGACATTCTTTACTTACCTTCTTTTTTTATATTGTGCCCAATCTTAGCAGAATATGGGCAATAAATTCCGTTAGCTTAGGCAGCGGCCGCAAATCCTGACGCCACAGTAAATGCACCGGCCTCGGCGCGGGCGTAAACGCTTCCAGAACCCGAACCAGCCTGCCGCTCGCCAGCTCTTCCGCCACCAGCACTTCCGGTTGCAGCAGGAGTCCCGCCCCGGCTCGCGCCGCCATGCGTAAGCCGTAGCCGTCATTGCATCGTAAGATGGCATCATGCTTCCAGCGCACTTCGCCTTCCACTCCCGGCAGCCGCCACTCGTTACGCGCCGTCCAGACCGTGTGCGACAGGCACAGGTGATCCACCAGATCGGCTGGCGTTTGCGGCGTACCGTGACGCGCCAGATAATCCGGCGCGGCGCAGATCACCATGTTGTAGGGACACAGGTATTTCGCCACCAGATCCTCATTACGGATCTCACCGATACGAATGGCCAGATCGACCCCTTCCTCTACCAGATCCACCATTCGGTTGGTGAGATCCAGTTCGATGCGCACTTCCGGGTAACGCTGCAAAAACGTGGCCGTCAGAGGCGCGATAACGCAGCCGCCAAACGAGGTAGGCGCCGTCACGCGCAGGGTGCCGGCGGGCGTGGCTCGCAGGCGCTCAACCGCGTTTTCAGCAATCGAGACCTGCTCCAGCACGCGCCTGGCCTCTTCGAAATAAACGCGTCCGGCATCCGTCAGGCTCTGGCGACGGGTGTTGCGCTCCAGCAGCCGCGTACCGAGCTGCGATTCCAGCTGCGCAATATACTTCCCGACCATTACCGCCGACATCTCCAGCCGGGCCGCCGCGCCGGTAAAGCTGCCGCTTTCCACCACCGCGATGAACGTCTCCATGCCGCGAAGCTTATCCATATTACGAACCTCTGATTAGCAATCTTCTAACATCAGCCCAGTTTATCTGAATTTTTATTTATTAAAGAATGAAGGCTCACAACATAAGGAGTCTGCTATGAAAATCGTCATTATTGGTGCCAGCGGTACCGTCGGTCGTGCTGTGACAGAAGAGCTAAGCCGTCGCCACGAGGTGATCCGCGTGGGTCGCACGCAGGGCGATCATCAGGTGGATATCACCTCGCAGGCGAGCGTGCAGGCGCTGTTCAAAAAGATCGGTCCGGTGGATGCGATTGTCTCCGCCAGCGGAGGGTTGCACTTCGGCCCGCTCTCAACCATGACCGACGGCGAGTTCAACCAGGGTTTGCAGGATAAGCTGCTGGGGCAGGTTCGTCTGGCGCTGACCGGCCAGCACTACCTGAACGAAGGTGGCTCGATTACGCTGATAAGCGGGATTGTGGCGCACGAGCCGATTGCCCAGGGCGTGAATGCCACCACGGTTAACGCCGCGCTGGAAGGGTTTGTGCGCGCCGCGGCCTGTGAACTGCCGCGCGGTATTCGCATTAATCTGATCAGCCCGACGGTGCTGACCGAATCCGCCGAAGCGTACGACGGCTTCTTCCCGGGCTTTGAAAGCGTTCCCGCCGCGACCGTTGCGCAGGCTTACCGCCGCAGCGTCGAAGGGGTGCAGAGCGGGCGGGTGTATAAGGTCGGTTATTGAACCTTACGGGCGGCGATCAGCACCAGCATCGGGCGCTCTGCCTCTTCTGCCAGCGCGGGCCAGGCGTCAATTTGCGCCTGCGTTGGTCCCCACTCATTGACTTCGCTTATTGTTAATCCGGCCTTGATCAGCGCGTTAAGCGTGGTGCCCAGCGTACGGTGGTATTTAATCACCCCTTCTGCCAGCCAGTTGCTGACGCGCTGGCTTTCGTCCTGATAATGGTTCACGCCCCAGAACCGCTCGCCGCTGTTGTCCGTCAGCCAGCCCTGACGGGAGGCGCAGGTGTAAATCGGGTGCTCCATAGAGAAGACCAGGCAACCGCCGGGTTTAAGCGCGCGCTGAACGTGGGCAAATAATGTGTTCAGTTCCGGCAGATAGTGCAGCGCCAGCGAGCTATAGACCAGATCGAGGCTGTTCTCGTTGAGCTTGAGAGACTCCAGATCGCTACGCTGATAGTGAATCTGTGGATCGGCGGTGAGCTCCACTGCGCGAGCGAGCATCTTTTCGGAGATATCCACGCCCGTGACGTCAGACGCGCCCAGCTCACGCGCCGCGCGGCAGAACCAACCATAGCCGCAGCCGAGATCGATAACCGATTTGCCGGTTAAATCCGGCAGCATCGCCCTGAGCGCAGGCCACTCCGGCGCGCCGTCCAGCCCCTGCACCGAGCGCGGAAGCTGAGCGTAGCCTTCGAAAAACGCCGGATTGTCGTAGATGTTTTGTGCCATGGCAGATCCCTCTTTAAGAATGTGCATAGCAGTATACTGCATTGTCGGGTGGCGGCTTCGCCTTACCCGACCTACAAAATCTCCGAACCGTAGGCCGGGTAAGCGCAGCGCCACCCGGCACCACATTAGCCCACAGAGCCCCAGACCAGACTCCCCTTATGGAACGTCGCGGTACGCGGAGAGATGCGTGCCACGGCCTCGGCGGAACAGGAGGCATCCACCAGCACAAAGCTGGCGTCATCCTGCGCTTTCGGCCACGCGCGCTCGCCTTTGTCGTTCAGCGGCAGTACGTCGCCGGTGGCGATGCCCAGCGCACGCGAAAGCGTCTGCTCATTCGGGCGAATATAGAGCTGTGCATAGAGGTTGGCTTTCTCCAGCATGTCCCCCAGACCGTACGGCGACCAGTGGTCGATCACGCTGTCGGTACCGGTCATGACAAACACGCCTTTATCACGCAGTTGCTTCAGCGGCATGTGCAGAGTGCCAATCGGCACGGTGGAGGCGATGGTCACCTGTTGTGCCGCCATGCGGGTGGCGATCTCATCCACCCCTTGCTCGTTAAGCGTCGCCAGGGCGAAGGCGTGGCTGATGGTCAGCTTCCCCTTCAGCGCCGGCGTTTTCTCCACGGTTTGTACCATGTAGTTCACCGCCGCCACGCCCGCCGGGCTGGTTTCATGCAGATGGATATCCACCCCTTTGTCATAATCCAGCGCAATCTGGAACATGGTGTCGAGGGATTTCTCCATCGCGCCGTCGACGTTGGTCGGGTCCAGCCCGCCCACGTAATGCGCCCCCGCCTGCATCGCCTCGCGCATCAGCTTTTCAGAATGAGACAGCAGCAGGCCGTGCTGCGGGAAGGCAACGATTTCACAGTCAAAACCTGGGCTTCGGCGCGCCAGTACCGCCTGCAAATTTTCCAGGTTTTTCAGGCCGGAAACCGGCTCTATGTTGCAGTGGCTGCGGGCGATGGTGGACCCTTTGGACTGGAGCAGGTCGATCAGCTTTTCGGCGCGTTCTTGCGTGTAGGGCTGTAACTCCGGCAGCAGCTTCTGCTCCAGGCGGATCATGTCCTGAATGGTGGTGCCCGCCGGACGGTTCAGGGAGCGCCACGGGCCGCCGTAGAAGGTTTTATCCAGATGGATGTGCATGTCGCGCATCGCCGGGAGCATCAGCTTTTTGCCCGCGTCGAAGTGCGGCAGGGTCGCGTCCGCGTGGCTGTTGTTGTCGCGCAGGGCGACGATTTTCCCGTCTTTGATTTCCAGCGTTTTCAGCTCGGTGCGGGTACTTGTCGCCACGCTGCCGTCGAAGTTAAACCCGGCTTCCAGCAGCACGTTGTCGAGATAGTAATGTTTTGCGGTGATGTTCATCGGTTTACCCGTCTCGCAGGTTGCCTTTGCTGAATCGGCAGCATACGCGACGGAACCCGTGGCGCCAAACAGCGCGCAGGCGGTAACCATTTTGCCGCTCTGGCTGATAAACTCGCGGCGGCTTTTATTCTCACTCATCTTATCTTCCTTCATTAACAATGTGGGTACCCGTTTCACCGCGCAGCGCCGCGGGCAGGCAGTCCGGCGAGGTAATGATCACCCGCCTGCCGCCATGGCGTAAAAATTCCAGCGAGGCGACGATTTTCGGCAACATGCTGCCCGCCGGAAAATGCCCTTCTTCCATGTAGCGCGTCATCTGCGCCACGTTCACAGTGCTCAGCGCCTGTTGATTCGGCTTGCCGAAGTGGATGCACACTTTCTCCACGCCGGTGGTGATCACCAGCACGTCGGCGCGGATCTCGCGCGCCAGCAGCGCGGTGGAGAGATCTTTATCTATCACCGCGTCCACGCTCTGGTAATCGCCCTGTTCACTGCGCACCACAGGAATGCCTCCGCCGCCCGCGCCGATCACCACAAATCCTTTCTGCGTCAGCGCCTTGATGGCATCCGACTCAACGATGCGCCGCGGCTGCGGTGAAGCCACCACGCGGCGATAGCCCCGGCCTGAATCCTCAACAAAATGCCAGTCCGGGTGCGCAAGTTGCAGTTCGTCGCGCTGCGCCTCGCTGAAAAACGCGCCGATGGGTTTCGTCGGGTGCGTAAAACCAGGATCGTTTTTATCCACCTCCACCTGGGTGACGACCGTGACCGCTTTTTGTTCCCCGCGCGCCGCCAGGCGGTTGTTGAGCGCCTGCTGGATCAGGTAGCCGATCCCGCCCTGGGTATCCGCCACGCAGTTTGCCAGCGGGGTCAGCGGCAGTCCTTCCCGCTCGTGGGCGATTTCGGCGCGGCGCAGATCCAGCCCCACCTGCGGGCCATTGCCGTGGGTGAGCACGATGTCATAGTCCGAAGCCAGCATTTCGAGCACCGACTCAGCCACCGCTTTGACCGCCTGCGCCTGATGCTCAATCGACTGGCTGGCGTTGTCTTTGATAATGCTGTTGCCGCCGATGGCGACGACCATAAGCTCTTTCATTTTGTTTCCTTTAGAAGGTGCGTTCTGGTGCCCTCATCCCGGCCCTCTCCCACAGGGAGAGGGGGATTAACAGAGGTATCCAGCACATGCTTCACCACAAACATCCCGCCCATCATCAGGTAGGCCGTGACGAACATCAGGGAACTGCCCTCGGCAAAGCCCACCACCGGCGCGTGGATCACCCCAAACAGCGCCAGCAGCGCTCCACCGGCCGCCGCGACGGCCCCACGCAGCGGTTTGTTGAGGATGGCGAAAATGGCGATACAGCCCCAGAGCATGCTGGCGAGCGGCGCGCCGTTGCCGAGATGCATCAGGCCTTCGTAGTAGATCCCCTTGCTGTGCAGCACGTCGGTGCCGATTTTCGCCGCGCTGGTCCCCGCCGCGCTCATCACGCTGTTCATCATGGTCAGCGCCCAGTTGGCGATCCACGGGAACAGGCAGATGAAGATGACGGGCACCTCCACTTTCGGGGTCTCCCTCACCACCTGGTTGGCGGTGACGACGCCGATAAACACCAGAATCGGCACGATGGCGGTCATCGGTATGATGGCGAGCATAAAGGCCCCCAGCCCGAACAGCGGCACGATGAACATGGTCACGCCGGACGCCAGGGTGTAGCCGATGCTGGCGCCCATCGCTTTCCAGCCAGGATGGCCGACGTAGACCGTGACCGGGAACGGATTGCCCATCAGGCAGCCGAGCATCGAGGCCAGACCGTTCGCCAGCATTACCTTGCGGGTCGGGTATTCATCCCCCGCCGCGTGGGCGCTTTCGATGTTCTCCAGGTCAAAGATGTAGTTCGCCAGCCCCAGCGGTACGGCGGACGCCAGATACGGCAGCGCGTGCGGCAGTCCCTGCATGAAGCTGTCCACGTGCACTTCTGGCGGGTTAAAGCCGAATGATGACATGGACGTTTTAATGGCATCCGGGCTTTGCAGGCCGGAGATCCACGCAAGCAGAGTACCGGCAATTAACAGCAGCAGGCCGGTCGGGATTTTGGCGAAAATCGGCTTTTTACCGAACCAGTTAATGAAGATCAGCAGCAGGACGATAAACGACACGGTCGGCGCTTCGAACGCCTGCAACATCGGGTTCATCGCCAGCAGCAGCAGGCCAAGACCGGACAGGCACGACAGCAGCACGGTACGCGGGATCATCTTGCGGATGGTTTCCCCCAGGAAGGAACCGCCCGCGAGGATCATCGCTTCCACAAAGCACCACACCAGGCCAATCTGAATCGCGAAATCCGCATCGCCGGTTTGCTGGTAAACCGGCATTAAGACCAGGAAGGTCACGGTAAAAATCGACGGCGCGCTTGGGCCGGACGGCAGCGCGGTGACGTCCGTTCGTCCGGTGGCGCGCGCCATTTGCAGGCCAAACCACGTATAGCAAAGACTCGCCACCAGCACCGCCAGCCCGAAGGCTGGCGCGATGCGTCCATAAACAATCTCCTTCGGGATGCCGACGACAAAAATGAGCAGCCCCATCATGGTCAGCAAATTGGTCAGGTTGTTGGTCATCAACCCGAAATAAGCTGCCCAGTCACCTCTTTTCCACTCCAGTTTCATGTTTTTCATGGATGCATACCTTATAGAACGTAGCGATCGCGGAAGGTTAACAGCGCCTTTTCAAAACAGCTAAACGGCGGGTGAACGATGCCCGCCCCAATCATGCCGATCCCGGCGTCCTTGTGGGCAATGGCGGTATTAATGACCGGCAGAATGCCGCTGCCCGCGACCTTCGTGATGTCGATGGCGGTCGGGATGCCCATAAAAGACAGCAGCGGAATGGTGACGTTCGGGTTTTCGCCGAGGGTGATTTCGCGCATCTGGCGAGAAAAATCGATGGCTTCCTCCACCGTGCCGCCCACCAGCGCAACGATGGCCGGGGCCGTCGCCATTGCAAAGCCGCCGATGCCGTAGGTTTCGGTAATCGCGCTGTCGCCGATATCCAGCCCGGAGTCTTCCGGCTTATAGCCCGCGAACATCGGGCCGATCACCTGCTGCGCCGGGCCGGTGAACCACTGCCCCGGCAGGCCGGAAACGCGCAGGCCGAACTCGTAGCCGTTGCGCGCCATGGTGGTGACGACGGTGCTGTACTCAATGCCGTGGGCGGCATCCAGCGCGGCCTTACACATCGCCATCCACGTCGGACCGGAGAAGTAGTCGCTGCTGGCGACAAACTCGAACACTTCACGCTGCTGCGCCACCGGATAGCCCGCCTGGATCAGCCCCGGCGTCAGCGCCTGAATAAGCAGCGTGGTGCCCGCGTTGTTGCGGTTGTGGCACTCGTCGCCCATGTGCAGCGCCTGGGCCAGCATCAGGCGCAGGTCGATTTCGCCGATAATCTTCATCGCGTCGCGCAGCATCGGGCCGAGCACGTCGCGCATCCAGTTCAGGCGGTCGATCACGCTCTGGTCGTTAGCCCCCATGCGCAGGATCTTCGCCATCTGCTCGCTGAGGTTGGTGAAGGCGCGGTTGCCGTAGGTTTTGTTCTCAACGATGTGCATAAACATCGACGCGGAGGTGACGCCCGCCATGGAGCCCACGCAGTCGTGCTCGTGGCACGGCGAGAAGGTGATGTCGCCTGACGCCGCCAGCCTTGCGGCGTCTTCCAGATCCGTCGCCAGCCCTTCAAACACCAGCGCGCCGGTAACCGCGCCCTTCATCGCCCCGCACATGTTTTCCCAGGTAACAGGCGGACCGGCGTGCAGAATGGTCGTGCGGGTCATGCCCGGCACCACGTTGATCGCCTGGTCATAGCCCACCAGCACCGGATGGGACTGAATAATCCGCTCAAGGGCAATTTTGTTCGCGGCGGCAATTTTCTCCGCGAGCGGTTTTTCCGCCAGCCGATCCAGCGCGTCCACCACCTGCATATTGCCCTGCCCCGGCGGCGTCCAGTCGAGATGGGTCACGGGAACGTGCTGTTTTTTGAGGTCGTCGCTGAACATCGCAATCCCGACGTTAATCACGTTCAGCGGCTGGTTGAATAAGGTCGTCATTATGCTCTCTCCCCTTTGCAGACAAATTCGCGTGCCAGTAATCCGGTATTGGTGCTGCTGCTGGCCCAGATGACGCCTGCGTCAGTCAGCAGCTGGCACTGCTGCGCCAACGACTGCGGATCCTGATCGGTGCCGAGCACGTAGCCGAGAATTTCCAGCGGACGGTTGTCGGCTTTCGCGATCGCCTGTGCCTCTTTGATCGCCTCGATCATCACCCCCACCGGATCGTCATGCGCGCCAAAGCCGAGCACGAAATCCATCACGATCACCCCCACCTGCGGATCGCGCGCCTCCTGTAGCAGGCGGCTGATGCGGTTGGTCGGGTCGATCATCGGGTGTGGCTTGCCGTTGGTGAAGTCATCGTCACCGAAATCAAGGAAGGTGTGGGTCTGGCTGACGCTGATATCTTTCAGACGCCTGGCCGGGTCCGGCTGGATGTTGCTGTAAACATCGTCAAACTTCTCCAGCGCGGCAAACATCGCTTCGTCGCACAGGGTGCCGCCGCAGAACAGGCCGCGAATGTACTTCTGCTGCGGCGTCAGGCGGGCGCGTACCTCTTCGATTAGCGGCCAGTTGAGCGGATGTAAATCCAGGGTGTCTTTTTTAATGCCGGTAAGCAGCACCGCTTTCAGGGCCGCCTCTTTGGTGCCACGAGCAAACTGTAAACGGTCTTCATCGGCAGGCGGTTCGTTGCGGCCCAGGAAGCACACAACCACAGGCTTGCGGCAGGCGCGTGCCCGGGCCAGTACTTTCTCAGCCACCGCGGGTGCAGGCGGTTTGGAGATGAGCGCTATCACCCGGGTCGCGTCGTCCGCCTCCAGCATGTCGATGGCATCGAGCATCATCAGGCCGCCGATCTTCTCGCTGAGATCGCGTCCGCCGGTGCCAATCAGCTGCGACACGCCGCCGCCGAACTCGTGAATGCGCACGCTCAGCTCCTGGCTGCCGGTGCCGGAGGCACCAACGATGCCAATCTGCCCGCGACGCACCGCATTGGCGAAGCACAGCCCCGCGCCGTTGATAATGGCGGTGCCGCAGTCTGGCCCCATCATCAGCAGACCCTTTTCATGCGCCAGCTGCTTCAGCGCCAGCTCGTCGTCGAGCGATACGTTATCGGAGAACAGCATCACGTTAAGATCGTTTTCCAGCGCCTGGCGCGCTTCCCGTGCGGCGAAGGTGCCGTTGACGGAAATCACCGCAAGGTTGCTGTCCGGACGATGGGTTTTGGCGCTGGCAATCGTCGCGTAGCGTGCTTCATGGGAGCCAGTGCGCTCTTTACGCGTGAATAACGCTTCAATGGCGGCGAGGGTTTCCTCATTCGCCGCGTCGCCTTTAATAACGATCATCAGGTCGCCGTTTTTCGCGTCCGTTAATTCCGGCGTTAATAGCCCGAGGTTTTTTAATACCCCTTTGTTCATTTCCGTCGCCATCGCCACAAACGCCTGCTCGACGCCCGGCAATTTATTGGCTTTGGTGGAAACCGACATTAAGGAAACCGAATCGAAATACGTATTCTTTTTTATGACGATTTTGGTTGGCATTATTTTCACCTGTTTAAGATAAAAGGGGGCCGCCGTCGTGCTAAATGCACGTCGGTAACAATGCGTTTATTGATTAACGGCCAGCCAGGGGAAGGCTGACCGAATGCACTATGCGCCTGCCGCCAGCAGCAGGTCTGCGATCGCGTTGAAGCCTTTTTCCCGCGCCAGTTCGAGCGGGGTTTTGCCGTATTTATCGGTCATGTGCGGGTTCGCGCCGTGATCGAGCAGCAGCTTCACAATTTCCTGCTGCTTTGCGCCGCCGTCGTTTAATACGATGGCCTCCAGCAGCGGCGTCCAGCCGACAAAATTGGTGTGGTTGACGTTGATGTCGGTTTTTTCCAGCAGCTCACGCACGATTTCAACGTGCCCTTTTTCACTGGCAGGGGTAATGCCCACGCCGCCAAAGCGCGTCAGACGATCGAGATCCGGATTTGCCGGAAGGACAATGCGCAGCAGGGTTAAATCATTGGTCAGGCAGCCGATCAGGAAGGGGTTAAAACAGGTCTGGTCCTGTTTATCGATATCCGCCCCGGCGGCAATTAAAAACTCCACACAGGCGTAATGCTTTTTCAGGCTGGCAATAATAATGGCGGTTCTTTTCTGGCGGTTGGTCGCGTTAATATCCACGCCTTTCTCCAGGCAGGCTTTTAGCGCGTCGATATTGCCCTCTTCTGCCGCCAGCAGAAATTCTGTAACCAGTGCAGTTGCAGACATATTCAGACTCCCTATGTTTCACTTCTGATGACCTGAGAATAGCAACAGCCTGGTCATAAAAGAATCCGCTTAAAAATGATTCATCGACACGCAATTCATTGTTGAGTTAAATTCAACGGTCCGGGAGAAATGTGCGTCTGTGCAACCTTTTTCTTATGTTTTACCGCTTTTACGCGCTTCAGGGTGCATTATCCTTATGGCTGAAAAAGCCTTACACAGCGCGGTTCTACGTAAAAATCCAGAACTGTGATCGACATCAACTATGATGTAACGCCGCTGTTAAAATATGTTCAAAACTGATGGTCACCAGGAGCCATAATATGAATTCCATCTTTACCGAAGAGAATTTGCTGGCCTTCACCACCGCGGCACGTTTTGGCAGTTTTAGCAAAGCGGCTGCCGAGCTGGGCGTAACCACCTCCGCCATCAGTTACACCATCAAACGCATGGAGACCGGACTGGACGTGGTGCTGTTTGTACGCAACACGCGCAGCATTGAGCTGACCGAATCCGGTTTTTATTTTTATCGTAAAGCGACCGACCTGCTGAATGACTTTCATGCCATCAAGCGCGGGATTGATACCATTTCTCAGGGCATTGAGACGCGGGTGCGCATCTGCATAAACCAGCTTTTGTATACGCCACGCCATACCGCGCGTTTGCTCCAGGTGCTGAAAAAACAGTTTCCCACCTGCCAGATCACAGTGACGACCGAGGTGTATAACGGCGTCTGGGATTCCATCATTAATAATCAGGCCAATATCGCCATTGGCGCGCCGGATACGCTGCTGGACGGCGGCGGCATTGATTACACCGAGATAGGGGCGATCCGCTGGGTATTTGCCATCGCGCCCACGCATCCGCTGGCGTTCGCCCCGGAGCCCATTTCCGAAAGTCAGCTGCGTCTGTATCCCAATATCATGGTCGAGGACACCGCGCATACCATCAACAAGAAGGTGGGCTGGCTGCTTCACGGTCAGGAGGCGATTCTGGTGCCGGACTTCAACACGAAATGCCAGTGTCAGATCCTGGGGGAAGGTATTGGCTTTTTACCGGAATATATGACGCGTGAGGCGGTGGAGGAAGGGCTGCTGGTAACGCGGCGGATCAATAATCCACGTCAGGATTCGCGCATGCTGCTCGCCACGCAGCATGCGGCGACCGGTCAGGTCACGCGCTGGATCAAACAGCAGTTTGGCCCGGAAGGCGTGCTGACCCGGATCTACAGTGACTTACTGTGGCGTACCTAGCTCTTCGTCTGAACCCAAAACGCGTGGATAAGACCGGGGAAGTAGCCCAGGATGGTCAGAAGGATATTCAGAATAAACGCCCAGCCCAGCCCCTTGCCAAGCAGCACGCCCAGCGGCGGGAGAATAATCGTAAAAACAACGCGCCAAAAACCCATAAAAAACTCCGTGCAAGCTAACCAATTGAAAATTATAAAAGACACTTCTCTAAGCGTAGCCAGTTTACGGTTAACTGCCATGCGTCTCTCGCGCTTTTACCTGCCTTTACCCTCTTTACACTGGCTTAAACCCCCGCCTTAAATGCTCTACTGTTCTGAAATTGACCTTAAGGAAACGCAATGTCTCTTTCTCTTATTTCGCCGCAGCAGGCAAACGCGCTGATTGCTGAAAGTGATGCCGTGGAACCGACGTACCTGATAAGGAGTATCTGAAAGATTAGGCTGTACCCCGCCCCCGGACGTGGGCTATGGTGAAGATCATGACAATGATGAGGAGGTGCTATGTTTTCTGTCGGTGATTATGTCCAACCGCGTCAGGGCGGTCCGAAACTGAAAGTGCTCGAAGTGAATGGTGAAAACATTGTGGCTGTGCAGGCCAGCAATGAGCAGGGCGAGAAATATCACCTGAAAGCGGCGGACGTGGTTCTGTACTCCGAAGACGGTGACTTTGGCGTCTGCTAAGTCAATAATCGGGCGGAATACACCGCCCGAATAATCATCAGATCAGGAAATCGTCCAGCGATTTACCGTTTGCCAGTGCGGTTGCAATTGGCTTTGGCGTACGCCCCTGGCCGGTCCAGGTTTTTTCTTCACCGTTCGCGTCAGTAAAACGATATTTCGCCGCACGCGCTTTACGTTTTTTCGTCGGCTGACCCGCCTGCGCCAGATCACTGCCTAACAGATCGCTCGGAGAAATACCGTCAGCTTTCATCAGTTCCAGCAGAGCATTAATTTTATCCTGCTGTTCAGCGCGTTGACGCTCTAATTCAGCCTGCTCGCTGCGTTTTTCTTCAGTGACAATCCGGAATTTTTCCAGCACTTCTTCCAGAACATCCATGGATAATTCACGTGCCAGCGCCCGGAGGGTACGAATATTATTAAGATTCTGTAACGTTAAAGCCATAATAATGAAAAACCTTTCTTCGTGTGTATAACATAAATCAGGCAACAGAATAATTGATTTTTGTTCTGATATCTACCCACCCTGACGTTTTGACATTATTGTAAATGTTTTAGAATATCCCGTTAATATAACCCCGAAATATATGTCTGTTTTAATGCGTAATATACCGCCCTTCCCCAGGCCAAAAACCCCTGTTTAAAACAGTTCAAAAAACCGCCTCCACTCTCCCACACAACAGAGGTTTTACACGCGCACTGATAAGCTAATCCATTGATTTATTTTAATAAAATATAGACAGGGAGAGAAAATAACGAAGCGCGCAAAAAACGCACAACTTTAGAGAATTTTATGGCCAAAGCGCCTGCAAATAAAAATTAATCACTACTTGTTAGTTAAAAGCCAGAGAGATACGCTATACACTCATAGCAAACCAACCTAAAGCACTAAGGGCCGCAGGTAAAACGCCACTTTTTTGTCCTGTTCGAGGAGTTCAGACATGTTCTCACCGCAGTCTCGCCTGCGCCATGCGGTAGCGGATACGTTCGCGATGGTCGTTTACTGTTCCGTCGTGAATATGCTGATTGAAATTTTCCTGTCGGGAATGTCCTTTGAGCAATCCCTCTCGTCGCGCCTGGTGGCCATTCCGGTGAATATCATGATTGCCTGGCCGTACGGCCTGTATCGCGATGCAGTGATGCGTTTAGCCCGGCGTATTAGCCCGGCGGGTTGGGTAAAAAACCTGGCGGACGTGCTGGCTTACGTAACGTTCCAGTCCCCGGTGTATGTGGTTATTTTGCTGACGGTGGGCGCAGACTGGCATCAAATCGCCGCTGCGGTAAGTTCAAATATCGTGGTATCCATGCTGATGGGTGCGGTGTACGGTTACTTTCTTGACTACTGCCGCCGCCTGTTTAAAGTCAGCCCTTATAGCCAGGCAAAAGCGTAAGGTAAGGCGACTGGCTCAGGCCAGTCGCAGAGTTATTGTACGTCGCCAAACAGCCCTTTCAGGAACCGCTCCAGCGCCATACGCGAGCTGAAACCGTGCGGAATACCATAATGTTCATGCGTCTCGCCGCCTAAATAGAGCGGAAATTGCTGATAATGATCGCAGGTTTTAATATCCGAGGCGGGCTCAGCAAATGACAGGCTTCTGTCTTTGAGTGTCGGGTGAATAATGAGAGCAGTACGCCCCATTCTTGCTTCACGGTTGACGTAAACATAATTCTCACCACGGCGATATCCGTACGCTTTTGATGTTACCTCATCCATGGTGAACCCTTCTTTTTCAAGAACGCGCGCCACCTCATCGGGTCGTAAATACATATCTTTTCCTCATTATCATTCCTGCCCGGCAACCTTACAGTATTCAGCATTAGCAGGGCTTTCAGAATATTCCATAAACTGCCCGATAAGCCGTGACTCGCTTCAGATATTACATTTCTGGACTAAACTAAACGGGAACACAAATTATGGAGGATCGTATGTTTAACAGACCGAACCGAAACGATATTAATGACGACACACAGGATATTCGTAACGATGTCAGCCAATTAGCGGACACGCTGGAAGCCGTATTGAAATCCTGGGGCTCTGACGCGAAGGACGAAGCAGATGCCGCGAAACGTAAGGCTCAGTCTCTGCTGCGTGAAACGCGGGCAAGGATGAATGGCCGCTCACGTACCACTCAGGCGGCCTGCGACATGGCCAGCTGCGCCACCACCTTCGTACGTGAAAAACCACTTTGTACGCTGGGAACGGTCGCGGCGGTCGGGATTTTTGTCGGCGCCCTGCTTAGCTTGCGTAAGTAAGCGCGCGTTCTCAGCCCCGGTCGCCTCAGGCGCCGGGGCTTTTCTTTGCCTGACAGCCTGAAAAACCCGCACAGCCCGCCCTGCCCCGCCAGGCTCATCGTTGGGGCCTTATTAATCTGTATTTCCCATATCTTGTGTGGTTGAAACTTATCGCAACTACATCTAGTATTCCCTTTAGAAAGACACACACAACATGACGCGTTTACTCGCGCCGTTCTCTCATTCTAAATGGAAATACGAATCATGAGCATTATTATTTACACTCGTAACGATTGTGTTCAGTGCCACGCCACGAAACGGGCGATGGAGAGCCGCGGCGTGGCATTTGAGATGGTCAATATTGATCAGGTGCCCGACGCGGCAGACACCCTGCGGGCGCAGGGTTTCCGTCAGCTTCCGGTTGTCGTTGCCGGCGACACCAGCTGGTCTGGCTTCCGTCCGGACATGATCAACCGCCTTGCCGCTCAGGGCGTCAGTGCATGAGCACGCTGGTCTACTTTTCCAGCAGCTCGGAAAACACGCTTCGGTTTATGGAGCGTCTCGGGCTGCCCGCGATACGCATTCCGCTGAACGAGCGGGAGCGTATTCAGGTAGACGAACCCTACATTCTGGTGGTGCCCAGCTATGGAGGTGGCGGCACCGCAGGGGCTGTGCCTCGTCAGGTGATCCGCTTTCTGAACGATCCCCATAACCGGCAGCTGATTCGCGGCGTGATCGCCACAGGCAATCGCAACTTCGGCGAGGCCTTTGCCCGCGCCGGGGATGTCATCTCTCAAAAATGCGGCGTGCCGTATCTCTATCGTTTTGAACTGATGGGGACACAGCAGGACGTAGAGAACGTGCGTAAAGGAGTGAACGAATTTTGGCAACGACAACCGCAGAACGCGTGATTCAGGCGACGCCGGATTACCACGCATTAAACGCCATGCTAAACCTCTATGACCGGGAGGGGCGCATTCAGTTTGGCAAAGATCATGAGGCGGTGGACGCCTTTTTTGCCGCTCATGTACGCCCGAACAGCGTCGTCTTTGGCAGCCAGCAGGAACGTCTCGACTGGCTGGTAAAAGAGGGTTATTACGAAGAGCGTGTCCTGACACGCTACGACCGCGCCTTCGTGGTGGCATTGTTTGAACGGGCGCACGCCAGCGGTTTTCGCTTCCAGACGTTTCTCGGCGCGTGGAAGTATTACACCAGCTACACCCTGAAAACCTTTGACGGCAAACGCTATTTAGAAAGCTTTGAAGATCGGGTGGTGATGGTGGCGCTGACGCTGGCGCAGGGCGATGAAGCGCTGGCCGAAAGACTCACGGAGGAGATCCTCTCCGGTCGCTTCCAGCCCGCCACGCCAACGTTCCTTAACTGTGGGAAAGCCCAGCGCGGCGAACTGGTCTCCTGCTTCCTGCTGCGTATTGAAGACAATATGGAGTCGATTGGCCGTGCGGTGAATTCGGCGCTACAGCTTTCGAAACGCGGCGGCGGCGTGGCGTTTCTGCTCTCGAACCTGCGGGAAGCGGGCGCACCAATCAAGCGCATCGAAAACCAGTCTTCCGGCGTCATCCCGGTGATGAAGATGCTGGAAGATGCCTTCTCATACGCCAACCAGCTCGGCGCACGTCAGGGCGCGGGCGCGGTTTATCTGCACGCGCACCACCCGGACATTCTGCGTTTTCTGGATACCAAACGTGAAAACGCCGACGAAAAGATCCGCATCAAAACCCTGTCGCTCGGCGTGGTGATCCCGGATATCACGTTTAAGCTGGCTAAAGAGAATGCCGACATGGCGCTCTTCTCACCGTATGACGTTGAGCGGATTTACGGCAAAGCCTTTGGCGACGTGGCGATAAGCGAGCTGTACGACGAGCTGGTGGCCGACGATCGCATTCGCAAAAAAACCATCAACGCCCGCGATTTCTTCCAGACGCTGGCTGAAATTCAGTTTGAGTCCGGCTATCCGTACATCATGTACGAGGACACGGTGAACCGCGCGAACCCGATTGCCGGGCGCATCAACATGAGCAATCTGTGCTCGGAGATTTTGCAGGTCAACAGCGCGTCCAGCTACGACGAGAACCTCGACTACGCGGACGTGGGCAAGGATATCTCCTGTAACCTCGGGTCGCTAAATATTGCCCATACCATGGATTCACCCGATTTTGGCCGCACGGTAGAGACCGCCATTCGCGGGCTGACGGCGGTATCGGACATGAGCCACATCCGCAGCGTACCGTCCATTGAGGCGGGCAACGCCGCGTCGCATGCCATCGGCCTTGGGCAGATGAACCTGCACGGCTATCTGGCGCGGGAGGGCATCGCCTACGGTAGCCCGGAAGGGCTGGATTTCACCAACCTTTATTTCTACACCATCACCTGGCATGCGCTGCATACCTCGATGATGCTGGCGCGCGAACGCCACCAGCGGTTCGCAGGCTTTGAGCAGTCCCGCTACGCCAGCGGAGAGTATTTCAGCCAGTATCTGGAAGGCGACTGGCAGCCGAAAACCGAAAAAGTACGCGCGCTGTTTGCCCGCGCTGGCATCACCCTGCCGACGCGTGAGATGTGGCAACAGCTGCGTGAAGAGGTGATGCGCTACGGCATTTATAACCAGAACCTTCAGGCGGTGCCGCCAACCGGCTCCATTTCCTATATCAATCACGCCACGTCGAGCATCCACCCCATCGTGTCGAAGATTGAAATCCGTAAGGAAGGCAAAACCGGGCGTGTCTACTACCCTGCCCCGTTTATGACCAACGAGAATCTGGCGCTGTACCAGGACGCCTATGAGATTGGCCCGGAAAAGATCATTGATACCTACGCCGAGGCGACTAAACATGTGGATCAGGGGCTGTCACTGACGCTCTTCTTCCCGGACACCGCCACCACGCGGGATATCAACAAAGCGCAGATCTACGCCTGGAAGAAAGGCATCAAAACGCTGTACTACATTCGCCTGCGCCAGCTCGCGCTGGAAGGCACCGAAATTGAAGGCTGCGTGTCCTGCGCGCTGTAAGGAGAAAGGATGAAACTGTCACGCGTAAGTGCCGTTAACTGGAACAAAATTCAGGATGATAAAGACCTGGAGGTCTGGAACCGCCTGACCAGCAACTTCTGGCTGCCGGAAAAGGTCCCGCTCTCCAACGATATTCCGGCCTGGCAAACCCTGAGCCATGCCGAGCAGCAGCTGACAATCCGCGTCTTTACCGGCCTGACGCTGCTGGACACCATTCAGAATACCGTGGGTGCGCCCGCGCTGATGAGTGATGCGCTGACCCCGCACGAAGAGGCGGTAATGTCGAATATCAGCTTTATGGAGGCGGTCCATGCCCGCTCCTACAGCTCGATTTTCTCCACCCTGTGCCAGACCAGAGACGTGGACGCGGCCTACGCCTGGAGTGAAGAGAGCGCGTCATTGCAGCGCAAGGCAGATCTGGTGCTGGAATATTACCGGGCCGACGAGCCGCTGAAGAAGAAGATCGCCAGCGTGTTCCTGGAATCTTTCCTCTTCTATTCCGGCTTCTGGCTGCCTATGTACTGGTCGAGCCGGGGCAAGCTCACCAACACCGCCGATTTGATTCGCCTCATCATCCGGGATGAAGCGGTACACGGGTATTATATCGGCTATAAGTACCAGAAAGGGCTGGAGAAAGTCAGCGCGGAAAAACGCGAGGAACTCAAAGGTTTTGCCCTCGATTTACTGATGGATCTGTATGACAACGAGCTGAGCTATACCGAAGAGCTGTACGCCGGAACGGGCTGGGAAGAGGACGTAAAAGCTTTCCTCTGCTATAACGCCAACAAGGCGCTGATGAACCTGGGCTACGAAGCGTTATTCCCACCAGAAATGGCGGAGGTGAACCCGGCGATCCTCGCGGCGCTGTCGCCCAACGCCGATGAAAACCACGACTTCTTTTCCGGGTCCGGCTCGTCGTACGTGATGGGTAAAGCTGTGGAGACGCAAGACGAGGACTGGGATTTTTAATGAATGAATTAACGTTCATTAATTAACTCTGCATTTCATTATTTCCAGCCGAATATTCCACTACGTACTACACTGTAATTTCCCCGTCATATTCGCCTGAATCACACCGATTCAGGCGAAATTCTCCCATGCAACAGCAAAAAATTGAGAAAAATTCAAACCGCCCTCAGCCCTTTATTCATGGGAAATTCAGCCGTTTCGCTTGCGGCAAAATTCCGGCCTCAGGCCGGTCCAGGGTTGTCTCAGATTCTGAGTATGTTAGGGTAATGCCAGTTAACTATTTACCATGGTAATCATATCGACATAAACAAATAACAGGACACTCTCTATTGCATGGCAATTAAATTAGAAGTGAAAAATCTTTATAAAGTATTTGGCGAGCACCCGCAGCGCGCATTCAAATATATTGAGAAAGGCCTTACGAAAGAGCAAATTCTGGAAAAAACCGGGCTATCGCTTGGCGTTAAAGACGCCAGTCTGGCCATTGAAGAAGGCGAGATTTTTGTCATCATGGGATTATCCGGTTCGGGTAAATCCACTATGGTTCGCCTTCTCAATCGCCTGATTGAACCCACCCGCGGACAGGTGCTGATAGACGGCGTGGATATCGCCAGAATATCAGACGCCGAACTCCGTGAGGTGCGCAGAAAGAAAATTGCGATGGTGTTTCAGTCATTTGCACTGATGCCGCACATGACGGTACTCGATAATACCGCCTTTGGCATGGAGTTAGCCGGCACGCCCGCTCAGGAACGTCAGGAAAAAGCCCTTGATGCACTGCGTCAGGTCGGGCTGGAAAATTATGCTCATGCGTATCCGGATGAACTCTCCGGCGGTATGCGTCAGCGTGTGGGATTAGCGCGCGCATTAGCGATTAATCCGGACATCTTATTAATGGACGAAGCCTTCTCAGCGCTCGATCCCTTAATTCGCACCGAGATGCAGGATGAGCTGGTAAAATTACAGGCCAAACATCAGCGCACCATTGTTTTTATTTCTCACGATCTGGATGAAGCCATGCGTATTGGCGACCGTATCGCCATTATGCAAAATGGTGAAGTGGTGCAGGTCGGCACACCGGATGAAATTCTCAATAATCCGGCGAATGATTATGTGCGCACCTTCTTCCGCGGCGTGGATATTAGCCACGTATTCAGTGCGAAAGATATTGCCCGTCGAACACCAAACGGCATTTTTCGTAAAACGCCAGGTTTTGGCCCGCGCTCCGCGCTGAAGCTGTTGCAGGACGAAGACCGTGAATACGGTTATCTGGTTGAACGCGGCAATAAATTTGTCGGCGTGGTCTCCATCGACTCTCTGAAAACCGCCCTGAGCGAAAACCTGGGAATCGATGCAGCGTTGATTGACGCTCCGCTTGCCGTGGACGCCGAAACGCCGCTCAGCGAGTTGCTCTCTCACGTGGGTCAGGCGCCGTGCGCCGTGCCGGTCGTCGGTGAAGAACAACAGTACGTTGGCATCATCTCAAAGCGGATGCTGCTACAGGCTTTAGATCGCGAGGGGACAAACAATGGCTGATCAATCAAACCCATGGGGCACCACTGAAGCAGCGGACAGCGCGGCGCAATCTGCCGATGCGTGGGGGTCGACGCCTGCGCCTGCCGATGGCGGCGGCGCGGCAGACTGGCTCAACAGCGCACCAGCGCCTGCCCCAGAGCATTTCAATATTATGGATCCGTTCCACAAGACGCTGATCCCGCTGGATAGCTGGGTAACGGAGGGGATCGACTGGGTCGTTACCCACTTCCGTCCGGTGTTCCAGGGGATCCGCATCCCGGTGGATTACATCCTGAACGGCTTCCAGCAGCTGATGCTGGGCATGCCCGCGCCGGTGGCGATTATCCTGTTCTCGCTGATCGCATGGCAGTTCGGCAGCGCGGGTATGGGGATCGCCACGCTCATCTCCCTGATTGCCATCGGCGCGATTGGCGCGTGGTCTCAGGCGATGATCACCCTGGCGCTGGTGCTGACCGCCCTGCTGTTCTGCGTGGTGATCGGCCTGCCGATGGGGATCTGGCTGGCGCGCAGCCCCCGGGCCGCGAAGATTATCCGCCCGCTGCTGGATGCGATGCAGACCACGCCAGCGTTCGTTTACCTGGTGCCTATTGTGATGCTGTTCGGCATCGGTAACGTACCGGGGGTGGTCGTGACCATAATCTTCGCCCTGCCACCGATTATTCGCCTGACCATTCTGGGCATTAACCAGGTGCCTGCGGATCTGATAGAGGCATCGCGCTCGTTCGGCGCCAGCCCGCGTCAGATGCTGTTTAAGGTTCAGCTTCCGCTGGCGATGCCGACCATTATGGCAGGTGTTAACCAGACGCTGATGCTGGCGCTGTCGATGGTGGTGATCGCCTCGATGATTGCCGTTGGCGGGTTAGGTCAGATGGTACTGCGCGGCATTGGCCGTCTCGATATGGGGCTGGCGACCGTCGGCGGCGTCGGGATTGTGATCCTCGCCATCATTCTTGACCGCCTGACCCAGGCTGTCGGTCGTGATTCACGTAGTCGCGGCAACCGTCGCTGGTACACCACCGGCCCTGTCGGGTTACTCACCCGCCCATTTACAAAATAAGGAACAACGATGCGACATAACGTACTTTTTGCCACAGCGTTTGCGACCCTTGTCTCCACCAGCGCAGTTGCCGCTGACCTGCCGGGCAAAGGCATTACCGTGCAGCCGGTGCAGAGCACCATTTCGGAAGAGTCCTTCCAGACCCAGATTGTCAGCCGTGCGCTGGAGAAACTGGGCTATACGGTGAATACCGCCAGCGAAGTGGATTACAACGTGGGCTATACCTCCATTGCCTCCGGTGATGCCACCTTTACCGCCGTGAACTGGCAGCCGCTGCACGACGACATGTATGCCGCCGCAGGCGGTGACAAGAAATTCTACCGCGAAGGCACCTTTGTGACCGGCGCTGCGCAGGGATATCTGATCGACAAGAAAACCGCCGATAAATATCACATCACCAATATTGAACAGCTGAAAGATCCGAAGATCGCAAAACTGTTTGATACCAACGGTGACGGTAAAGCCGACATGATGGGCTGTTCGCCGGGCTGGGGCTGTGAAGCGGTGATTAACCACCAGAACAAAGCCTTCGATCTGGCGAAGACCGTCGACGTGAGCCACGGCAATTACTCTGCGATGATGGCCGACACCATCGCCCGCTTTAAAGAAGGAAAGCCGGTGATCTACTACACCTGGACGCCGTACTGGGTGAGCGACGTGCTGAAGCCGGGCAAAGACGTGGTGTGGTTGCAGGTGCCCTTCTCCTCCCTGCCAGGCGAGCAGAAAGATATCGACACCAAACTGCCAAACGGCATGAACTATGGCTTCCCGGTGAACACCATGCATATTGTGGCGAACAAAGCCTGGGCCGAGAAAAACCCGGCGGCGGCGAAGCTGTTCTCGGTGATGAAACTGCCGCTGGCAGACATTAACGCCCAGAACGCGATGATGCACGCGGGTAAATCATCCGAAGCTGATATCAAAGGCCACGTGGATGGCTGGATCAAAGCCCACCAGCAGCAGTTCGATGGCTGGGTGAAAGAGGCGCTTGAGGCGCAGAAGTAAAACATTTTCCCTCACCCTAACCCTCTCCCAGGGGAAGAGGGAACGATGACCACCCTCTCCCCCTGGGAGAGGGTCGGGGTGAGGGGATCAAACCGCACCCAACCTTAACCGCACAATCCACCACGTAACAATTCCCCAACATTCACCATCATTGGTTATTATGTTTCCGGAAAAATAATCACTTAACTCACGATTCCTGAAACTAATGACAAAAACAACTCAAGGGCTTAGCCCCGCACTCATCCTTTTAATGTCCGTGGCAACGGGTCTGGCCGTCGCCAGCAACTATTACGCACAACCACTGCTCGACACCATCGCACGCGCCTTCGATCTTTCAGCCAGCTCCGCCGGGTTTATTGTCACCGCCGCACAGCTCGGCTATGCGGCCGGGCTGCTGTTCCTGGTGCCATTAGGCGATATGTTTGAGCGCCGGATGCTTATCGTCTCCATGACGCTGCTGGCGGCGGGCGGGATGTTGATCACCGCCAGCAGCCAGTCGTTAACGATGATGATTATCGGCACCGCGCTGACGGGGCTGTTCTCGGTGGTGGCGCAAATTCTGGTTCCCCTCGCCGCGACGCTGGCTTCCCCGGAAAAACGCGGCAAAGTGGTCGGCACTATCATGAGCGGCCTGCTGCTGGGCATCCTGCTGGCGCGAACCGTTGCCGGGCTGCTGGCGAGCCTCGGTGGCTGGCGCACCGTTTACTGGGTGGCGAGCGTGCTGATGGTTATCATGGCGCTGGCCCTGTGGCGCGGCCTGCCAAAGGTGAAGCAGGAAAATCACCTGAACTATCCGCAGCTCCTCGCCTCCGTTTTCAGCCTCTTCACCCGGGATAAACTCCTGCGCACGCGCGCCGTTCTGGGGTGTCTCACCTTCGCTAACTTCAGCATCCTATGGACGTCGATGGCGTTTCTGCTCGCCGCACCGCCGTTTAACTACTCAGAAGGCGTGATTGGCCTGTTCGGGCTGGCAGGCGCGGCTGGCGCACTGGGCGCGCGCCCGGCGGGTGGGCTGGCCGACAAAGGCAAATCTCATATGACCACCTCCGCAGGGCTGGTTTTACTCCTGCTCTCCTGGGCGGCCATCTGGTACGGACACGTCTCCGTGCTGGCGCTGATTGTCGGTATTCTGGTGCTCGACCTCACCGTGCAGGGTGTACATATCACCAACCAGACCGTGATTTACCGCGTGAAGCCGGATGCCCGTAACCGTCTGACGGCCGGGTACATGACCAGCTACTTTATCGGCGGCGCGGCGGGCTCGCTCATCTCAGCCTCCGCCTGGCAGCATGCGGGCTGGACGGGCGTGTGCGCCATCGGCGCCATCGTCGCGGCGATAAATCTGCTGGTATGGTGGCGCGGCTATCACCGTCAGGAAGCAATTCACTAAGTTTTACATTGCTTTGGGCCCCCTGGGGTGTAAAGGGGGCCTGCATCTGTTAAGGTAACGGTAATCATTTATCCCAGAAATTTTACTGTGGGTGACATATTTACTACCGGCATGAATAGTTCAGACCCCTGTCCTCACATCCCCTCTTTCGCGGGTACACACCCCACGCTCTCTGTGCTCACCGGGTCACGGATTTACCCGGCGCTTTCTGATGGTGACATACGTTTGGCGGATATAACCGCACAAATAATTCATTTACATTATTTGTCACTGTCGTTACTATATCGGCTGTAATTAATGAGGTTATGCCCAAAATGGATAGTTCGTTTACGCCCATTGAACAAATGCTTAAGTTCCGCGCCAGTCGTCATGAGGACTTCCCGTATCAGGAAATTCTGCTGACCCGCCTGTGCATGCACATGCAGGGTAAGCTGCTGGAAAATCGTAACAAGATGCTGAAAGCGCAGGGGATTAACGAGACGTTGTTTATGGCGTTGATTACGCTGGAGTCTCAGGAAAATCACAGCATTCAGCCGTCGGAACTGAGCTGTGCGCTGGGGTCATCCCGTACCAATGCGACCCGTATCGCGGATGAACTGGAAAAGCGCGGCTGGATTGAACGCCGTGAAAGCGATAACGATCGCCGCTGCCTGCATCTGCAACTGACTGAAAAAGGTCACGAATTCTTGCGCGAAGTGCTGCCACCGCAGCACAACTGCCTGCACCAGCTCTGGTCTGCCCTCAGCACCGCCGAGCGCGACCAGCTTGAGCACATCACTCGCAAGCTGCTCACCCGTCTGGACCAGATGGATGAAGATGGCGTCATCCTTGAGGCGCTGCGCTAACGCGACGATCCGCTCAACATTCCAGATTGCTAAAAAGAAAAACTGACAGGCCAGCACGTGAAACTGCTGGCCTTTCTGACAACAGGTCGGCTCAGCCGATGTGAAAATAAAAAGATCGTGGAGAACAACAATGAGCGCAAATGCGGAGAACACCCTCCCGCAGCAACCGGCCAACAAAAAGGGCAAACGTAAGAGCGCCCTTATTCTGCTGACCTTGCTCTTTATTATTATTGCCGTGGCATATGGGATCTATTGGTTTTTAGTCTTGCGTCATGTTGAAGAGACAGACGATGCATACGTGGCAGGGAATCAGGTTCAAATCATGGCGCAGGTGTCAGGCAGCGTGACGAAAGTCTGGGCTGATAACACCGACTTTGTGAAAAAAGGCGATGTGCTGGTCACGCTCGACCCGACCGACGCCCAACAGGCGTTTGAAAAAGCACAAACGGCGCTGGCCTCCAGCGTTCGCCAGACCCGCCAGCTGATGATCAACAGCAAGCAGCTTCAGGCCAATATCGACGTGCAGAAAACGGCCCTGGCTCAGGCGCAGAGCGACCTCAATCGTCGTGTTCCTCTCGGCACCGCCAACCTGATTGGCCGTGAAGAGTTGCAGCACGCCCGCGACGCGGTGGCCAGCGCACAGGCGCAGCTGGACGTGGCGATCCAACAGTACAACGCCAACCAGGCGATGGTGTTGGGCACCTCTCTGGAAAACCAGCCAGCGGTGAAACAGGCAGCGACCGAAGTGCGTAACGCATGGCTTGCCCTGCAACGTACCAAAATCGTCAGCCCGATGACCGGCTACGTTTCCCGTCGTTCCGTACAGCCAGGGGCGCAGATTGGCACCACCACGCCGCTAATGGCGGTCGTTCCGGCGAACAATCTGTGGGTCGATGCGAACTTCAAAGAGACCCAGCTGGCGCATATGCGTATCGGCCAGACCGCGACCGTGGTCAGCGATATTTACGGCGATGACGTCAAGTACACCGGGAAAGTGGTCGGTCTGGACATGGGGACCGGCAGCGCGTTCAGCCTGCTGCCTGCACAGAACGCCACCGGCAACTGGATCAAAGTGGTACAGCGCTTGCCTGTGCGTATCGAGCTGGATCCTAAGCAGCTGGCAGACCATCCGCTGCGAATTGGCCTTTCCACGCTGGTGACGGTCGATACCGCCAACCGCGACGGTCAGATCCTCGCAAGCCAGGTGCGCAGTACGCCAGCTTATGAAAGTAACGCCCGTGAAATTAGCCTCGATCCGGTCAATAAGCTGATCGATGACATCGTGAAGGCAAACGCCGGTTAAGCCGAAGGTGAGCGTTATGCAACAGCAAAAGCCGCAAAAACCGCTGGAGGGGGCGCAGCTGGTCATTATGACCATTGCGCTGTCGCTGGCGACATTCATGCAGGTGCTGGACTCCACCATCGCAAACGTGGCGATCCCTACGATCGCCGGGAACCTTGGCTCATCGCTGAGCCAGGGGACCTGGGTCATTACCTCGTTCGGGGTGGCGAACGCCATCTCCATTCCCATCACCGGCTGGCTGGCGAAGCGCGTCGGTGAAGTGAAGCTGTTCCTCTGGTCGACGATCCTGTTCGTGCTGGCCTCCTGGGCCTGCGGCATGTCCAGCAGCCTGACGATGCTGATTTTCTTCCGCGTCATCCAGGGGATTGTCGCCGGGCCGTTGATTCCGCTGTCGCAGAGTTTGCTGCTGAACAACTATCCGCCCGCCAAGCGCTCCATCGCGCTCGCGCTGTGGTCGATGACGGTGATCGTCGCCCCAATTTGCGGGCCAATCCTCGGCGGCTATATCAGCGATAACTATCACTGGGGCTGGATCTTCTTCATCAACGTGCCCATCGGTGCGCTGGTGGTGCTGATGACGCTACAGTCTCTGCGTGGTCGCGAAACGCGGACCGAACAGCGGCGGATCGACGGCATCGGGCTGGCACTGCTGGTTGTCGGCATCGGCAGCCTGCAAATCATGCTCGACCGCGGCAAAGAGCTGGACTGGTTTGCCTCTACGGAAATCATTGTGCTGACGGTGGTCGCCGTGGTGGCCATCAGCTTCCTGATTGTCTGGGAGCTGACGGACGATAATCCGATAGTCGACCTCTCGCTGTTTAAATCGCGAAACTTCACCATCGGCTGCCTCTGTATCAGCCTCGCCTATATGCTCTACTTCGGCGCGATTGTTCTGCTGCCGCAGCTGTTGCAGGAGGTGTACGGCTATACCGCAACCTGGGCGGGGCTGGCCTCCGCGCCGGTGGGGTTAATTCCGGTTCTGCTGTCGCCGATTATTGGCCGTTTCGCCCATAAGCTCGACATGCGCAGGCTGGTGACGTTCAGCTTCATCATGTACGCCGTGTGCTTCTACTGGCGCGCGTATACGTTTGAACCGGGAATGGACTTTGGCGCCTCCGCGTGGCCGCAGTTTATTCAGGGCTTCGCCGTAGCGTGCTTCTTTATGCCGCTGACCACCATTACGCTTTCCGGCTTACCGCCTGAGCGGATGGCGGCGGCATCGAGCCTGTCGAACTTCACCCGTACGCTGGCGGGCTCCATCGGGACTTCGATCACCACCACGCTGTGGACCAACCGGGAATCGATGCACCATGCTCAACTCACCGAAGCGGTGAACCCGTTCAACCCTAACGCTCAGCAGATGTATAGCCAGCTTGAGGGGATGGGGATGACGGAGCAGCAGGCGTCCGGCTGGCTTGCCCAGCAGATCACCAACCAGGGGCTGATTATCTCGGCAAACGAGATTTTCTGGATATCGGCGGGGATCTTCATCGTCCTGCTGGGGCTGGTGTGGTTTGCCAAACCACCGTTTGGGGCCGGTAGCGGGGGCGGTGGGGCGCACTAGCCCTGTGCACGGGTTGCCGGGTGGCGGCTACGCCTTACCCGGCCTACGATCGTAGGCCCGGTAAGCGCAGCGCCACCGGGCAACAATCGCCCCCCTTGTCCAAAACGCGACAGCGATTGTCAGTTCCGATAAAGCAGCGCGCCTGAAATCGATTCACGATAGTGAAAAGACAACAGGAGCGCACCATGCTGAACACACCCGCCGACAAATACCAGCCTTACCCCACCCTTTCGTTGCCCGACCGCCGCTGGCCGGAGCAGATTATTACCCGCGCCCCGCGCTGGCTCTCGACCGACTTACGCGACGGTAACCAGGCGCTGGCCGAGCCGATGGACAGCGCGCGCAAGCTGCAATTCTGGGATCTGCTGCTGAGCTGCGGGTTTAAAGAAATCGAAGTCGCCTTCCCGTCCGCCTCGCAGACGGACTTCAATTTTGTGCGTCAGTTGATTGAGGAGAACCGCATCCCGGATGACGTCACCATTCAGGTGTTAACGCAGGCGCGGGACGATCTTATCCGTCGCACTTTCGACTCCCTGCGCGGCGCGAAGCAGGCCACCGTTCACCTGTATAACGCCACCGCCCCGCTGTTCCGCCGTCTGGTATTCGGCATGGAGAAAGCGCAAATCGTCGAGCTGGCGACGCGCGCGACGCGCCTGATTCGTCAGCTGTGTGAAGAGAACCCTGACACCTGCTGGCAGTACGAGTACTCCCCGGAAACCTTCTGCTTTACCGAACCGGAGTTTGCGCTGGAGATTTGTGAAGCCGTGGCGGAGATCTGGCAGCCGTGCGCGGCGCGTCCGATGATCGTCAACCTGCCCGCTACCGTCGAGGTGAGCACGCCGAACGTCTATGCCGACCAGATCGAGTATTTCTGCCGCCACTTCAGCCGCCGCAGTGACGTCTGTATCAGCGTGCACCCGCATAACGATCGCGGTACCGGCGTCGCCAGCGCAGAGCTGGCCGTCATGGCCGGGGCTGACCGCGTGGAGGGCTGCCTGTTTGGTAACGGTGAGCGCACGGGCAACGTCTGCCTGGTGACGCTGGCGATGAACCTCTACAGCCAGGGCATTAGCCCGAATCTGGATTTCAGTGATATGAATCGGGTGGTTGAAACGGTAGAAACCTGCAACCAGCTGCCCGTCCATCCGCGCCATCCGTGGGCGGGTCGTCTGGCTTACACCGCCTTCTCCGGCTCGCACCAGGATGCCATCAAGAAAGGTTTCGATGCCCGTAAGCCTGGCGAACGCTGGGAGATGCCCTATCTGCCCGTCGACCCGCAGGATATTGGCTGTACCTATGAAGCGGTGATCCGCGTGAACAGCCAGTCAGGAAAAAGCGGAAGCGCCTGGCTTATTGAGCAAAACCACGGCCTGAAATTGCCTCGCGCCCTGCAACAGGATTTTAGCCAGCACGTGCAGCAGGAAACGGATAACCATGGAAAAGAGATGACGCAGAATGCGCTCTGGCAGCTGTTCCGCGCCCGCTACGGCCTGGTGGCGAGCCCGCCATTAGCGCTGCAATCGTACCGCAGCGACAGCCAGCAGGACGGCCAGCTGCGGCTGACGGCAAGCGTCGCCACGCAAGGGGGCACCCGCCAGCTGGAAGGCCAGGGAAACGGTTTGCTCTCCGCCGCCGCTCACGGCTTAAGCCGCTGGATCAACGCACCGTTTGTGATCAAGGATTATCACGAACATACGTTAGGCGAACGCAGCGACAGCCGCTCGGTGGCCTATATCCGCTGCCTGTTCCAGGATGGGACCAGCCGCTGGGGCGTGGGCATCGACAGCGACGTGGCACGCGCGTCGATTCAGGCGCTTTTAAACGCGGTCAGTCGTTCCTGAAGTAATCGCTGGGTGAGAGACCCATTACCCGGCGAAACATTGCCGTAAAGGCGCTGTGGCTGCCATACCCCAGATCCAGCGCCACGCGTAATACCGGCTGGCCCTGTGCCAGCCGCACTAAGGCTTCCAGCAGTCGCGCCCTTCTCACCCACTCGCCGTAGCTCAGGCCTGTCTGCTGCTGAAAATGGCGGTTCAGCGTGCGTTCGCTCATCCCCACAATACCTGCGGCCTGGGCGCTGCTCCAGCTTTCTCCCGGGGCCATTCGAATCTGCTGGCAGAGGTGGCGCAGCGCTTCGCTTTCCGGCTCGGGCAGGTGAAACGGCAGTACCGGCATGAGGCGAATTTCATCGAGGATCAGTTCATAAACACGTTCATCGCGGCTTCCGGGTGCGTAAGATTCAGGAAGCGTAAGGGAGGTCAGGATCAGCTCGCGCAGCAGGGGCGAGATCTGCACGATCTGGCAGGTCGCCGGAAGATCGGCGCGCGCCAGCGGGTCGATAAACAGCGTGCGGGCAGCAACGTTGCCGGTGATGCGCAAGGCGTGCTGCGTACCCGCAGGTAGCCAGACGCCGCGACCGGGCGGCACCACCCAGCAGCCGGATGCGGTATCGACCCGCACGACGCCGGTGAGGCTGTGCAGGAGCTGCGCGCAGTCGTGCTGATGCCACGGCTCGCTGTCGCCATGAGCATAATCATGCGAAAACGGCACAAGCGGGCGATGGGTAAAGGAGAAGGTGGTGGTTGTCGTCATCAGGATTGTAGGCCCGGTCAGCGAAGCGCCACCGGGCATCCACAGGCACGATACTAAATGTGCAGTTCCTGAAGTTTTTCTTTTGGCAGGGCCAGCTCGTCATTGCTGTTTACACGAACATCACGTTCGATGATATGACGGGCAATCTCCTGAGCTTCTTCCAGAGAGTGCATCTGGTAAGTGCCGCACTGGTAAACGTTCAGCTCAGGGATCTGGTTCTGCTCTTTCACCTTCAGTACGTCTTCCATCGCCGCTTTCCACGCATCCGCGACGCGTTTCTCATCAGGCTGACCAATCAGGCTCATGTAGAAACCGGTGCGGCAGCCCATCGGAGAGATATCGATAATCTCCACGCCGTTGCCGTTCAGGTGGTCGCGCATGAATCCGGCGAACAGGTGTTCCAGCGTGTGAATGCCTTTCTCTGGCATCACTTCTTTATTGGGCACGCAGAAGCGCAGGTCGAAAACGGTGATCGTGTCGCCGTGCGGCGTGTTCATGGTCTTCGCCACGCGGACTGCTGGTGCTTCCATACGGGTATGGTCGACAGTAAAGCTATCTAATAACGGCATACGTCACCTCCGATAGTGATTTTTTTAAAATAAACTGAACTCTTCTACAGAATGCGCGTCTGAGTATATGAAAGACGCGCATTTGTTATCATCATCCCTGAATTCAGAGATGTATATTTTGGCCACAGCGATGTGGCCTTTTTCTTTTGGTTCAGGCCTGCTTCGCCAGAAACGCCTCAAACGACTCCGTATCCGCCGCTTCGACCTCTTTCTGACGCACAACGGACGCATCACGCTCTGTCACAAAATCCGCTTCGCTCAGGATCTCTAACGGCTCCTGCATCAGCATCTCACGGTACTCCGCTGAGAGTGAACGCCCTGTGCCACCAATTCCCTGCTCAATCATAGAACGCAGAATACGTGCTGAGAATGTCAGTTCCGGGTTATCAAAGCTTTCAACCAGTTCGTCGCAGACCTTCTGGTAAGCTTCGCCGCCGTACACGCTGTCCAGCGTCTGGGCTACGCGCTTCAGGTCATGGAACAGATCCTTCCCTACCTTAGACAGTGGGAACTGAGCCGTTTCACAGCCAATACCTAACGTCAGACCCGGCTTGCGCCCTTCCAGAATCACGCGATTCCAGTTGGCACGGGTACACAGCAGTTCGTCGGAACTCATTTCCGGCGCATCCGCCAGTACGCACCAGACCATAAACAGGTCAAGGAAGCGAACCTGCTGCTCGTCAACGCCAATCGGTGAGAACGGGTTGATATCCAGCGAGCGCACTTCAATGTATTCGATCCCGCCGCGCTGTAGCGCATCCGACGGCGTTTCACCGCTGCGCGTCACGCGCTTCGGACGAATCGGCGCATACAGTTCATTTTCAATCTGCAACACGTTGGTGTTAATTTGCAGGCGCTTGCCGTCTTTTTCGAGGCCGATTTTTTCGTACTCTTCAGACGGGGTTTTAATCGCCCGCTTCAAGCCTGCCACATATTCGTGCAGATCGTTAAACGTAATTCCGAGATTGCTTTGCGATTTATTGGTATAGCCAAGGTCGCTCAGGCGCAGGGAGGTCGCATACGGCAGGTAATACATGCCACATTCGGTCTTCTCGAACGGCAGCGTGGTCGGTTTCCCTTGCAGGAACGATGAACAGATGGCCGGGGACGCGCCGAACAGATACGGAATAACCCAGCCAAAACGGTAGTAGTTGCGGATCAGGCGGAAGTAGCCCGCGGAGATCGCTTCTTTATCCGTTTCACCGCATTTCGCCTGCCAGAACGCCATCGGCAGAGAGAAATTGTAGTGCACGCCAGAGATCGTCTGCATCAGTGCGCCGTAGCGATTTTTCAGTCCTTCGCGATACAGCGTTTTCAGCCGACCAATATTCGAGGTGCCGTACTGCGCCAGCTCGATATCCTGCCCCTGCTCGATATAGCACGGCATGCTGAGCGGCCACATACGCTCGTCGCCAAGATTGCGGGCGGTGAAGCGATGCACGTCGCGCATGATCGTCAGCATATGATCAATATCACCGTCTACTGGCGTGATGAACTCCAGCAGCGCTTCGGCGAAATCGGTTGTGATCCATTTATGTGTCAGCGCCGAGCCTAACGCCTTCGGGTGTCCCGTAGTCGCTAAGCTACCATCCGCATTTACGCGCAGCGTTTCGCGCTCAAGCCCACGCTGAATCCCCTTCAGTGCCTGAGGGTGATTTTCCAGCCAGGCCAGCGCCTGTGATACGTCCGGGATCAATTTGACCTCCCGCCTGTCAAAAAATTGTCACTCAGCATAATTGTAATGGTTGACGATTGAAGGTCGCGAATTCATTCCACCAATTAGTGCCACCACGTCATACCCTGTAGTGTTACCCATGCCAGTAAAACATAGCGTAACGCCTTGCCAAGGCACAAAAAAAAGAGCACCGGTCCCCAGGAAATGCGCATCCATCCCGCCAGCAGACACAGTAAATCGCCTATTACAGGCATCCAGCTTAATAACAGCGTGGCAGCGCCATAGCGTTTTAGCCAGCCCACTGCCTTTTCCTGCCAGCGAGATTTTTCGCGTAGCGGAAAGAAACGTCCAAGAATAACGTTAGTCAGCCCTCCAAGGCTATTACCCATTGTTGCTATTAAGACCAGCAACCAGGGCTGACTTACGCCGGACAACAGCATCGCCACCAGCACCACTTCCGAATTCCCCGGTAAGAGGGTGGAGCTTAAAAAACTGCTGGCGAATAATGAAGCGAGTGACAGCGCGTCACTCACAGTAAGCGAACGTCCACCGCCGCCATTCCGGCATCACGCGCGGCCTGAATGCCAAAATCAGCATCTTCAAACACCACGCATTTTGCAGGTGGAACACCCATTAATTCTGCACAGAGCAGGAAGGTATCCGGTGCGGGTTTGTGATGTTTAACATGATCGGCGGCAACGACGGCAGAAAAATAGTGGCGCAGGCCAAGGTGGTTGAGTAGCGCTTCAGCAATCGCGCTCTCGCTGCCCGTACCGACAGACATAGGACGACGCCCGTGCCACTCCTTGACGACGTCAATGAGTGGTAAAGGCTGCACGGTGTCTAACAGTATGGCTTTTACCGCGTCGGTTTTTTCACGCGCGAGCTGATGCGGGTCGAGATCGGCCTGATTCAGCTCAATCACGGCCTGTGCGATACGCCAGGTGGGCGATCCATTGAGGGCAATCATCGCCTGTAAATCGAAACGCATACCGTAACGGCCCAGGACTTCGGTCCAGGCCTGACGATGCGTGGGTTCGGTATCCAGGAGGGTGCCGTCCATGTCGAAGATCAAACCGTCATACTGTGCGTACATCGTGCTCTCGCTAAACGATTAACAAAGCATTACTTTATCGTAAAAGGGGATTTTTGTCGCTGACAGAGAGAGTGATTGCTGACGAAACGTCGAAGGAATAAACAAAGGGGGAGAATATGGTGCATCCGGGAGGATTCGAACCTCCGACCGCTCGGTTCGTAGCCGAGTACTCTATCCAGCTGAGCTACGGATGCATCGGGATTTACTGCTGTACTTCTCGATACTCATATCACTTCAAAAGCAATATGAAGTAAAAAATGGTGCATCCGGGAGGATTCGAACCTCCGACCGCTCGGTTCGTAGCCGAGTACTCTATCCAGCTGAGCTACGGATGCATCGGGATTTACTGCTGTACTTCTCGATACTCATATCACTTCAAAAGCAATATGAAGTAAAAAATGGTGCATCCGGGAGGATTCGAACCTCCGACCGCTCGGTTCGTAGCCGAGTACTCTATCCAGCTGAGCTACGGATGCATCGGGATTTACTACTGTACTGCTCGATATTCATATCACTTCGAAAGCAATATGAAGTAATAGATGGTGCATCCGGGAGGATTCGAACCTCCGACCGCTCGGTTCGTAGCCGAGTACTCTATCCAGCTGAGCTACGGATGCAAAATGGCGGTGAGGCGGGGATTCGAACCCCGGATGCAGCTTTTGACCGCATACTCCCTTAGCAGGGGAGCGCCTTCAGCCTCTCGGCCACCTCACCACACAACGCCTCTTTCGAGTGCTTCGAGCAACTCGTTAAGAGCTTCTCGTCGCTGCGTGGCGCATATATTACTTTCTGGGACTTATAAGTCAAACAATTTTCCACATGCTTTTTTCGTTTGCACAATTCGCACCCAATTCGCATGTAAAAGCCGCAAAGAGAGTGTTTTATAAGCGGATTTTGCAGGCATCTTCACAGAATTGTGTTGAGAGAAGCGCGTCTTTTGGATGAGATAAGATTATGAGAGTGGTCAAAAACGAAGCGTTTGAAATAGAACGGTAACTTTATGCAGGAAAAATAGCAGGAGGGTTGCGTCTCGCCCGACAGCGAGACGCGACAATATCAGTAACTGGACTGCTGGGATTTTTCAGCCTGGATACGCTGGTAGATCTCTTCACGGTGGACAGATACTTCTTTAGGAGCGTTAACACCAATACGTACCTGGTTACCCTTTACCCCTAAAACTGTCACGGTGACCTCATCCCCAATCATGAGGGTCTCACCAACTCGACGAGTCAGAATCAGCATTCTTTGCTCCTTGAAAGATTAAAAGAGTCGGGTCTCTTGTATCCCGGCATTATCCATCATATAACGCCAAAAAGTAAGCGATGACAAACACGTAAAGTGTAAGCAGTCACGGCATCACATTCTGTTAAACGTAAGTTTAGCCGATATACACAAACTCAACCTGACTTTATCGTTATCGATAGCGCAGTGAGCAAGACGCCATAACGTTACCGCTATGGCGTCTGCTTGTGCTTTGTAGTTATTACAGTTTCGCGCTTACCCAGCTTTCAACGCTGGCTAATGCCGCGGGAAGTGCCGCCGCATCCGTACCACCGGCTTGCGCCATGTCCGGACGACCGCCACCTTTGCCACCCACCTGCTGGGCGACCATGCCAATCAGTTCCCCTGCTTTAACACGATCCGTCACATCCTTAGAGACGCCCGCAATCAGAGAAACCTTACCCTCTGCGACCGTTGCCAGCACGATAACCGTCGAACCAAGCTGGTTCTTCAGATCGTCGACCATGGTACGCAGCATCTTAGGCTCAACGCCCGCCAGATCGCTGACCAGCAGTTTGACGCCCTTAATGTCTACCGCTTTGCTGGAGAGGTTTGCGCTCTCCTGCGCCGCAGCCTGTTCTTTCAGCTGCTGGAGTTCTTTTTCCAGCTGACGGGTACGATCCAGCGCGACACGCACTTTTTCGCCCAGGTTCTGACTATCGCCTTTCAGCAGCTGCGCGATCTCGTGCAGCTGGTCGCTCTGCGCATGCAGGCTGGCAATCGCGCCTTCCCCGGTCACCGCCTCAATACGGCGCACGCCTGCCGCCGTCCCCGACTCGGAAACGATGCGGAACAAGCCGATGTCACCGGTGCGGGATGCGTGAGTACCGCCACACAGTTCGGTAGAGAAGTCGCCCATGCTCAGCACGCGAACGCGGTCGTCATATTTCTCGCCAAACAGCGCCATCGCACCTTTCTTCTTCGCTGCCTCGAGATCCATGATGTGGGTTTCGATTGGCAGGTTACGGCGGATCTGGGCATTCACCAGGTCTTCCACCGCACGAATTTCAGACGGCTTCATCGCTTCAAAATGCGAGAAGTCGAAACGCAGCACTTTGTCATTAACCAGAGAACCTTTCTGTGCAACGTGCGTACCCAGCACTTCGCGCAGGGCGGCGTGCATCAGGTGGGTTGCCGAGTGGTTCAGACGAATGCGCGCGCGGCGAGCCTCGTCAACGTTGGCCTGAACGCCCTCGCCCACTTTCAGAGAGCCGGAAACCAGTTTGCCCTGGTGACCAATTGCCTGACCGTATTTCTGGGTATCGCTTACGCTGAAGCTGAAGCCATTGCCTTTCAGTTCGCCTTTATCGCCAACCTGGCCGCCCGATTCCGCATAGAACGGCGTTTTATCCAGGATAACAACCGCTTCCTGGCCCGCGCTAATGCTGTCTACGGCTTTACCGTCAACAAACAGCGCGGTTACGTTGCTGGTCAGGGCCAGCTCTTCGTAGCCTTTAAATTCAGACGCGCTATCAACGCGGATCATCGCGTTGTAGTCCGCGCCAAAACCGCTGGATTCACGCGCACGACGACGCTGCTCTTCCATTGCGGCTTCAAAGCCTGCTTCGTCAACTTTGATGTTGCGCTCGCGGCAAACGTCCGCGGTCAGGTCAACCGGGAAGCCGTAGGTGTCGTACAGGCGGAAAGCGGTTTCGCCATCCAGCGTGTCGCCCTTGAGTTTCGCCAGCTCGTCGTCCAGCAGCGCCAGACCGCGCTCCAGCGTACGGGCAAACTGCTCTTCTTCGGTTTTCAGAACCTGTTCAACCTGCGCCTGCTGGCGTTTCAGCTCATCGCCGGCAGAGCCCATCACGCCAATCAGTGGCCCAACGAGTTTATAGAAGAAGGTGTCCTTCGCGCCCAGCATGTTGCCATGGCGGATCGCACGACGAATGATACGACGCAGCACATAGCCACGGTTTTCATTCGACGGGATAACGCCGTCAGCAATCAGGAACGCACAGGAACGAATATGGTCTGCGATAACGCGCAGTGATTTGTTGCTCAGATCGGTTGCGCCCGTTACCTCAGCAACGGCTTTGATCAGGGTGCTGAACAGGTCAATCTCATAGTTGGAGTTAACGTGTTGCAGAACGGCCGCGATACGCTCAAGGCCCATACCGGTATCTACGGACGGTTTTGGCAGCGGCTCCATGGTGCCGTCGGCCTGACGGTTGAACTGCATGAAGACGATGTTCCAGATCTCAATGTAGCGATCGCCATCTTCTTCCGCGCTTCCCGGAGGGCCGCCCCAGATGTGGTCGCCATGATCGTAGAAGATCTCGGTGCACGGACCACAAGGGCCGGTGTCGCCCATCTGCCAGAAGTTATCAGACGCGTAAGGCGCGCCTTTGTTGTCACCGATACGGATGATACGTTCGCGCGGGATACCCACTTCTTTTTCCCAGATGTCGAACGCTTCGTCATCGGTCTCATACACGGTCACCCACAGACGCTCTTTCGGCAGATTGAACCAGTTTTCACCGGTCAGCAGTTCCCACGCGTATTGAATGGCGTCGTGTTTGAAATAGTCGCCGAAGCTGAAGTTACCCAGCATTTCGAAGAAGGTGTGGTGGCGCGCGGTGTAACCGACGTTTTCCAGATCGTTGTGTTTACCGCCCGCACGCACGCAACGCTGTGAGGTTGTGGCGCGGGAATAATTACGCTTGTCGAGACCAAGGAACACATCCTTGAACTGGTTCATCCCGGCGTTGGTAAACAGCAGAGTCGGGTCATTGTTCGGTACCAGGGAGCTGCTGGCAACAACCTGGTGTCCCTTACTATGGAAAAAATCGAGAAACGCCTGACGGATCTCAGCGGTGCTCTTGCTCATAATTATCCTGAAATCAAGCTAACGAAATGTCGCAGCAGATCTGTATCTGTAAACAGTTGGACGGACCAGCTACTGGAAAAAGTGGGAATAAGATAAGTTTTCTTTAGTGGGAAGTAAAATCCCGCATGCGTTCAATCGGTAAAATTACGCCAGATATCCTGAATATCTTCCATCAGGAAGCCGCGGTAGAGCAAAAAGCGCTGGATTTTAACTTTTTCTGAAAATTCACGCGGCAGCGGCTCACCGTACTTTCGTACCGCCTGCTCACGCGCCAGTTCGCACCAGTCAATTTCACTTTCGCGCATGGCTTTTTCAATCAATTCACGGGCTACCCCTTTCTGGTTCAGCTCCTGGCGGATACGCGCTGGCCCATAGCCTTTACGACCACGGCTGGCAAGAAAGCGAGCGGCAAAACGGCCGTCATCCAGATAGTGATGCTCGTAGCACCAGGCAACCACGCGGTCATAATCTTCCGCGGTGGCATCAATGTCTTCCGGACCGTTTTTGCTCATGACGGGCGCTGACAGTTTCCGCCGCAGCTCCTGTTCGCTATGGTCACGCACGGCAAGAATACGCACGGCCCGATCCAGCAAGCGTGAGTAGGCTGGTCGGCGTGATGTCGGTTCACTCATAAAAAACCTGTCGATTCAGAAATGCAAAAAGGGCCGCATCAGCAGCCCTTCATTTTTATCCGAGAGGATTAAAAGTCTTCGTTGGTTTCTTCAGCGTCCGCGCCGTCGACCACGAAATCAGGTTTAGAGTCCTGGTTGTTCAGCAGGAGTTCACGCACCTTCTTCTCAATCTCTTTCGCCGCCGCCGGGTTCTCTTTCAGCCAGGAGATAGCATTCGCTTTACCCTGACCAATCTTGTCACCGTTGTAGCTGTACCATGCGCCCGCTTTTTCAATCAGCTTCTCTTTCACGCCCAGGTCAACCAGCTCGCCGAGGAAGTTGATACCTTCGCCGTAGAGGATCTGGAACTCAGCCTGTTTGAACGGTGCTGCGATTTTGTTCTTCACAACCTTCACGCGGGTTTCGCTACCGACTACGTTATCCCCTTCTTTCACCGCACCGATACGGCGGATATCCAGACGGACAGAAGCGTAGAATTTCAGAGCGTTACCGCCGGTGGTGGTTTCCGGGTTACCGAACATTACACCAATTTTCATACGGATCTGGTTGATGAAGATCAGCAGCGTATTGGACTGCTTCAGGTTACCCGCCAGCTTACGCATCGCCTGGCTCATCATACGTGCCGCGAGGCCCATGTGAGAGTCACCGATTTCACCTTCAATTTCCGCTTTTGGCGTCAGCGCCGCAACGGAGTCGACGATGATCACGTCAACCGCACCTGAGCGCGCCAGCGCGTCACAAATTTCCAGTGCCTGCTCGCCGGTGTCCGGCTGGGAGCACAGCAGGTTGTCGATATCAACGCCCAGTTTACGGGCATAGACCGGGTCCAGCGCGTGCTCGGCATCGATAAACGCACAGGTTTTACCTTCGCGCTGTGCCGCCGCAACAACCTGCAACGTCAGGGTAGTTTTACCCGAGGATTCCGGACCGTAGATTTCTACGATACGGCCCATCGGCAAACCGCCAGCGCCCAGTGCGATATCAAGAGAAAGCGAACCAGTGGAGATAGTTTCCACATCCATGGAACGGTCTTCACCCAGGCGCATGATGGAGCCTTTACCGAATTGCTTTTCGATCTGGCCCAGTGCTGCCGCCAACGCTTTCTGTTTGTTTTCGTCGATAGCCATTATTACTCCTGTCATGCCGGGAGAAGCAACTGCGCTTCACCATGGACTTCTGTTCTGTTGAGGCAATTATACTGTATAGTCATACAGTATCAAGTATTTTGTAGAAATTGTTGCCAGAGCGTTTTTAACGCGTATTCCGTTGCCTGACGACGCACGCTTTCGCGGTCGCCGCTGAAGCATTCCCGGCGGGTGATCCCTTCACCTTTTGAGGTGGCAAAGCCAAACCAGACGGTGCCGACAGGCTTCACGTCGCTGCCGCCGTCCGGCCCCGCGATACCGCTGATGGAGATAGCGTAATCTGCGCGCGCCTCTTTCAGCGCGCCAATCGCCATCTCGATCACCACCGGCTCGCTGACCGCGCCATGCTGCTCAAGCGTGGCTTCACGCACGCCGATCATCTGCGCTTTCGCCTCGTTACTGTAGGTCACAAAGCCGCGTTCAAACCAGGCGGAACTGCCAGCAATATCGGTAATTGCTTTCGCCACCCAGCCGCCGGTGCAGGATTCTGCGGTCGTGAGAGTCGCGCCGCGCTGTTTCAGCGCCAGCCCCACCACTTCGCTTAGCTGCATCAATTCATGGTCAGTCATTCTCGCTCCAGGCCTTAGAAAAACATGCAGCACAAGATAGCACTTTCTCATCAAATATGGGGATGCGCGTCGGGTTTTACGAGGGGGCTTCAGAAAAAAGCCGATGCGGACGCATCGGCCAGAGAGACGCTTATTTCATGCTGTTAGCGAGGGTGTCCACATTGTGGCGAAACGCCTTGACGTAGGTGTCCGCCACGCCGCCCTTCGCGGACAGCGCTTCCGGGTAAAGTTCACCGCCCGGCCGGGCGCCCGTGGCGGTCGCAATCTGCTTCACCAGGCGTGGGTCAAGCTGGTTTTCCATAAACCAGGTTTTCACGCCGTCAGCTTTAATCTGATTGATGATCTCCGCTACCTGCGCCGCGCTGGCTTCACTCTCAGACGACAGCCCCTGCGGCGCCATAAACGTCACGCCGTAGGCGCGGCTGAAATAGCCGAAGGCGTCGTGGCTGGTCAGCACTTTGCGCTTCGCCTGTGGGATGTCGCTGAAACGCTTTTTAGCCCAACCGTCCAGCTGAGAGAGCTGCGCAATATAGGGTTTACCGGTAGCTTCAAGCGCCGCCGTATCTTCAGGATCGGCCTTCACCAGCCCTGAGAGAATATTTTGCGCATACAGCGCGCCGTTCGCCGCGCTGTTCCACGCGTGCGGATCGGTCACGGTTTTACCGTCCTCTTCCAGCGTGTGCGTTTTCACGCCGTCCGAAGCAACCACCAGCTGGCCTTTGAATCCGGAGGCTTTCACCAGACGGTCGAGCCAACCCTCCAGCCCCAGCCCATTGACCACCACCACGTCAGCTTTACTCAGCGCCGCGCTGTCTTTGGGCGAGGGTTCGAAAGTATGGGGATCACCGTCCGGCCCCACCAGCGTCGTCACCTTTACACGATCGCCGCCAACCTGCTGCGTGATGTCTCCCAGGATGGAAAAGCTGGTCACCACATTAAGCGTTTTCGCCATTACGCCGTGCGTCATCATGCCGAGCGCGAGCGCCACGGCTAACCCTGTACGTTTCATCGTTTCCCCTTGCGTTAAAAAAGCGCCCGCAGGCTATCCGCCAGCCTGCTGCGCGTGCCAAATAAAACTGAAATAAAGAACAATGCGCTGGCGGTCAGCACAATGGAGGGCCCGGCGGGCAGACTCACTGCCCAGGAAAGGCTTAAGCCCAGCCACGCGCAAAAAATACCGCTGATACCCGCCATCAAAAGTAACCCTGGCAGTGTGCGCACCCAGCAGCGTGCCGCCACGGCGGGTAACATCATCAGCCCGACGGCCATCAGCGTGCCGAGCACCTGAAAACCGGCTACCAGGTTGAGCACCAGCAGCGCCAGAAACAGACCGTGTAACATCCCGGGCAGCCAGCGCGCGTTCACCTGCAACCACGCGGTATCAAACGCTTCGCTGACCAGCCCCCGATAAAAAATCGCCAGCGTGAGGAGCGTGAACATGCAAACGCCCGTCACGAACAGGGCTGACGCGCTATCCACGGCGAGAATGGAGCCAAACAGAAGATGAAGCAGATCGACATTTGAACCGCGCAGCGACACCAGCGTGACGCCCAGCGCCAGCGAGCCCAGGTAAAACCCCGCGAAGCTGGCATCCTCTTTAAGCGGCGTGCGGCGGCTGACCAGCCCGGCCACCAGCGCAACGGCGATCCCGGCAATAAACCCGCCGACAGTCATTGCCAGCAGCGACATCCCGCTGAGCAGATAGCCCACCGCGACACCCGGCAAAATGGCGTGAGAAAGGGCGTCCCCCATCAGGCTCATCCGACGCAGCTGAAGAAATACGCCCAGCGCAGTGGTGCTGACGGAGAGCGCCAGGCAAACCACCAGCGCGCGCCGCATAAAGCCGTACTCAATAAACGGCTGGAAGAAGAGATGCCAGATCATGCCACCCTCACCCGCTCGGTTTTCCAGTGCGGCGTATCAGCATCCAGCCGCAGCGTTTGTGGGAAGTGGCGCGAGACGCGTTCGCTGTCGTGCAGTACCGCCAGCAGGGTCTGCCCCTGCATATACATCTCCAGCATCAGATCCATCAGCACGTTGCAGGTCGCTTCATCGACGCCGGTGAAAGGCTCATCCAGCATTACCAGCGGCGCCTGCTGCACCAAAACGCGGGCAAACAGCATGCGCTGAAACTGGCCGCCGGAAAGTTCATCTATGGTAGAGAACGCCATGGACTCCAGCCCCACGCGCTCCAGCGCGCCAGCAATGCGCATGCGGGTATCCCGACGAAAACCGGCAAACAGAGAGATTGCTGGCCAGCAGCCCATACTCACCACGTCCTGCACGGTCAGAGGAAATTGCGCCTCCAGCGCGTGACGCTGCGCCAGCCAGCCCACCACCGGACGTCTCCCCTGCCAGCGAAACGTACCGCTGACGGGCGGAATAAAGCCGGCGAGCGTTTTCAGCAGCGTGGATTTGCCGCAGCCGTTGGCCCCGACGATGGCGGTCATGCTCCCGCGTTCAATCACGCCGGACAGCGCGCGCGTAACGGGCTGGCGATCGTAACCCGCCACCAGGTCGTTCATCACGATCATGGCAACGCCACCGCCCAGCGCACGGCCAGGCCGAGAAACAGAATGAGCACCAGCGCCAGCAGCAGCCGAACCGGGGATGAGAGAGAAAACAGGGACATGGATATCTCAATTCAAAAATAATGTTATAACATAACAATAATGAAAGTCGATTAAGATGTAAACGGTGGGAGTGAAATGGGAGTGTGGCGAAATGTTTCTGCAAACTTCCCTCTCCCGTGGGAGAGGGTCAGGGTGAGGGCATCAGGCCGCACCGTGCATGCAGCCATGCCGGGTGGCGGCGTTGCCTTAACCGGCCTACCCGTCAGGGTAACTTACTGGCTAAACGGTGACGCTGCCGGCACACGCGCCTGAGACACCGCCAGCCCCAGCTGCCACACCGCCATCGCATAGTGCGTGCTGTGGTTGTAGCGGGTAATGGTGTAGAAGTTCGGCAGCCCGAACCAGTACTGATAACCGGTTCCGACATCCAGGCGCAGCAGGCTCACCTGGTCAACATTGCCCAGCGGCTGAGACGGCGTTAAGCCTGCCGCTGCCAGCTGCGCTACGCTGTATTTGGTTTTAAATCCGTTTTCCAGACCAAACGCCTCGCCGTTCGCCTGCACCGCCACCTGGCCGCCCGGCGTCCAGCCATGCGCTTTGAAGTAGTTGGCCACGCTGCCAATGGCGTCTTCGGGATCCCACAGGTTGATGTGACCATCCCCGTTAAAATCTACCGCGTACTGCTTATAGGAGGACGGCATAAACTGGCCGTAGCCCATTGCCCCGGCGAACGACCCTTTCAGATCGAGCGGATCGTCCTGTTCGTCTCGCGCCATCAGCAGGAAGGTTTCCAGCTCGGAAGAGAAATAGTCGGCGCGGCGCGGGTAGTTGAAGGAGAGCGTCGCCAGCGCATCGAGGATGCGGGTTTTACCCATAATGCGTCCCCAGCGGGTCTCGACCCCAATAATACCGACGATGATCTCCGGCGGCACGCCATAGACCTGCCACGCACGGTTCAGGGCGTCTTCATACTGATTCCAGAACACCACACCATTCTGCACGTTGTCCGGGGTAATAAACTGTTTGCGATAGCGCAGCCACGCGCCGTTTGGCCCGGTCGGCACCTGGGCTGTCGGCGCCTGCCTGTCCATCAGGCGCAGCACGTAGTCCAGACGCTTCGCCTGAGACAAAATGGCATGCAGCTGCTGGCGGTCAAAACCGTGCTTGCTCACCATTTTATCGATGAACTGTTCGGCCGCAGGGTTATTCGCGAAGTCGCCGCCCATCTGCATCATATTGTGCTGCGGCTCCAGCAGGAATCCTCCGGAAGGCGCGCCCGCCGTTGGCTGAGCGGCTTCGGTCTTGGGTTTGCTACTACAGGCGGACAGGAGAATAAGCGCAGGCAACAGCGCTGCATAACGACGCTTGAACATGTGGCATCCATTTAACGAGTTCGGTAAGAACCCAGTATGGTAAAGCATCCCCAACTCCTCAAGGAAGCGGTACGCCCCCCCTCAGCGCAAATCCGCGCTTTTTTCCACCAAAAATTATTCACCTCACCAATAAACTTTCAAAATAATACATTTTTCTTTCATTGTGAGATCTGATTAACACTTTAAAACCTTTCAAAGTGATTATTATTAGCCGCAGATAGACAAAAACAAACGCCCTACAGGAGAGAAGAATGATAGAAACCATCACCCACGGCGCCGAGTGGTTCATCGGGCTGTTTCAGAAAGGCGGCGAGGTATTCACCGGCATGGTGACCGGGATCCTGCCCCTGCTGATCAGCCTGCTGGTGATCATGAACGCCCTGATTAACTTTATCGGCCAGCAGCGTATTGAACGCTTCGCCCAGCGCTGTGCCGGCAATCCGCTGTCCCGCTACCTGATCCTGCCCTTCATCGGCACCTTTGTGTTCTGCAACCCGATGACCTTAAGCCTCGGCCGCTTTATGCCAGAGAAGTACAAGCCGAGTTATTACGCCGCCGCCTCCTACAGCTGCCATTCAATGAACGGCCTGTTCCCGCACATTAACCCCGGCGAGCTGTTTGTTTACCTCGGGATTGCCAGCGGTCTCACTACGCTGGGACTGCCGCTCGGCCCGCTGGCGGTGAGCTATCTGCTGGTCGGCCTGGTCACCAACTTCTTCCGCGGCTGGGTGACGGACCTCACCACCGCCATTTTTGAGAAAAAAATGGGCATCCAGCTTGATGAGAAAGTCCATCTTTCAGGAGCCACAGCATGAACCGGATCCGCATAGAGAAAGGCACGGGCGGCTGGGGCGGCCCGCTGGAGTTCGACGCCACCGAAGGCAAAAAGATCGTCTACATCACCGCGGGCACGCGCCCGGCGATCGTCGACAGGCTGCGCGAGCTGACCGGCTGGGAAGCGGTCGACGGCTTCAAGGAAGGCGAGCCGCCGGAAGCGGAAATCGGCGTGGCGGTAATCGACTGCGGCGGCACGCTGCGCTGCGGCATCTACCCGAAGCGCCGCATTCCGACGGTGAATATTCACTCCACGGGCAAATCAGGCCCGCTGGCGCAGTACATCCTTGAGGACATTTATGTCTCGGGCGTGAAGGAGGACAACATCACGCTGGTGAATGGCACACCCGCGCCGCAAAAAGCAGCCCCGCGCGAGTACGACACCAGCAAAAAAATCACCGAGCAGAGCGACGGCCTGCTGGCGAAGGTCGGGATGGGGATGGGGTCCGCCGTGGCGGTGCTGTTCCAGTCCGGGCGCGACACCATCGACACGGTGCTGAAAACCATTCTGCCGTTTATGGCGTTCGTCTCAGCGCTGATCGGCATCATCATGGCCTCCGGCCTCGGCGACTGGATTGCCCACGGCCTCGCCCCGCTCGCCAGCCACCCGCTCGGCCTGGTGACGCTGGCGCTGATCTGCTCCTTCCCGCTGCTGTCGCCGTTTCTTGGCCCGGGCGCGGTGATTGCCCAGGTCATCGGCGTGCTGATTGGCGTGCAGATTGGTCTGGGGAATATTCCACCGCACCTCGCCCTGCCCGCCCTGTTTGCCATTAACGCTCAGGCGGCGTGCGACTTCATCCCCGTCGGGCTGTCGCTGGCGGAAGCGCGCCAGGAGACCGTGCGCGTGGGCGTCCCCTCCGTGCTGGTGAGCCGCTTCCTGACGGGCGCGCCAACGGTGCTAATTGCCTGGTTTGTCTCCGGCTTTATTTATCAATAAGAGGTTCCTGCCATGACCGTGATTTACCAGACCACCATTACCCGCATCGGCCAGAGCGCGGCCGATGCGCTGAGCGACCAGATGCTGATCACCTTCCGCGAAGGCGCCCCGGCAGATATCGAAGAGTTTTGCTTTATCCACTGCCACGGCGAGTTAAACGGCGAGCTGAAGGCCGGTGGCCAGCTGGAGCTGGGCAAGGCGCGCTATGCCGTAACCGCCGTCGGTGACGTCGCCGAGCAAAACCTGCGCGAGCTGGGGCACATCACCTTGCGTTTCGACGGCCAGCCGCGGGCGGAGTATCCCGGCACGGTTCACGTTGAGGGGCCGGTTCCGCAGGCTGTCACCCCAGGCTGCACGTTAAAATTTATTTCGTAATAAAGGAGAGACACATGAGTCAGGTTGCCGTTGTCATTGGTGGGGGACAAACCTTAGGCGAGTTCCTCTGCCATGGGCTTGCCGCAGAGGGCTACCGCGTGGCGGTCGTGGATATTCAGAGTGAGAAAGCCGCCCGCGTAGCGGACGCCATCAACACCGAATTTGGCGAAGGGATGGCGTATGGATTTGGCGCCGACGCCACCAGCGAGCAGAGCGTGATGGCGCTGGCCCGCGGCGTGGATGAGATTTTTGGTCGCACCGATCTGCTGGTCTACAGCGCGGGGATTGCGAAAGCGGCCTTTATCAGCGATTTCGAACTGGGGGATTTTGATCGCTCGTTGCAGGTGAATCTGGTGGGCTATTTCCTCTGCGCCCGCGAATTTTCCCGTCTGATGATCCGCGACGGTATTCAGGGTCGCATCATTCAGATCAACTCAAAATCGGGGAAAGTGGGCAGCAAGCACAACTCCGGCTACAGCGCGGCGAAGTTTGGCGGCGTCGGGCTGACGCAGTCTCTGGCGCTGGATCTGGCCGAATACGGCATAACCGTGCACGCGCTGATGCTGGGTAACCTGCTGAAATCCCCGATGTTCCAGTCCCTGCTGCCGCAGTATGCCGCCAAACTTGGCATCAAAGCGGAGGATGTCGAACAGTACTACATCGACAAAGTGCCGCTGAAGCGCGGGTGCGATTATCAGGACGTGCTGAACATGCTGCTGTTTTACGCCAGCCCGAAAGCCTCGTACTGCACCGGGCAGTCGATTAACGTTACCGGTGGGCAGGTGATGTTCTGAGTTCATTCCCCGGTGGCGCTGCGCTTACCGGGGTTACAATCCCCGTAGGCCGGGTAAGACGCACCCGGCAGTTAAGGAGCCGATATGGTCACTGCACTCATCACCGTCGCCGCCCTCGCCTGGCTTTGCCAGATGGCGTTTGGCGGCTGGCAAATCCGTCAGTTTAACCGCGCCTTTGATGCCCTGTGTCAGAAGGGACGCGTGGGCGTCGGGCGTTCCGGGGGACGCTTCAAACCGCGGGTTGTCGTCGCTGTTGCGCTGGATGAAAACAATATGGTTTGCGATTCCCTCATCATGCGCGGCGTAACGGTGTTTGCCCGTCCGACCAAAATCCAGGCGATCGACGGCATTTCGCTGCATGAATTACAACCTGATGTGATCTTCCCCCATGATTCACTCTGTCAGAATGCACTATCATTAGCGCTTAATCTGAAACATGGATAATTTCGTTGTGAAAGTTATAAACTTGCGGAATTATCATTTCGCAACGTAAGGAACGAAGCGCCTATGAAACCACGTCAGCGGCAGGCGGCCATACTTGAGCATCTGCAAAAGCAGGGAAAGTGCTCGGTAGAGGATCTGGCCCACTACTTTGACACCACCGGCACGACAATACGCAAGGACCTGGTGTTGCTCGAAAACTCCGGCGCCGTCATTCGTACCTACGGCGGCGTGGTGCTCAATAAAGACGAAGCCGACCCGCCTATCGACCACAAAACGCTGATCAATACTCACCAGAAAGCGCTGATTGCCGAAGCCGCCGTCAAATTTATCCAGGACGGCGATTCCATTATCCTCGACGCAGGCAGTACCGTCCTACAGATGATCCCGCTGCTCAGCCGCTTTAATAACATCACCGTGATGACCAACAGCCTGCACATCGTCAATGCCCTGTCAGAGTTCGACAGCGAGCAGACCATCCTGATGCCCGGTGGCACCTTCCGTAAAAAATCCGCGTCGTTTCACGGGCAGCTGGCGGAGAATGCCTTCGACCACTTCAGCTTCGATAAGCTGTTTATGGGCACGGACGGCATCGACCTCAACGCGGGCGTGACCACCTTCAACGAGGTGTTCAGCGTCAGCAAAGCGATGTGCAACGCCGCGCGGGAAGTGATTTTGATGGCGGACTCGTCGAAATTTGGCCGTAAAAGCCCCAACATTGTCTGTAGCCTTGAAAGCGTCGATAAGCTGATTACCGACGCAGGTATCGATCCGGCATTTAAAAAAGCGCTGGAAGCGAAGGGCATCGACGTGATCGTAACCGGAGAGAAAAATGAGTGATTTTCTGTTAAACGCAGGCCGTCAGACCCTGCTGCTGGAGCTACAGGAAGCCAGCCGCCTGCCGGAGCGTCTGGGTGAGGATTTTGTTCGTGCAGCCAACACCATTATCCACTGCGAGGGCAAAGTGATCGTGGCGGGTATCGGTAAATCCGGTCATATCGGCAAGAAGATTGCCGCGACGCTTGCCAGCACCGGCACCCCGGCGTTCTTCGTGCATCCTGCCGAAGCGCTGCACGGCGATCTGGGGATGATCGAAAGCCGCGACGTGATGCTGTTTATCTCCTACTCCGGTTCAGCCAAAGAGCTGGATCTCATCATCCCTCGCCTGCAAGAAAAATCGGTGGCCCTGTTAGCGATGACCGGCAAATCCCGTTCGCCGCTGGCGCTGGCCGCGAAAGCAACGCTGGATATTTCCGTTGAGCGCGAAGCCTGTCCGATGCACCTGGCACCGACCTCCAGCACCGTCAACACGCTGATGATGGGCGACGCCCTGGCGATGGCGGTGATGCAGGCGCGCGGTTTTAATGAGGAAGATTTCGCCCGCTCCCATCCTGCGGGCGCGCTTGGGGCTCGTCTGCTCAACAAAGTTCACCACCTGATGCGCACGGACGATGCCATTCCTCAGGTCAAACTCGACACCAGCGTGATGGACGCCATGCTGGAGCTGAGCCGCACCGGGCTGGGGCTGGTTGCGGTATGCGACAATGACCGCCAGGTGAAGGGCGTCTTCACCGACGGCGACCTGCGCCGCTGGCTGGTGGGCGGCGGCAAGCTGGAGGCGCGGGTATCCGAAGCAATGACCCAGGGCGGGCTGACGCTGAATGCCGACAGCCGCGCGATTGAAGCCAAAGAGGTGCTGATGAAGCGCAAAATCACCGCCGCGCCGGTGGTGGACGAGCACGGCAGGCTGTGCGGCGCGATCAACCTGCAAGACTTCTACCAGGCGGGGATTATTTAACCCTTCAGCCCCAGACGTTTCGCCAGCCTGTGAAGGTTGGCGACGTCCATCTCCAGCGCCCGCGCGCACGCCGCCCAGCTGCGGTTATTCTGCTCCAGCGCGCGGGCGATCATCTGACGCTGGAACGCATCCGTCGCCTCGCGCAGGTTTTCGTTCACGCTCTCAGGTATCACCGGCTTCACGGGCGGCATCGTTTCCTCATGCAGCGCGAAATGGCGCGCATGAATAACCACTTCATCCCCCGAACGCGTTGCCCGCGCCAGCACCACCGCGCGGTGGATCGCATGTTCCAGCTCACGCACGTTACCCGGCCAGCCGTAGCTCAGAAGGTGCGTCCTCGCGCCAGGACTTAGCACCACGCGGGAAAGCCCCATTTTGAGCCGACACTGTTCGCAGAAAAAGCCCGCCAGCAGAACCACATCCTCGCCCCGCTCGCGCAGCGGCGGCACCGTGAGCGGGAACACGCTCAGACGGTGGAACAGATCGGCGCGGAAATTCCCCGCCAGCACCTCTTCGCGCAGATCGCGGTTCGTCGCCGCCAGCACGCGCACATCCACGCGTAAGCTGCGATCGTCTCCCACGCGTTGAATATCGCCATACTGCAACACCCGCAGCAGTTTGGCCTGGAGCGAAAGGGAGAGTTCGCCAATTTCATCGAGGAACAGCGTGCCGTTATCAGCCATTTCGAACTTGCCGCTGCGGTTGCTGATCGCCCCGGTAAAGGCCCCTTTGACGTGTCCGAACAGCTCGCTTTCCGCCACGCTTTCCGGCAACGCCGCGCAGTTGAGATAGACCAGCGGATTCACCGCACGGGGCGAGGCTTCGTGGATCGCTTTTGCCACCAGCTCTTTACCGGTGCCGGTCTCCCCGAAGATCAGCACGTTCAAATCAGACGCGGCGACAATCTCAATCTCTTTTTTGAGCTGCGCCATGCCCGGCGAAAGGCCGATCATTTCGGTGTGCGCCACCTGCTCAAACGCCGTCGGGCTACCCGGAAGAATATTCTGGCTCTCCAGCTGTTCTATCAGCAGGGCGTTGTTCAGCGCCCCGGCCGCCAGCGCGGCAATCAGCCGTAGCTCTTCGTCGCTGAAGGTATCGAACTGATCAGGCGACATGCCGTCGAGGGTTAACGCGCCAATCAGGTTCTGCCCGGCAAACAGAGGCAGGCCGATACAGGCGTGCACCTTCAGGCTCTCCTGTCCGGGGATCAGGCCGTCGTAAGGATCGGGCAGATCGCTGTCTGCCGGGAAACGCACCACGTCACCCGCGCGGGCGATGGTTTCCAGACGCGGGTGGCCCTCCAGGGTAAAGCGCCGCCCGAGTACGTCCTTCGCCAGACCGTCGATAGCCAGCGGAATAAACTGCCGCCCTTCGTAACGCAGCAGCGCCGACGCATCGCAATCCAGCACGTGGCGCAACGTGGAGATCAGCCGCTGAAAGCGGTCCTGATGACCAATACCGGTTTGCAGTTCTATGGCGATCTTCGCCAGCACATCTACGGAAAAGCTCATCTCTGCCTCACTGTCATTTTGACAATACATAATGTCATATTGACAATTTTTAAGATAGTCAAAATGACTACCCATTAGGGGGCATCGAAACGAAAACACATTATTTTCAACAATTTAAAAAGTTGGCACGCAACTTGATATATGACAGTCATCTTATTTGAAAACGCCGTATTAAGTTGAGGTTGCTATGTCTATTCTGGTTAAAAATAACATTCATTGGGTGGGTCAACGTGACTGGGAAGTACGTGATTTTCACGGGACGGAATACAAAACGCTGCGTGGCAGCAGCTACAACAGCTATCTCATTCGTGAAGGTAAAAACGTCCTGATCGATACCGTCGATCACAAATTCAGCCGCGAGTTCGTGCAGAACCTGCGCAGCGAAATCGATCTGAATGACATCGACTACATCATCATCAACCACGCGGAAGAGGATCACGCCGGGGCGCTGACCGAGCTGATGTCCCACATTCCGGATACCCCGATCTACTGCACCACCAACGCCATTGACTCCATCAACGGCCACCACCACCATCCGGAGTGGAACTTCCACACCGTGAAAATCGGCGACACGCTGGATATCGGCAATGGCAAACAGCTGATCTTCGTGGAAACCCCAATGCTGCACTGGCCGGACAGCATGATGACCTACATGACCGGTGACGCGGTGCTGTTCAGTAACGACGCCTTCGGCCAGCACTACTGCGACGAACGTCTGTTCAACGACGAAGTGGATCAGACCGAGCTGTTCGAACAGTGCCAGCGCTACTACGCCAACATCCTGACCCCGTTCAGCCGTCTGGTCACGCCAAAAATCACCGAGATCCTCGGCTTCAACCTGCCGGTGGATATGATTGCCACCTCCCACGGCGTGGTATGGCGTGAAAATCCAACCCAGATTGTCGAACTGTACCTGAAGTGGGCGGCGGACTATCAGGAAGATCGCATCACCATCTTCTACGACACCATGTCCAACAACACCCGCATGATGGCGGACGCCATTGCCCAGGGCATCAACGAAGTTGACCCGAACGTGGCGGTGAAAATCTTCAACGTGGCGCGCAGCGATAAGAATGAGGTATTGACCAACGTCTTCCGCTCCAAAGGCGTGCTGGTGGGTACCTCCACCATGAATAACGTGATGATGCCGAAAATTGCCGGACTGGTGGAAGAGATGACCGGCCTGCGCTTTCGTAACAAACGCGCCAGCGCCTTTGGTTCACACGGCTGGAGCGGCGGCGCGGTAGACCGTCTCTCCACCCGTTTACAGGATGCCGGTTTTGAGATGTCCCTGAGCCTGAAGGCGAAATGGCGTCCGGATCTCGACGCGCTGGAAATCTGTCGTCAGCACGGTCGCGACATTGCCCGCCAGTGGGCGCTTGCGCCGCTGCCGGAAACCGCACCCGCCGCGGCGGTTACGCCGAAAGCTGTAGCAGAAGCCGCTCCTGCCGCTGCCGACCTCGGCCCTTGCATGCAGTGCAGCGTCTGCCAGTGGATTTACGATCCTGAGCTGGGCGAGCCGTTGCAGGATGTCGCGCCGGGTACGCCGTGGAGCGAGGTGCCGGACAACTTCCTCTGCCCGGAATGTTCCCTCGGGAAAGACGTCTTTGATGAACTGGCAGCGGAGGCAAAATGAGCCACGGCATCGTCATTATCGGCTCGGGCTTTGCCGCCCGCCAGTTGGTGAAAAATATCCGCAAACAGGATGCTAACGTGCCACTGACGGTGATCGCCGCCGACAGCATGGATGAGTACAACAAGCCTGATTTAAGCCACGTCATTAGCCAGAATCAGCGCGCCGACGATCTCACCCGCCAGACGGCGGGGGAGTTCGCAGAACAGTTTAACCTGCGTCTGTTTCCGTACACCTGGGTCACCGATATCGACGCCGACGCCCACGTGGTGAACGCGAAAGATAAAACCTGGCAGTACGACAAACTGGTGCTGGCGACGGGGGCATCGGCGTTTGTGCCGCCGGTTGAGGGCCGCGAGCTGATGGTCACGCTCAACAGCCAGCAGGAGTATCAGGCCAGCGAGACCCTGTTACGCGACGCCACGCGGGTGATGATTGTCGGCGGCGGACTGATTGGCACCGAGCTGGCGATGGACTTCTGCCGGGCGGGAAAATCCGTCACCCTGGTTGACCACGCGGCCAGCATTCTGTCAGCGCTGATGCCAGCAGAAGTAAGCAGTCGCTTACAGCATCGTCTGACCGACATGGGCGTGCATCTGCTGCTGAAATCGCAGTTACAGAGCCTGAGTAAAACCGAAACCGGCATTTGTGCGACGCTCGACCGCAACCGCAGCGTTGAAGTGGATGTGGTTATTGCGGCGACGGGGTTGCGCCCGGAAACCGCGCTGGCGCACCGCGCGGGCGCAGAGATCAATCGCGGCGTGAAGGTGGACAGCTACCTGCAAACCACCCAGCCGGACATTTATGCCCTGGGCGACTGCGCGGAAATTAACGGCCATGTGCTGCCGTTCCTGCAACCGATTCAGTTAAGCGCCATGTTCCTGGCGAAAAACCTGCTCGGCGGCAACGCCCCGGTGAAATTACCCGCCATGCTGGTGAAGGTAAAAACGCCGGAACTACCGCTGCATCTCGCAGGTGAAACGCAGCGTCAGGATCTGGACTGGGAGATTGTCCTTTCGCCTCAGGGCATGGTGGCGCGCGGCACCGATACCGACGGTCAGATGCGCGCCTTTGTCGTCAGCGAAGACAGAATGAAGGAGGCCTTCGCGCTGCTGAAATCGCTACCAGCTTAACCCTCGTCATGCCGGGTGGCGCTCCGCTTACCCGGCCTACAGTACTGCCACGCTTACTTAACCTTTGGATTTTATTGTCCACCGCCCCGATGTCCCGGGGCTTTTTTTTATCGCTACACTTTCAGCGTCAGGGGCGCACCACCAGCGCGTCATAACCGCGCCAGCGATAGTTCGCCATCGAGATCAGCCAGCAGGCGACAAACAGCCCGACCACCACAAATCCGGCGTCGCCCAGGTTATCGTTCACCGCGCCAATCAGATCCCACACGCCGCCGCTGAGGGAGAACTTGTCCATCAGCAGACCCAGCGCTTCCAGGCCGCCAATAAACAGCGCCACCACCACCGAAGTCCCGGTGATGGTCATGTTGTAGTAGAGCTTGCGCTGCGGCTTGTTAAACGCCCAGCCGTAGGCACCCACCATCAGCAGGTTATCGAGCGTATCGACCAGCGCCATGCCGCTGGCGAAGAGCGCCGGGAAGATCATGATCGACCACACCGACATCCCGCTGGAGGCGCTGGCGGCGGAGATCCCCAGCACGCCGATTTCGGTGGCGGTGTCGAACCCCAGGCCGAACAGGAAACCGACCAGGTACATCTGCCAGCTTTTATTGACGAGGCGGAAGGTTTTGCCGAACAGCCAGTTCATGACGCCACCCTGTGCAGGCAGCGTGATGTCGCCCTGCACGGGCCTGCCGTGTTTCAGCGCCTGAAAGCTGCGCCAGACGCCGCGCAGGATCACCATATTCACCAGCGCCATCGCCAGCAGGAAGGTGGCGGAGACGGCGGTGCCAATCAGGCTGCCGGTTTCGTGGAACCATGCCATGTTTTTCTGAAACGCCGTGGCGGTAGCGGCGATAGCAATGGAGGCCAGCACCACGATGGTAGAGTGACCGAGGGAAAACCATGCGCCCACGCCGGACGGGCGCTTGCCCTGCTGCATCATCTTACGCGTCACGGTATCAATCGCGGCGATATGGTCGGCATCCACCGCATGACGCAGTCCGTAACACCAGGCCAGCAGGCTGGCCGCCATCAGCGCCGTACTGCCGCTAAAGGTGTGCCACGCCAGCCCCCAGGCCAGCAGGTTAGCCATCCCGAGAGCCAGCAGCAGGCACGCTGCACGAGGTTCATTGCGTAAAAGTCGTAACATTTTAAATCCCTTGTGAACATGATCGGGCGGCAGCAACCACCGCCTGCCCGAAGGAGATCGCTCCGTCGCCTGCGGGCAGGCGCGAAGGAAAAAGAAGCGTGAAATCAGAAAGGTAATGACGAAGGCGCGCGCGCAGCAGGCGGTTGTGAAGGACGCCGCCGCTGAAACACACCGTCGTGAGCGACCGTCGGCGGGCATGCGTTGCCGCCAGTTCGCTCAGCCCTTTTGCCAGCGCATCGTGAAAAGCCCAGGCACGCTCGCCGGGTTCCGCCCGCCAGGTAAGCCACTGTTGCCAGAACAGCGCAAGGTTATCCGTCTGGAGCGTCACCGGATGATCAACCCCTGCGCAGCGTTCGGCCAGCGCCTCCAGCCGGCACGCGGCTTCGCCCTCATAGCGTTGCGTTTCAATGCCCAGCGCACAGGCCACGGCGTCGAACAGACGACCACAGGAGGAGGCCCGCGGCGCATTGATACCGCGCGACACAGCCGTTGCCAGCAGCGGCCAGTTTTGACGCTGTACCACCTCTGTTTCCGGGTACTGCTGCCAGTCAGGTACGAACGCCAGACAGTGGGCGAGCAAATTGCGCCACGGCTGTTTTGCCGCCAGATCGCCCCCCGGCAGCGCAACGGCTGGCAGACCGCCCAGCCGTTCGCAGTCGCGATAGTTCACCCGCAGGCACTCGCCGCCCCACAGCGCGCCGTTCTCGCCCATGCCGATCCCGTCCAGCGTCAGGGCAATAACATCCCCGCCGTTGAGCGGCCAGCCATTCTCCGCCAGACACGCTGCCGCATGCGCATGATGATGCAGCACGGTCTCAACGGGCAGCGCCTGCGCCCGGGCCCACAGTCGGGCGTGATAACCCGGATGGGCATCGCACACCACGCGCTCAGGCTGAAAGGCGTAGATGTCCTGCATCGTCGAGAGCGCACTGCGCCACTGCGCCTCTACCCCCTCGTCGCTCAGATCGCCAAAATGCTGGCTCAGCACCGCCTGGTTGCCACGCACCAGGCTGAAGGTGTTTTTCATCTCCGCGCCGGTGCATAACATGGGCGGGATGTCGCGGAATCCGGCGGGCAATGTGATGGCATCCGGCACAAAACCGCGTGCGCGACGCAGCATCGTGCCCTCCTGGTCCATCACTGAATCATCCATCCGTTGCAGGATGTCGCGGTTGTGCAGCAGGAAGCCGTCAGCGATGTCACTGAGTTCTTCCAGCGCCTGCTGGTTGCTTATGGCGGGTGGATGGCCGCTGAGGTTGCCGGAGGTCATCACCAGCGGGCGCTGGCAGTCCAGCATCAGCAAATGCTGGAGCGGGTTCGCAGGCAGCATCACGCCGACCGTATCCAGCCCCGGCGCAATCTCCTCAGGAAACGCAGGAAGGCAGGCTTTTGGCGTCAGCACAATCGGCGCAGCGGGTGAACGTAACAGCGTCTGGATGGCCTCCGGCAGATCGTCCGCATGCGGGATCATCACCGCCAGCGGCCTGGTCGGGCGCTGCTTGCGTGCCCGTAATTTCCGAACCGCCTGCGGGTTAAGCGCGTCGCAGACCAGGTGAAAACCGCCCAGCCCTTTGACCGCCACAATCCCGCCGCCTTCCAGCATCGCCACCGCCGCGCTTAACGCCGATTCGCGGGTGGCAGCAGCCTCCCCGGCTCGCCACTCCAGCTGCGGTCCGCAATCCGGGCAGGCCACCGGCTGGGCGTGAAAACGCCGGTCAGCCGGGTTGCGGTACTCCGTTTCACAGGGCACACAGAGCGGGAATGGCGCCATTGACGTGGCCGGGCGGTCATAGGGCATGGCGCGGATAATGGTAAACCGCGGCCCGCAGTGGGTGCAGTTGATAAACGGGTAGCGGTAGCGACGTTCGCGGGGATCGCGCATCTCCACCAGGCATGCGGGACAGGTGGCGGCATCCGGGACGATTTGCGTGTCCATCGCCCCGCTCTCGCTGTGGCGGATGACAAACTCATCCGGCAGCGTCGTCCAGCTGAACGGCTGCGTTTCAATGCGATCGATGCGCGCCAGCGGTGGGCAGTCCTGGCGCAGTCTCGCGGTAAAGTCACCCCCACTGCCCGCGAGACGCACCAGCACGCCCTCTCCGTCGTTGCAGACGTCGCCTGCCAGCCCCAGCTGGTGCGCAAGCTGCCAGACGAAGGGACGAAATCCTACCCCCTGCACCTTGCCGCGCACCCGAAGCTGTACGCCATTAACGCGCATCGCAATTTAAAACAGCAGCGATGACGAGGTGTCGAACGCCGCGCGGCGGCGTTTTTCGGCACTCATCTGTTCGAGCTTGTCGCGATCGACGCAGACCAGCGCATGCGTCGGACAGGCTTCCATACACGCCGGACCGGCATCGCGGTGGTAGCAGAGGTCACATTTATTGGCTTCGGCTTTCTCCGCGCGTACGCTCAGCCCGATACCGCTGTTGCGCACCACCGGGCGAACCACCACCTCCATCGCGCCATACGGACACGCCACCACACAGGTTTTGCACCCGATGCAGCGCTCCTGCATCACATGCACGAAGCCTTTCTCGCGCTTAATCGCCCCGTTCGGACAGACGTTGGCGCACGGCGCGTCTTCGCACTGGCGACAGATAGCGGCGGTAGAAATATTCACGCCTTTAATGACGTGGATGCGCGGCAGGAAGGTATCAGGGGTGAGAGAGGCGCAATCCTGCTCTGCCTGATGGGACACCACGCACGCCACTTCACAGGTACGGCAACCAATGCATTTGCTGGCATCGGCCATAATAAAACGGTTCATCTGCTTCTCCGGCATAACTGTTATGCGCGAAGCTATTCATAAACCGTGCCAATATTTAATGAATTGATTTTATAGGGAAATTTAAAAGAGAAGGATCTGTCATCGTCATTAGTGACGATGACAGATGTCGACGTCAGCGATGCGGGCCGTCAATGACGGAGTCGCGCAGGATAAGCTCGCCGGAGAAGGTTTGCTGAGGCTTAAACTCACCGCCGTCGAGCATGAAAATCATACGGCTGATGGTCTCCTGAATCATCTCCGTTACTGGAATACGCACGCTGGAGAGGGACGGCACGATATAGGGCGCGATTGCCACATCGTCAAAGCCGATGACGGACACTGCGCCCGGCGTGGCGACGCCGCTCTCGTGCAGCTGCCTGATGGCGCCAATCGCCATGTCGTCGTTACTCGCCACCAGCGCGGTAAACGTTTCGCCGCGGGTGAGCAACTGAGAGACCGCCGCCGCGCCGCTGGCCGGGTTCCACTTCCCTTCGGCGATCAGCGCGTCGCGAACTGCAATCCCGTGCTGCGCCAGCGCGTCCTTGTAGCCGGAAAGACGCTCCACCCCGGTGGGGGAATCCAGCGAACCGGTGATAAACGCAATCTCCCGGTGGCCTTTCGCAATCAGCTGCGATACTGCGTCCTGACACGACGCTTTATGATCGGACCAGACGCTGTGACTGCTGTTTTTCCGCAAACGGCGGTTGAGCACCATGATCGGCTGCTCGCATTTCTCAATGATCTCGTCCAGCGCTTCCACGCTCAGAAAACGCGGATAGATGATTACCGCGTCGCAGCGCATGTCGAGCAGGTACTGGATCGCCTCGCGCTCCTCTTCGGCGCTGTGCTTGCCGTCCGCCAGGATCAGCTGACGCCCCTTCTCTTCCGTCATCCGCGCGGCGTTAAACAGCAGCTCGCTAAAGTAGACCCCATGGTACAGGGTGTTCGTCACCACCAGCCCCAGAGTCTGGGTGCGTTTGGTCGCCAGGTTTCGCGCCAGCAGATTGGGGCGATACCCGCTCTCTTCGATGGCCTGAAACACGCGGTCTTTCGTCTCCTGGCTGACGTAACCGTTCCCCGACAGTACCCGGGAGACCGTCGCTTTTGATACGCCTGCCCGCTTCGCCACTTCCAGCATCGTGGTCATATTATTATTCCGTCTGAACCTGATGGGCGCAGTGTACTGCACCGCAGAAAAATTGTCGCAGCGGCGTTATCACGCTTTTTACGGCCACGAGTGATCGTCATCACGAAACGAAAAAATGCATAAAAAGTGGTCTTGTTTCATTAAAAGAAACTCATGATGATTATGTGAAACCGGTTTCCTACACTTCTCACAACGATAACAGGATCACATCCGATGGCAAAAAATTACGCTGCGCTGGCGACCGACGTCGTTAGCGCGCTGGGCGGCAAAGAGAACATCGTCGCCGTCACCCACTGTATGACGCGACTGCGCTTCGTCCTGAAAGACGAAAGCCTCACCGACGCCGCACGCCTGAAAAGCATCAGCGGCGTGCTCGGCATGGTGCGCAACGACAACCAGTGTCAGGTGATCATCGGCAACACCGTGTCCCAGGCATACCGTGAAGTGGTAAGCCTGCTGCCCGCCAACCTGCAACCTGCCGTAGCGGAAGGTCCACAGAAGCTCACGCTGCGCCGGATTGGCGCCGGGATCCTCGACGCGCTGATCGGCACCATGTCTCCGCTGATCCCGGCGATCATCGGCGGGTCGATGGTCAAGCTGCTGGCGATGATCCTTGAGATGACCGGCGTGCTGGGCAAAGGCGACCCGACGCTGACGATCCTGACCGTTATCGGCGACGGCGCGTTCTTCTTCCTGCCGCTGATGGTGGCGGCGTCCGCGGCGGTGAAGTTCAAAACCAACATGTCGCTGGCAATCGCCATCGCGGGCGTTCTGGTTCACCCGAGCTTTATCGAGCTGATGGCGAAAGCCGCGCAGGGCGAGCACGTTGAGTTCGCCTTCATTCCGGTGACGGCGGTGAAATACACCTACACGGTGATCCCCGCCCTGGTGATGACCTGGTGCCTGTCATACATCGAACGCTGGGTGGATCGCATTACCCCGGCGGTGACCAAAAACTTCCTCAAGCCGATGCTGATCGTGCTGATTGCCGCCCCGCTCGCCATCGTACTGATTGGCCCGCTCGGGATCTGGATCGGCAGCGCCATCTCCGCGCTGGTCTACACCATTCACGGCTATCTGGGCTGGCTCTCCGTTGCCATTATGGGCGCGCTGTGGCCGCTGCTGGTGATGACCGGGATGCACCGCGTGTTTACGCCGACCATCATCCAGACCATTGCCGAAACGGGCAAAGAAGGGATGGTGATGCCGTCGGAAATCGGCGCCAACCTGTCGCTCGGCGGTTCGTCGCTGGCGGTGGCGTGGAAAACCAAAAACCCGGAACTGCGCCAGACGGCGCTGGCCGCGGCGGCCTCCGCCATCATGGCGGGGATCTCTGAACCGGCCCTGTACGGCGTGGCGGTACGCCTGAAGCGTCCGCTGATTGCGAGCCTGATCAGCGGTTTTATCTGCGGCGCGGTGGCGGGCATGGCCGGTCTTGCCAGCCACTCGATGGCGGCGCCGGGGCTGTTCACCAGCGTGCAGTTCTTCGACCCGGCCAACCCGATGACCATCGTCTGGGTGTTTGGCGTGATGGGTCTGGCGGTGGTGCTGTCGTTTGTGCTGACCCTGCTGTTAGGGTTTGAGGATATCCCGGTAGAAGACGAAGCCGAAAAAGCACGCGCCCTGCAAACCGCACCGGTACAGAACAAAGCAGCAGAAGCATAAACTGAAAGCGAGGTAAGAATGTCTGTTTTTCCACAAGGATTTTTATGGGGCGGCGCGCTTGCCGCCAACCAGAGTGAAGGGGCTTACCGTGAAGGCGGCAAAGGACTGACGACGGTCGATATGATCCCCCACGGCGCAAACCGTCTGGCGGTAAAAGTCGGCAAGGAAAAACGGTTTTCGTTGCGGGACGACGAATTCTACCCGAGCCACGAGGCGATTGATTTTTACCATCGCTACAAAGAAGACATCGCCCTGATGGCGGAGATGGGCTTTACGGTGTTCCGCACCTCGATTGCCTGGAGCCGCCTCTACCCGAACGGCGACGAACCGCTGCCGAATCAGGAAGGCATTGCCTTCTACCGCGCGGTGTTCGAGGAGTGCAAAAAGTACAACATCGAGCCGCTGGTCACGCTCTGCCACTTCGACGTGCCGATGCACCTGGTGACGGAGTACGGCTCCTGGCGCAACCGCAAAATGGTGGATTTCTTCGCCCGCTACGCCCGCACCTGCTTTGAAGCGTTTAACGGGCTGGTGAAATACTGGCTGACCTTCAACGAAATCAACATCATGCTGCACAGCCCGTTCTCCGGCGCGGGGCTGGTATTTGAAGAAGGTGAAAACGAAGATCAGGTGAAATACCAGGCCGCGCACCACGAGCTGGTGGCGAGCGCGCTGGCGACCAAAATTGCCCACGAGGTGAACCCGGAAAACCAGGTCGGCTGCATGCTGGCGGGCGGCAATTTCTACCCGTACTCCTGCAAGCCGGAAGACGTGTGGATGGCGCTGGAGAAAGACCGCGAGAACCTGTTCTTTATCGACGTGCAGGCGCGCGGCAGCTATCCGGCCTACTCTGCCCGCGTGTTCCGCGAAAAAGGCGTGGTGATTGTGAAAGATCCCGGCGACGACGAACTTTTAAAAAACACCGTCGACTTTGTCTCGTTCAGCTATTACGCCTCGCGCTGCGCGTCGGCGGACATGAACGCGGGCAACACCAGCGCGGCGAACATCGTGAAGTCCCTGCGCAACCCGCATATTCAGGTGAGCGAATGGGGCTGGGGCATTGACCCGCTCGGCCTGCGCATCACCATGAACATGATGTACGACCGCTACCAGAAGCCGCTGTTCCTGGTGGAAAACGGCCTTGGAGCGAAGGACGTCATTGATGAAAACGGCGAGATCAACGACGACTACCGAATCAGCTACCTGCGCGAGCATATTCGCGCGATGGCTGATGCGATTGAGGACGGCGTACCGCTGCTGGGCTACACCACCTGGGGCTGCATTGACCTTGTCTCGGCCTCAACGGGGGAAATGAGCAAGCGCTACGGGTTTGTGTACGTCGACCGGGACGACGCCGGGAACGGCACGCTGGACCGCAAGCGCAAGAAATCATTCTGGTGGTATAAGAAGGTGATTGCGAGTAACGGGGGGGATCTGGAGTAGCCTGTTGCCCTCACCCCAGCCCTCTCCCACAGGGAGAGGGGGATGGGTTTGGTAGGCCGGGTAAGGCGAAGCCGCCACCCGGCACTGCTCAGAGCTGAGAAAATCCCCCATCCCCAACCCACCCGGCAAGCCGTGAATAGACCACGTCCACCGCCTCTTTCACCGGCGGCGTCATCGGGTAATAGAACCCGACAATGTCCGGCTGAATCCCCAGAAACAGCACCTCACCCACGTCGTCTTTAATCTGATCGACCAGGTAGTTCAGCGGCATATTGTGCGTCGTCATCATAAACATTTCGGCGATGTCGTCCGGGTCAATCCGGCGGATCTCACCGGGGTTGAGCCCCATATCGGTGGCATCAACGATTAACAGCCTGTCCGGGCGCAGCTCGCGAATGGCCACCACGTCGTTTTCCGGCGCGCTGCCGCCGTCAATCACCACCCAGCTGCCCGGCGGGTTTGCGGCGCACAGTTCCGCCAGCAGCGGACCCGCGCCGTCGTCGCCCATCATGCTGTTGCCGACACACAGTAAAACGTCAGTCACGTAATCTCCTCACCATCAGGTAGATGGCGCTCTCCTGATGAATATCGTGCAGCATGCTAAGCAGCGTTTTGCTCCACGCCTGCTGCTCGGGGGTTTGCCTGCTCAGCGCCTCGTCAAAGGCGTTGGCGAGCATCGCAATGTGGTTGGCATCGATGACGATCTCGCCGTATTTCGGCACGCCCTCCATCTTGCGCCGCGCCGTGCTGCCCTCCTCCAGCGTGGCGATCCACGCCAGGTAATCGGCCCACGGGCAGCTCAGCGCCGCCTCCAGGCAGTCGATCACCCCTAGGTGATGCCCAATCGCCAGGCTGTAATAGACCACCTGCTGCGCCGCAGCCGGCGTGGCATCGTTCTCATCAATAAACTTACGGCTCAGCTGGCTGAACACCACCGTTTCACTCATCGGATACGCGCCTCATCCACGATGCTGTTCAGGTTCGCCACGATCTCATTGAGTCGCGGATCGTTTTCCGCCTCCAGCCAGCGCGCCACCTGATGGTCGCCCTGGCTCAGCAGGCGCAGATAATCGTCGGCAATCTGGCGTCCGTAGCGGTAGCCCGCCAGCCTGCGCGCCGTGCGGTCGATCTTCACCCGCAGCGGCTGCACCATATCCGGGTGCAGGATAGTGGCTGGCTGGTTGTCCAGCTCGCCCGGCTCGCGGGCGTGGATTTTCTGCTCCAGCAGGCCGAGCGCCATGGCAAAACCGTACAGCGTGGCGGCGGGCGTCGGCGGGCAGCCCGGAATGTAGACGTCCACCGGCACGATTTTGTCGGTGCCGCCCCAGACGCAGTACAGGTCGTGGAAGATGCCGCCGCTGTTGCCGCAGGCACCGTACGAGATGCAGATTTTCGGGTCCGGCGCGGACTGCCAGGCGCGCAGCGCGGGGGATCGCATGGCGCGGGTGACGGCCCCGGTAAACAGCAGAATGTCCGCATGGCGCGGAGACGGCACCACTTTGATGCCGAAGCGCTCGGCGTCAAACAGCGGTGACAGCGTGGCGAAGATCTCGATCTCGCAGCCGTTGCAGCCGCCGCAGTCCACGCGGTAGACGTAGGCCGAGCGTTTGATTTTTTTCAGCAGCGATGCCTTCATGCTGGCGATGGACTCCTCCACCGTCAGCGGCACCGGAATGCCGTTAGCGTCGCGCGGGCCGAGTAAGTTTTCCATCAGCTGGCCTCTCTCATATGGCGGGTTAAATCGATGCGGTCAGACGGCAGCAGGCATTTCTGACGCTTGCACTCCGGGCAGGTTTCGAAGCTTTCACGGTGATGCTCCGCGCGGACGTCGCCGTTGTGCTTCAGCAGTGCGATGGCGTAGTCGATCTCTTTTTGCACGGCGAACGGACGCTTGCAGACGCGGCAGTTGCACAGCGCAAAGCGCGACTGCTGGAGGAAGTCCTCTTTTTTCCACACCGCCAGCTCGTACTCCTGAGACAGGCGAATGGCCACCGTCGGGCAGACCTCCTCGCAGCGGCCGCAGAAGATGCAGCGCCCGAGGTTAAACTGCCAGGCCAGCTCGCCGGTTTTCAGGTCCGTTTCCACCGTTAAGGCATTCGACGGGCAGGCGTTGACGCAGGCCGCGCAGCCGATGCACTGCTGCGGGTTGTGCTCCGGCTTGCCGCGAAAGTTTTTATCCACCGGGATCGGCTCCAGCGGATAACTGCTGGTCTGCGCGCCGGTTTTGATCACTTTTTTGATAAAGGTAAACATGGCGAATCCTTATTTCAGCGGCGAGTTCTTACGCTCGATGCTGTAGCGCTCAAGCTCTTTGTACGGCACCACCTGGCTTTTCTTCTTGCGCACGTCCACGACGGTCATGCGGTCGGTGCAGGAGTAGCACGGGTCGAGGCTGCCGATGATCAGCGGCGCGTCAGAGACCGTATTGCCGCGCAGCATGTAGCGCAGGGTTGGCCAGTTGGCGTAGGTCGCCGCGCGGCAGCGCCAGCGGTAGAGCTTCTGGTTGTCGCCGGTCATGCTCCAGTGGATATCGTCCCCGCGCGGCGCTTCGGCAAAGCCGAGGGCAAAGCGGTTTGGAATGTAAGTGAAGCCTTCCACCATCAGCGGGCCGCCCGGCAGATTATCGAGGCCGTAGTCGATCATGTTCAGCGCGGTGAATACCTCGTTGATGCGCACCTTCAGACGGGAGATGACGTCGCAGCCCTGCTCGCTGTGCACGGTCATCGGCAGCAGGCCGTAGCCGACGAACGGGTGATCGGCGCGGGTATCGCGGGCGTGGCCGCTGGCGCGCACCATCGGACCAACGTTACTGAAGTCGCGGGCGATTTCCGGGTCAAGACGGCCGATGCCCACGGTGCGCTGCTCGATGTTTGGCGTGCTGAGCAGCATGTCCACCAGCTCCTGCACGTCCCGCCGCATCTGCTGCGCCAGCTGGCGGGTCTGGATCATGTCGTCTTTCAGCAGGTCGCGGCGGATCCCGCCGATCAGGTTCAGGCCGTAGGTTTTACGCGCCCCGGTAAGGATCTCCGCCATCTTCATCGACGCCTCGCGCACGCGGAAGAACTGCATAAACCCGGAGTCAAAGCCGACGAAGTGGCAGGCCAGGCCGAGGTTGAGCAGGTGCGAGTGCAGGCGCTCCACCTCCAGCAGAATGGCGCGGATCATCTGCGCGCGTTCCGGCACCACGATCCCCATGCCGTTTTCCACCGAGGTGGTGTAGGCGGTGCTGTGGGCAAAGCCGCAGATGCCGCACACGCGGTCAGAGAGGAACGTGACTTCGTTGTAGCCCATGCGGGTCTCCGCCAGCTTCTCCATGCCGCGGTGGACGTAGAACAGGCGGTAGTCGGCGTCGATAATGTTCTCGCCGTCGACGAACAGGCGGAAGTGGCCCGGTTCGTCGGAGGTAACGTGCAGCGGGCCAATCGGCACCACGTTATTCTTCTTGCTGCCCAGCTCGTTGATGAACTCGTAGGTTTCGCTGTCGGTGGTCGGGGCCGGGCGCTGGCGGTAGTCCATGCTGTCCTTGCGCAGCGGATAGAGTTCATCCGGCCAGTCGTCTGGCAGCACCAGGCGACGCTCGTCAGGCAGGCCAACCGGCACCAGACCATACATGTCACGCACTTCGCGCTCGCCCCAGACGGCGGCAGGCACGCGCGGCGTGACGGAGGGGTATTCCGGCTTGTTCGGGTCGACTTCGACGCGCACGGTGAGCCAGCACTTCTCCCCCTGCTCCATCGACATCACGTAGTACACCGCATAGTTGCCACACAGCTGACGCTCGTCGTTGCCGAACAGCACTGACAGCCAGCCGCCCTGCTGGTAATAGAGAAACTCCACCACTTCCGGCAGATAGTTCACCTTAATGGTGACGGTGATCTGGTCTTTGGTTTGCCAGGACTCCTCCAGCACCACGCCCGGGAAAGCCTGATGCAATGCGGCGAGATACTGCTGACCTTTCTTTTCTTCAGACATAAACACTCTCTTTAATCACGCCACCAGCAAGGAGACGAACGCTAAAAATGCAAAACCAAAACCGGCCCAGGTGATGCGTGACGTTTCAACAAAACGCAGGCGCGCCATGCTGTTTTCAAACAGGGCAATCACCAGCACGCCGATAAGCAGCTTGAGCACAGCCACCACCACGGCCAGCAGCAGGCCGCCCGCAGAGAAGTGCGTCATCTGCCCCCACGGGAAGAAAACGCCGACGAACATCTGCAACACCACCAGCTGCTTGAGGCTGATGCCCCACTTCAGCACCGCAAAGCCGTAGCCGCTGTATTCGGTGAGCGGCCCCTCCTGTAATTCCTGCTCCGCTTCCGCGAGATCGAACGGCAACTTGCCCATCTCGATAAAGGTGGCGAACGCGCAGGCGCAGAGCGCCAGCACCAGCGGGAGAGAACGTGAAACCGGCCAGTGGTAAACGGTGTCGGTGATAAAACTGATATGGGTCGAGCCTGCAACCTGCGCGGCGACCCACAGCCCCAGCAGCAGAATTGGCTCAACCAGCACGCCGAGCATCGCCTCGCGGCTGGCGCCGATACCCGTAAACGGGCTGCCGGTATCCAGACCCGCAATCGCAAAGAAGAAACGCGCGATGGCGAAGAGGTAGATCAGCGTAATCAGATCGCCCAGCACCGGCAGCGGCGAGCCCACCGTCACCACCGGCAGCGCGGTGGCGATGGTCAGCATCACGCCCACCATCACAAACGGCGTCAGGCGGAACACCCAGCCTGCGGCGTCCGGCGCGACGCTCTGACGGGAAAGCAGTTTGAAGAGATCGCGGTACTCCTGGAGCACGCCAGGCCCGCGACGGTTGTGCAGCCGGGCGCGCGCCACGCGCGTGATGCCCGACAGCAGCGGCGCGGCGGCGAACAGCACCAGCGCCTGAAGAATTGCCAGTAACAGACTCATGTCAGGCTCCTCGTGAAATGACAATCACCACCAGCACCGCCAGCTCGATCAGCGCCAGGCGGCGGAACAGCACGGGCACGGCGGCACCCTGCCAGCCCGGCACCCAGCCCACCGGGTTCAGCCAGTGGCGCAGCTTCAGCACGGCGGCGAAGTTCTCCTTCACCGGCATAGCGAAACCGTGGGCGGTGATGACCATCGACTGCTCGTGTTCGTAGCCGCAGGCCCACGCCGCGCCGCGCGAGCGGGAGGCGAGACGGTCGCGTCTGAAGAACAGCATCAGCACGAACGGCAGGAGCGGCGCGGCAATCAGCAGCAGCGCCATCATCGGCTGGGAAACGACGGTATGCGCCGTGACCAGCGGCAGCGGAATGGCGTGGCCCAGCAGCGGCAGCAGCCACGGCGCGGCAACCCCACCCGCGATGCAGCACACCGCCAGTGCGACCACGCTTACGCCCATCAGTAGCGGTGCGCAGCAGGCGTTCTCAGCCTCACGCGTACGCGGTGCGCCCAGGAAGGTGACGCCGTAAACCTTCGCCATACACATCACCGCCAGCGCGCCGGTGATCGCCAGGCCCACCGCCAGCAGCGGGCCGAGTAAACGCCCGATAAACGCCTCGCTCTGGCCGAGGGCGAAGAAGGACTGATAAATCACCCACTCGCCGGCAAAGCCGTTCAGCGGCGGCAGCGCAGCCATCGCCATCAGCCCGACCAGCATCGCCAGCGAAATGACGGGCATTTTTTTGCCAATCCCGCCGAGCTTTTCAATATCGCGGTGCCCGGTGCGGAACCAGACGCTACCCGCACCGAGGAACAGGGTGCTTTTAAACAGACTGTGGTTGATAAGGTGATACAGACCGCCAATAAACCCGGCGGCAATCAGCGCCGGCTGGTTGAGCGCCAGCCCGGTGACGCCCGCGCCCATGCCGAGCAGGATAATCCCGATGTTCTCCAGGGTGTGGTACGCCAGCAGACGCTGGATGTTGTGCTCCATCAGCGCGTACAGCCCGCCGACGAACGCGGTGATCATCCCCGCAATCAGCAGCGCCACGCCCCACCACAGCGGCGGCTGACCGCCCGTCAGGGTTATCATCAGGATGCCGAACAGACCGACCTTCATCACCACGGTGGAGAACAGCGCAGCGGCCGGGGCTGAGGCATTGGCATGCGCCTGCGGCACCCAGCCGTGCAGCGGGATAATCCCGGCCAGCAGGCCAAAACCGACTACGCCCAACAGCCAGACGTCGTTGCCCAGCGGCTGACCGTTAAGCGCGGCAAAATCCAGCGTGCCGAAACGCTGCCACACCAGCCAGCAGGCCAGCGCCAGCAGCAGCGTACCGAGACGTCCGAGCGCAAACCACAGCTTGCCGGAGGCGCTGCATCCGGTCAGGAACACGCCGCACAGGGCCATGATTTCTGCCATCACCACCAGCGCGCCGAGGTTGCTGGCGATAACGGTACAGACCGCGGCGGCCATCAACAGGTTAACCAGCAGGCCGTTGGCTTTGGTGTGCTGATGTCGGTGCCAGTCGATATTAAACAGGCTGATAAACAGTCCGCACAGGCCAAAGGTTATCAGCCAGATGGCGTTCAGCGGCGTAAGCTCAACGGCGTGGTGAATCAGCGGGATGAGGGTGTCAACAGACTGGCCGTCGATCAGGACAACCCCGCCCGCCGCCAGCGTCATCAGGCTGCCGACCGCCCCGCCGATACCGGCGATCACGCCGCTCAGCGTTTTATGGAAGGAGAGAAGCAGCGCCAGGACAGCGGCGGCGGCAAACCAGGCCACACCGCTGGTCATCATAACTATCGCGTTCATTTCGCCCCCTCGTTAAGCGCCCGCAGCAGCGAAAGATCGCCGACGTCGGTATTGATGGTCAGCTCGCGCTTGCGTTTGCTGGTGCGAGCGATGTCGCGGATGTTGACCAGGACCAGCGCCCGGGTCGGGCAGGTCCGCACGCAGGCCGGACCCTGCTCATCGAAGCTGCACAGATCGCACTTCACCGCAACGGCGCGAATGCCCGGCACCCAGTCCAGCAGCGTACTCACGCGTGCCGGAGCCGGTGGCGCAGGCGGCGCTTTCGCAGTATTAGCATTCGCCGGAATATGCAGCGGACGGCTGCCTGAAAACTCAATGGCGCCGAACGGACAGGCGATGCCGCACAGCTTGCAGCTCACGCACAGGCTTTCGTTCAGCTGTACCGCGCCGTCAACGCGGGTGATGGCATTGACAGGACAGACGCCCGCGCACGGGGCGTCTTCACAGTGGTGACAGAGCTGCGGGGCAGACTCTTTCTCATTACGCATGACGCGCAGGCGCGGCATGGACTGTAGCCCGTGCAGGCGGTGCGTTTCCGAACACGCCGCCTCACAGGTCCGACAGCCAATACAGACCGTCGAGTCAGCAATTACAAAACGGTTCACCGGGTCATCCTCTGGTGATGGTCATTTTTGACGAAAAAAAACTGTCTTATCGACACTTCTCGACACTCGTTTTTCAGGCCACGTTCGCGGAGGATTTTCCGTCGATCAGCTGTTTCAGGTTGACTGGCCGATCGTGCTCAACGGCGGCGTAGAGGCCGTTATAAACCGGCGCGATTTTCTCCAGATAGTGCTCCAGCACCTGCTGGCGATCGCGGTTGCTGACGTGACCGTCCACCATACCGTCCGCCATCAGCTGCGCCCGGGCGATGCAGTGCCTGTCGCCCTCTTTCGTCTCGACGTAGTACTCAATCGTGTGGCTGTTGAAGGTCTCCGCCAGGGTGACGTAAATCGTAAAGTGACCGAACAGAACAAAACGCATATCCCCCTGCGCCGCACAGCTCATGGCGTGATGCAGATGGGCCTTCGACAGCGTGATCCCCTGGATCAGTGAATTGCAGTACAGGTGCCATTGCTCCTGGAGCTGCTGATGACGTTGCGCGATGTAATCCGCTTTTTCGCTAATTTCCCAAATAGTCATAAAAGGTATCCGGTTAATGGAGTTAGCGGCTGTTAAGCAGATTTCGTGCCAGTTTTTAATCTGTTGATTTAAATGGATTTTAAAGAGATGTGCACTGTCACCGCCGCAGTGTCGACGTGTCATTTCGACAGCGTTGACATCGTCACGCCGTAACGCAAATCAAGCTGGCACCGTTATTGCATTGAAGGGGCAATTCATTAAGGAGGCGTCATGCACGAAATCACCCTCTGCCAGCGGGCACTGGAACTTATCGAACAGCAGGCAGTGCAAAACCACGCGAAACGCGTCACCGGCGTCTGGCTGAAGGTCGGGGCGTTTTCCTGCGTCGAGACCAGCGCCCTCACCTTCTGTTTTGAGCTGGTGTGCCGCGGCACGCTGGCGGAAGGGTGCGCGCTGCATATCGACGAGCAGCAGGCGGAGTGCTGGTGCGAGCAGTGTCAGCAGTACGTCACGCTGCTGTCATCGAAGGTACAGCGCTGTCCGCAGTGCCAGAGCAGCGGGCTGCGCATCGTGGCGGATGACGGTATGCAGATCCAACGCCTCGAAATCGAGAAGGAGTAATGTATGTGTAGTACCTGCGGTTGCGCTGAAGGCAACCTGTATATAGAAGGGGATGAACACCGTCCCCACTCCGCGTTTCGCTCCGCGCCCTTTTCTCCTGCCCCGCGTCCCGCGGCGGCCCTGACCGGCATCACCTTTGCCCCGCAGCGTTCCGACGCGGGCGACCTCCATTACGGCCATGGCGAAGCGGGTACGCACGCGCCGGGCATCAGCCAGCGCCAGATGCTGGAGGTGGAGATCAACGTGCTGGACAAGAATAACCAGCTCGCCGCCCGCAATCGCGCCCGCTTTGCCGCGCGCGAACAGCTGGTGCTGAACCTGGTCTCCAGCCCCGGCTCCGGTAAAACCACGCTGCTGACCGAAACCCTTAAACGTCTGAACGAACACGTCTCCTGCGCCGTAATCGAAGGCGACCAGCAAACGGTAAACGACGCCGCGCGCATCCGCGAAACCGGTACGCCTGCGATTCAGGTCAACACCGGGAAAGGGTGCCACCTGGACGCGCAGATGATTGCCGACGCCGCCCCGCGCCTGCCGCTGGCGGATAACGGTATCCTGTTTATTGAAAACGTCGGCAACCTGGTCTGCCCGGCAAGCTTCGACCTCGGCGAGCGGCATAAAGTGGCGGTGCTCTCCGTGACCGAAGGGGAAGACAAGCCGCTGAAATATCCGCATATGTTTGCCGCCGCCTCCCTCATGCTGCTGAACAAGGTCGACCTGCTGCCGTACCTGAATTTCGACGTGGATAAGTGCCTGGCTTACGCCCGGGAAGTGAACCCGGACATTGAGATCCTGCTGGTTTCCGCCACGCGCGGCGACGGGATGGACGCCTGGCTGAACTGGCTGGAGAACGAACGATGTGCATAGGCGTCCCCGGACAAATTCATTCCATCGACGGCAATCAGGCCAAAGTGGAGGTCTGCGGCATCCTGCGCGATGTCGACCTGACGCTGGTAGGCAGCCACGATGAGACCGGCGCAACGCGTCTAGGCCAGTGGGTGCTGGTCCACGTGGGTTTTGCCATGAGCGTGATTAATGAGGAAGAAGCCCGCGACACGCTGGATGCGCTACAGAATATGTTTGACGTCGAGCCGGACGTGGGCGCCCTGCTGTATGGCGAGGAGCGATAACACATGCGTTACGTTGATGAATATCGCGCGCCGGAGCAGGTGTTGCAGCTTATCGATCGCCTGAAAACCCGCGCCTCGCTGCTGGACTACACGAAAGAAAAACCGCTGCGGATCATGGAGGTGTGCGGCGGACACACCCACGCCATCTTTAAATTTGGCCTCGACCAGCTGCTGCCGGAGAACATCGAGTTTATCCACGGCCCCGGCTGCCCGGTGTGCGTGCTGCCGATGGGGCGCATCGACAGCTGTATCGACATCGCCAGCCGCCCCGGTGTGATTTTTTGCACCTTTGGCGACGCCATGCGTGTTCCGGGAAAAAATGGCTCGCTGCTCCAGGCGAAGGCGCGCGGCGCGGACGTGCGGATCGTCTACTCACCGATGGATGCCCTGACGCTGGCGATGGCTAATCCTGAGCGTAAGGTCGTCTTTTTCGGGCTGGGTTTTGAAACCACCATGCCCGCCACCGCCATTACCCTCCAGCAGGCGAAAGCCCGCAACGTCACTAACTTTTACTTTTTCTGCCAGCACATCACGCTTATTCCCACGCTGCGCAGCCTGCTTGAAGCGCCGGATAACGGTATCGACGCGTTTCTGGCGCCGGGCCACGTCAGCATGGTGATCGGCACAGAAGCCTACGGTTTTATCGCTGAACAGTACAATCGTCCGTTAGTGGTGGCTGGTTTCGAGCCACTTGATCTACTGCAAGGCGTGACCATGCTGGTTGAGCAGAAAATAGCGGCCCTGAGTGCGGTGGAAAATCAGTATCGTCGCGTGGTGCCCGATGCAGGTAACAGACGGGCACAGCAGGCCATAGCCGACGTGTTTAGCGTCGAAGGCGACAGCGAGTGGCGCGGACTGGGGCTGATTGCCGAATCCGGCGTACACCTGACGCCCGCGTATCGCGCCTTCGACGCCGAAGCGCATTTCCGCCCGCAGCCGCAGCAGGTGTGCGACGATCCCCGCGCCCGCTGTGGCGACGTACTCACCGGCAAATGCAAACCTCATCACTGCCCGTTATTTGGCAACGCCTGTAACCCGCAAACCGCGTTTGGCGCGCTGATGGTCTCTTCCGAAGGGGCATGCGCCGCGTGGTATCACTATCGCAACCAGGAGTGTGAAGCATGAACACGGTGGAAATGGCGCACGGAAGCGGTGGACAGGCGATGCAGCAGCTGATTAACCGGCTGTTTATGGAAGCCTTTAATAACCCCTGGCTCGCCGAGCAGGAAGATCAGGCGCGTATTGACCTCGCGGCCCTGACCGCCCACGGTGACAGGCTGGCGTTCTCTACCGACAGCTACGTGATTGACCCGCTGTTCTTCCCGGGAGGCGATATCGGCAAGCTCGCCGTCTGCGGCACGGCAAACGACGTCGCCGTCAGCGGCGCGATCCCCCGCTACCTCTCCTGCGGGTTTATCCTCGAAGAAGGGTTACCAATGGAGACGCTCACGGCGGTGGTCAACAGCATGGCGCACACCGCCCGCGAGGCGGGGATCGCCATCGTCACCGGGGATACCAAGGTGGTGCAGCGCGGCGCGGCGGATAAGCTCTTCATCAACACAGCCGGGATGGGCGCGATCCCTGCCGACATTCACTGGGGCGCGCAGCAGCTTTGCGCAGGCGACGTGCTGATTGTCAGCGGCACGCTGGGCTGCCACGGGGCAACCATCCTGAACCTGCGCGAAGGCCTGGGGCTGGATGGCGAGCTGCGCAGTGACTGCGCGGTACTCACGCCGCTGATCCAGACGCTGCGCGACATGCCGGGCGTAAAAGCCCTGCGCGACGCCACGCGGGGCGGCGTGAATGCCGTGGTGCACGAGTTCGCGGCAAGCTGCGGCTGCGGGATTGAGCTGACCGAGCGCGGCCTGCCCGTTAAGCCCGCCGTGCGCGGGCTGTGCGAGCTACTAGGTCTAGACCCGCTTAACTTTGCCAATGAGGGCAAGCTGGTGATCGGCGTGGAACGCGCGGCGGCGGAAGCCGTACTTGCACAGCTGCGCACGCATCCTTTAGGGAAAGACGCGGCCATCATCGGCGACGTGGTTGAGCGCAAAGGGGTGCGCCTGACCGGGCTTTACGGCGTGAAGCGCACGCTGGATCTGCCGCACGCTGAACCGTTACCCCGAATTTGCTAGACCGCGCCAAAAGCGGTCAGCGCTGAATTTCTCTTTTTGCCAGTTTCTATTGGAAAGCAACAATGCCGTATACACCGATGAGCGATCTTGGACAGCAGGGCCTGTTTGACATCACGCGCACACTTTTACAACAGCCCGATCTCGGCGCGCTGAGCGATGCCCTGACGCGGCTGGTCAGGCAATCAGCGCTGGCGGACAGCGCCGCCATTGTGCTCTGGCATAGCGCAACCCACCGCGCGAGTTATTTCTCAACGCGTGATAACGGCAAAATCTTCGAATATGAAGATGAAACGTTTCTGGCCCACGGTCCGGTGCGGCGTATTCTCTCCCGCCCGGAAGCGCTGCACTGCAATTTTGACCAGTTTCGCCAGGCCTGGCCGAAGCTGGCAGAGAGCAATCTTTACCACCCGTTCGGCCACTACAGCATGCTGCCGCTGGCGGTGGAAGGGCAAATTTTTGGCGGCTGCGAGTTTATCCGTGATACCGACCAGCCCTGGAGCGAGGCGGAGTACGAACGCCTGCACACCTTTACCCAGATTGTGGCCGTTGTCGCGGAGCAGATCCAAAGCCGCGTCACCAATAACGTGGACTACGACCTGCTGAGCCGCGAGCGCGATAACTTCCGCATTCTGGTTGCCATCACCAACGCCGTGCTCTCCCGCCTGGACATGGATGAGTTGGTCAGCGAAGTGTCAAAAGAGATCCATCACTATTTTAAAATCGATGCCATCAGCATTGCGCTACGCGGCAACCGGAAAGGCAAGCTGAACATCTACTCCACCCACTACCTTGATGAAGCCAACCCGGCGCACGAGCAGAGCGAAGTGGACGAAGCGGGAACGCTGTCCGAGCGGGTATTTAAAAGCAAAGAGATCCTGCTGCTCAATCTCAATGAACAGGATCCGGTAGCCCCCTACGAGCGGATGTTGTTCAACACCTGGGGCAACAAGATCCAGACCCTGTGCCTGCTGCCGTTGATGTCCGGCAACACCATGCTCGGCGTGCTTAAACTGGCGCAGTGCGATGAGGCCGTATTTACCACCGCCAACCTGAAGCTGCTGCGCCAGATCGCCGAGCGTATCTCCATTGCGCTGGATAACGCCCTCGCCTATCAGGAGATCCACCGCCTGAAGGAGCGGCTGGTGGACGAAAACCTGGCGCTGACCGAGCAGCTCAACAACGTGGACAGCGAGTTTGGCGAAATCATCGGACGCAGCGATGCCATGTACAGCGTCCTTAAGCAGGTGGAAATGGTGGCGCAGAGCGACAGCACGGTGCTGATCCTCGGTGAAACCGGTACCGGGAAAGAGCTGATTGCCCGGGCGATCCACAACCTGAGCAACCGCAACAGCCGCCGGATGGTGAAGATGAACTGCGCGGCGATGCCTGCGGGCTTACTGGAAAGCGACCTGTTCGGCCACGAGCGTGGCGCCTTTACCGGCGCCAGCAGCCAGCGGCTGGGCCGTTTTGAACTGGCGGATAAAAGCTCGTTGTTCCTCGACGAAGTGGGCGATATGCCGCTGGAGCTTCAGCCCAAGCTGCTGCGCGTTTTGCAGGAGCAGGAGTTCGAGCGCCTCGGCAGCAACAAGCTGATCCAGACCGACGTGCGTCTGATTGCCGCCACCAATCGCGATCTGAAAAAAATGGTCGCCGACCGCGAGTTTCGCAGCGATCTTTACTATCGCCTGAACGTCTTCCCGATCTGCCTGCCGCCGCTGCGCGAGCGCCCGGAAGATATTCCGCTGCTGGTGAAAGCCTTTACCGCGAAGATTGCCCGCCGGATGGGGCGAAATATCGACAGTATTCCTGCCGAAACGCTACGCACACTCTCGGCGATGGAGTGGCCGGGGAACGTGCGCGAGCTGGAAAACGTCATCGAGCGCGCGGTCCTGCTGACGCGCGGGAACGTGCTCCAGCTCTCTCTGCCAGAGGTTACTCTCTCTGAAACGACCGTGACCGCAACCGAGCCTGCGAAAGAGGGAGAAGATGAATATCAGCGCATTATGCGAGTGCTGAAGGAGACCAACGGCGTAGTGGCCGGACCGAAAGGTGCGGCGCAACGGCTGGGGCTGAAGCGTACCACCCTGCTCTCGCGCATGAAGCGTCTGGGAATCGATAAAGAGAGCCTGAATTAACCCGTCATTCCGGCGACGTCGCCCTGCGCGTAATTTGTCGCCCACTGCGGCGCGGAGCCGGTTATTTTTTGGGCCGATACTTTTCGGGTAATTCCGGAACCGGACGGCGATCGTCGATCAGATGACGGATGGTCAGAATCGGATGGCGCCATAACATACGTGGCCCTGCCCAGCGCATCACCTGCTTCATCTCTTCCCGTCGGGCGGGCTGATAACAGTGCACAGGGCACTGTTTGCAGGCAGGTTTTTCCTCACCAAACACGCATTTATCCAGCCGCTTATCGGCATAAGCCTTGAGCGCCGAATAGTGCCCCTCTTCTTTTATGGCGTGCGGACACCTGTTTTCGTACAGGGCGATCATTCTGGCGATCGTCTTTTTTTCTCGTGAAATACGTTTACCGGACATAACGTCGTCCTCAACAATAAAGTGCATTTATAATACCCTTTTATCCGCACATTTTCAGTCATTGCATTCCATTTTCTGAAGCGCCCTTCCAGAATTACCCCGCCCCCCGCTGCGTTTTACTGGTATTTTATACAGGCATAAATAACCACCTTTGACCGCATTCACCGGAGAGCTTATGCAAGAGATCGCGATCGCCAAACCCTATCGTCACTTGAAAGTGGGTTACTTCAGAAAACGTCATGAAGACCGTAAAACGAAAATTCCAAAACGCTACAGCGTACACGCAGCGCTGAGCCTGAAAGGCGACTGGCTTGAGCAAGCGGGATTTACCACCAACTCGCAGGTTCGGGTGGGCGTCGAGCACGGGAAAATCATCATTGAATTAATGGTGGAAGATGCCTCGTAAAGTCGTGACTTTTTTCTGCGCCGCACCTTTTTTTCATGCGACAATAGAAGGAACAATCGGCCATTGAGCCGCTCAAAGCGTAATATTTTCAAAGAAATGGATATCATAACTCCATGAGCACAATCGACAATTTCGACGCGCATACGCCAATGATGCAGCAGTACCTGAAGCTGAAGGCACAGCATCCGGAAATTTTGCTGTTTTACCGTATGGGCGATTTTTACGAGCTTTTTTATGACGATGCGAAACGTGCGTCTCAGCTGCTCGACATTTCCCTGACGAAACGTGGCGCGTCGGCAGGCGAGCCCATCCCGATGGCGGGTATCCCGCATCACGCGGTTGAAAACTATCTGGCGAAGCTGGTGAACCAGGGTGAGTCTGTCGCTATCTGCGAACAAATTGGCGACCCGGCCACGTCGAAAGGCCCCGTTGAGCGCAAGGTCGTGCGCATCGTCACGCCGGGAACCATCAGCGATGAGGCCCTGCTTCAGGAGCGCCAGGATAACCTGCTGGCGGCGATCTGGCAGGACAGTAAAGGGTTTGGCTACGCCACGCTGGATATCAGCTCCGGTCGTTTTCGCCTGAGTGAACCGGCTGACCGTGAAACCATGGCGGCTGAACTACAGCGCACCAATCCGGCAGAACTGCTTTATGCAGAGGATTTCGCCGAGACGGCGCTGATTGAAGGTCGCCGCGGCCTGCGTCGTCGCCCACTGTGGGAGTTCGAAATTGATACCGCGCGCCAGCAGTTGAACCTGCAATTTGGCACGCGCGATTTGATTGGCTTTGGCGTAGAAAACGCCCCGCGCGGGCTGTGCGCAGCAGGCTGCCTGTTGCAGTACGTTAAGGATACGCAGCGTACCGCCCTGCCCCATATCCGTTCCATTACCATGGAGCGTCAGCAGGACAGCATCATCATGGATGCCGCCACCCGCCGCAACCTGGAGATCACTCAGAATCTCGCTGGCGGCATGGAAAATACGCTGGCGTCGGTTCTCGACAGCACGGTTACCCCCATGGGCAGCCGTATGCTCAAACGCTGGCTGCATATGCCGATCCGCAATACCGACACGCTGATCGGCCGCCAGCAAACCATTGCCGCATTGCAGGATCGTTACACCGACTTGCAGCCGGTGCTGCGTCAGGTGGGTGATCTTGAGCGTATCCTGGCGCGCCTGGCACTGCGCACCGCGCGTCCACGCGATCTCGCCCGTATGCGCCACGCGTTCCAGCAGTTGCCGGAACTGCGCGCCCAGCTGGGAGAGATCGACAGCGCGCCAGTGCAGAAGCTGCGCGAAACCATGGGCGAATTTACCGAGCTTCGCGAACTGCTGGAACGCGCCATCATTGATGCGCCGCCTGTTCTGGTGCGGGATGGCGGGGTTATTGCTCCAGGTTATAACGAAGAGCTGGACGAATGGCGTGCGCTGGCCGATGGCGCGACGGATTATCTGGATAAGCTGGAAATCCGCGAGCGTGAACGTCTGGGGCTCGACACCCTGAAAGTCGGCTACAACGCGGTACACGGTTACTATATCCAGATCAGCCGTGGGCAGAGCCACCTGGCACCTATTCACTACGTTCGCCGCCAGACGCTGAAAAATGCCGAGCGCTACATTATTCCCGAGCTGAAAGAGTACGAAGACAAAGTGCTCACGTCGAAAGGTAAAGCGCTGGCGCTGGAGAAACAGCTGTATGACGAGCTGTTCGACATCCTGATGCCGCACCTGGCTGACCTGCAACTGAGCGCCGCTGCGCTGGCCGAGCTGGATGTCCTGGTAAACCTGGCCGAGCGCGCCGATACGCTGAATTACACCTGTCCGACCTTTACTGACAAACCCGGCATTCGCATTACCGAAGGCCGCCACCCGGTGGTTGAGCAGGTGCTGAACGAACCGTTTATTGCCAACCCGTTGAACCTGTCACCGCAGCGAAGAATGCTGATCATTACCGGCCCCAACATGGGCGGTAAAAGCACCTATATGCGCCAGACAGCCCTTATCGCGCTGCTCGCCTACATCGGCAGCTACGTTCCGGCGCAGAAGGTTGAGATTGGCCCTATCGACCGTATCTTCACCCGTGTGGGTGCGGCGGACGATCTGGCGAGCGGTCGCTCTACATTTATGGTCGAGATGACCGAAACCGCCAACATTCTGCATAACGCGACAGAGAACAGTCTGGTGTTGATGGACGAAGTAGGACGCGGTACCTCCACCTATGACGGCCTGTCCCTGGCCTGGGCGTGCGCGGAAAGTCTGGCAAATAAAATCAAGGCGCTGACGCTGTTCGCAACGCACTATTTCGAACTGACACAGCTGCCAGAGAAAATGGAAGGCGTGGCTAACGTCCACCTTGATGCGCTTGAGCACGGCGACACCATCGCCTTTATGCACACGGTGCAGGACGGCGCGGCAAGCAAGAGTTATGGCCTGGCCGTCGCGGCGCTGGCGGGCGTGCCGAAAGAGGTGATCAAGCGCGCGCGTCAGAAACTGCGTGAGCTGGAAAGTTTGTCACCGAATGCGGCGGCGACGCAGATAGATGGTACGCAGATGTCACTGCTGGCGGTCCCGGAAGAGACCTCTCCGGCCGTGGAAGCGCTGGAAAATCTCGACCCGGATTCCCTGACGCCGCGACAGGCGCTGGAGTGGATTTATCGGTTGAAGAGTCTGGTTTAGTTCTCTGCGGTCTTTTTTGCCGAGTGGCGGCTTCGCCTTACCCGGCCTACAAAACCCGTAGGCCCGGTAAGCGTAGCGCCACCGGGCAAAGGACCGCACAATATTATCGCCCGGTAAGCGCAGCCGCCACCGGGCTTTTTTTACAGCAGCGGCGGGATCGTCGGCACCTGCGGCGCCTCATCAATATCCTTCTGCGTCATGCGGAACGCTTCCGGGTAATGCTCGCGGCTGGTACGGCGCAGCGGTTCGGTATCGCGCCAGGTATACAGACAGTGCTGACACTGGTATACCGTCCAGACACCTTTCACCGGTGATGTTGCCATCACTTCAATATGTTCATCGGCACAACGTGGACAAATCATTTTTTCCTCCTTATTGACGTGCCGCCAGCATCGCGGTCAGTTTTTCGGCCCAGGCTTTGGTTTCAGGGAGATCCTGTACCGGCTGGCTGTAGTGACCACGGTTGTCCGGGGCAACAGGGGTGGTGGCATCAATGATCAGCTTGTCAGTGATCCCCGCCGGGCTGGAGCCGGGGTCAAGCTCGAGCACAGACATATTCGGTAGCTGCACCAGATCGCCTGCCGGATTGACCTTCGATGACAGCGCCCACATCACCTGCGGCAGGTTAAACGGATCGACATCTTCATCCACCATAATCACCATCTTCACGTAACCCAGACCGTGTGGCGTAGTCATGGCGCGGAGCCCGACCGCACGGGCAAAACCGCCGTAACGCTTTTTAGTGGAGATAATCGCCAGCAGACCGTGGGTGTACATGGCGTTTACCGCCTGCACTTCCGGGAATTCCGCCTTCAGCTGCTGATAGAGCGGTACGCAGGTGGCGGGCCCCATCAGATAATCAATCTCGGTCCACGGCATGCCCAGGTAGAGAGATTCGAAAATCGGTTTAGTGCGGTAAGAAACTTTGTCGATACGCACAACCGTCATGTTGCGCCCGCCGGAGTAGTGACCGGTAAACTCACCGAAGGGCCCTTCAATTTCACGTTTCCGGCCTTCAATCACCCCTTCCAGGATCACTTCCGACCCCCACGGCACATCGAAACCGGTCAGCGGAGCCGTCGCAATCGGATACGGGCTTTCACGTAGCGCACCGGCCATTTCATACTCGGATTGATCGTATTTCAGCGGCGTGGCGCCCATCAGGGTGATGATCGGATCGTTACCCAGCGTAATGGCAATTGGCAGGTCTTCGCCGCGCTCTTCTGCCTTATGCAGATGCAACGCAATATCGTGCATCGGCACCGGTTGCAGGCCGAGCTTACGCTTGCCCTTCACTTCCATACGATAGATCCCGACGTTCTGCTTGCCGAAGTGATCGGGGTCGAGCGGATCGCGGGAGACAACGCATGCTTTATCGAGATAAAAGCCCCCGTCACCGTCGTTCAGGCGGAACAGCGGCAGAATGTCGAACAGGTTAATGTCTTCCCCGTCCACCGTGTTCTGCGCCCAGGCCGGGTTTGCACGACGCTCTGGCGCGACGGGAAATTTGTCCCAGCGACGAATAAACTCGTCGATCTGTTTTTTCACCGAGGTATTCGCCGGCAGCCCCATCGAAATAGCGTGGTTTTGCCACGAGCCGATAGTGTTCATCACCACACGGGCATCGGTGAAACCGCGAATATTATCGAACCACAGCGCAGGCGCGCCATCGCCAATCCGCCCGGTAGCGTTGGCGGCCGCCGCTAAATCCGGCTCAGCGTTTACCTCTTCCTCAATTTTCAGCAGCTGCCCTTGCTCATCGAGCGCCTGCAAGAAGCTTCTCAAATCATCAAATGCCATCTTTATTCTCCTGTGAAAAATGTTTCGCTGCCTGCAAACCTTCCCAGCGTCGGGCTTTTTTATGCTCCAGACCGAACTGGTCGAGAACGCGGGTCACGATATGCTGGGTAATGTCATCGGCGGTTTGCGGGTGGTTGTAGTACGCAGGCATAGGCGGCACCATCGCCACGCCCATGCGGGAAAGGGCAAGCATGTTCTCGAGATGGATGGTGCTGAGCGGCGTCTCACGGGGAACCAGCACCAGCTTGCGTCCCTCTTTCAGCACCACGTCTGCCGCACGCCCTACCAGCCCTTCGGCGTAGCCCGCGCGGATACCCGCCAGCGTTTTCATGCTGCACGGGATGACGATCATGCCGTCGGTGCGAAACGAGCCGGAGGAGATGGTGGCAGCCTGATCGGCCGGGCTATGGACGACATCCGCCAGGGCAGCAACGTCATGCGCAGTGAAGGGCGTTTCCAGCTCAATCGTGGTTTTTGCCCACTTCGACATCACCAGATGCGTTTCCACCTCCGGCATTTCCCGCAGCGCCTGCAACAACGCCACGCCTAATGGCGCACCCGTTGCGCCCGTCATTCCCACAATCAATCTCATTCAGCACCTCAATAAGTTTGTTCGTATACGAACATATTAATTAAACTACGCCTTGATCCTGCTGCTGACAAGATCGTTCGTATACGATCACACTAATCGCTAAAAAACTCTCGCGTTAAAATTCAGCCCGAGAGCGGCTATCATAGAGGGAGTATTTTTCCGTCGGAGTGTCCATGGAGTTAAGACAAGAAGCTTTTCACCTGCTACGTCAGCTTTTTCAACAGCATACCGCCCAGTGGCAGCACGCATTGCCCGAACTGACAAAGCCACAGTATGCGGTGATGCGGTCAATTGCTGAAAATCCTGGCATTGAGCAGGTTGCCCTGACTGAAGTCGCGGTGAGCACCAAAGCGACGCTGGCAGAAATGCTGAGCCGCATGGAAGCACGCGGCCTGGTCAGGCGCGAGCACGATCCGGCGGACAAGCGCCGTCGGTTTGTCTTTCTGACGGCCGAAGGTGAGGCCCTGCTTGAGAGCAGTAAACCGATTGGAAATGAGGTGGATGAGGCGTTTTTAGGGCGCCTTAACGGCGCGGAACGAGAGCAATTTTCAGCGCTCATTAAAAAGATGATGCAGGATTAAGTAACCCTGACGCGCATAAAATCAATAAATGTTCGCACTTTCGCGGGCACATGCCGGGCATCAGGATAAACGGCATAGATGCCCTGCTGAGCGAACGTGTACGCCGGTAACAGCGAGACCAGTTCCCCTGCATCCAGTGCGTTTCGCACCAGCCACTCCGGCAGCAGCGCCACTCCACATCCCGCGAGGACAAAAGCCATCAGCGCCTGGGCGCTGTCTGCATACAGGCGCGGCGCTTTCTTGATCTCAAAGGAAACCGGCTGCCCATCAACGCCTCTCATCTGCCAGCGCAGCGGCGAGGTTAAACGCTCGTGAATGATCCAGTCCGCTTCCGCCAGCTGCTCCAGCGAGTTAACCGGATGGTTTGCCAGCCAGCCTGGCGTTGCCACGGGCAGGATGGTGAAGGAGGTCATCAACGCGGCGTGGTAGCGCGAATCTGCAAGCGTGCCGAGCCGGATAGCGACATCGAAGCGCTCGGCGATAAGATCGGCATGCAAAGAGGACGAGACATGCCGCACGCGGAGGTCCGGGTGCAGCTGGCTAAATTCAGCCAGCAAAGGCACCACCACCTGCGAGCCATATTCGGGCGTGGTGGTGATCCGCAGTTCTCCCGTCAGCCCGGCGTGGTTGGCGCGAACATCATCCTGCAATCGCTCTGCATCCCGTAACAGCATCACGCTTCGTTGATGAAAGAGCTTCCCCGCTTCGGTCAGCGTCAGGCGTCGGGTGGTTCGCAGCAACAGGGTGACGCCCAGCTCCTCTTCAAGCTGACGAATATGAAAGCTGACCACCGCTTTTGTCAGCCCCATCGCCTCCGCCGCGGCGGTGAAACTGCCGGTGTCCGCTACGGCGATAAACATCGCCGTACGCTGTAAATTAAGCATCGCTTGCCTGGTTAACTGTCAAAATAATGTTGACAGTATATCGTGCTTTGTCGCGTTTATCCGTAACGCGCGGGCCGATACGATACGCCACCTCACCGGAGGAACTTCCATGACGTATCGCAGCAAAATCGCCGTCGTCTTTCTGCTCGGCTTTTTCCTTGATTTGATAAACATGTTTATTGCCAGCGTCGCCTTTCCGGCGATGGCTCGCGCTTTCAATACCACACCTTCCGCGCTTACCTGGGTAAGTAACGGATACATTGCCGGACTGACGTTAGTCATCCCTTTCAGCAGTATCCTGACGCGCCGCGTCGGGCCGAAACGCGTTATCCTGCTCTCACTGCTTCTCTTTAGCGCGGCCTCCGTTGCGGCGGGTCTCTCCTCTTCGCTGGAAAGTCTGATTGCCTGGCGAGTCGTACAGGGTGCCGGAGGGGGTTTACTGATCCCGGTTGGTCAGGCGCTGACCTGGCAACAGTTTAAGCCTTATGAGCGGGCCAGACTCTCCTCGGCGGTGATGCTGGTCGCGCTGCTTGCCCCCGCCTGCTCACCGGCTGTGGGCGGCATGCTGGTTCAGACATTCAGCTGGCGCTGGATATTTTTTGCCACCCTCCCCGTCGCCATTGTCACCTTTGCTTTGGCCTGCGCGTGGCTTAAAACAGAACCGTCGCCGATAACCCCCACCAGAACAGTAAACCTGTCTTTGCTGACGGATCCGCTGTTGCGTTTATCCATGCTTATCTATGTGTGCGTACCCGGCATCTTTATTGGCGTGAACGTAACGGGCATGTATTACCTCCAGAGCGAGGCCAATATGACACCCGCCGCAACGGGCATGCTTATGCTGCCGTGGTCTGTGGCTTCGTTTTTGGCTATCACCGCGACAGGACGCTATTTCAACCGTATCGGCCCCCGGCCTCTGGTGGTCATCGGTTGCCTTTTGCAGGCGACGGGCATTCTGCTTTTAGTTAACGTCGGCCCGGCAATGCTGCTACCTGCCGTTGCGTTTGCGTTGATGGGCGCGGGGGGAAGCCTTTGCAGCAGTACGGCTCAGAGCAGCGCGTTTTTGACGATGCGACCGGAAGATATGCCCGATGCCAGCGCGCTATGGAATCTGAATCGTCAGTTGAGCTTTTTTGCGGGCGCTCTGCTGCTGGCGCAGGCGCTGAGCTTCATGCAGGATTATCTCGCACCGCTGGCCGCCTGGCACGGGATGTTTGTTTTTGCCGCTGTCATCACCCTGCTGCCCGTACTGTACGTCTACCGTCTTAACAACACGCAGTTACTTGCGCAACTGCAACAGGAGCAACCATGACCCATTTCGAACAAGAGATCCTCGACATTCACGTCGCCCTTGAAAACTGGTTAGGTGCAGGCGAAGGCGATCGGGACGCCCTGCTCGCCCGTTTCCGTCCGGATTTTCTGATGGTTCCACCGAGTGGCAACCCTTTAGATCATCACGCGCTTGCCCAATTTTTATATGCGCAGCGGGGAACCCGACCGGGGCTCAGGATCGACATTGATGCGTTAACAACGCTTCAGACATGGGACAACGGCGCAGTGCTCCATTACCGGGAGACGCAAACCCGGCCAGGCCAGCCCGTCAACGTGCGCTGGTCAACCGCAGTGCTTAATCAGGAAGGGGATAACATCACCTGGCGTTTGCTGCACGAAACGGCGCAGCCGTAAGGCATAAAAAAGGCCCGTCTCACGACGGGCCTTTTCTGACGAATGGTTGCTTACTCGCGGAACAGCGCTTCGATATTCAGACCTTGCCCTTGCAGGATTTCACGCAGGCGGCGTAGTCCTTCAACCTGAATCTGACGAACACGTTCACGGGTCAGGCCAATCTCACGGCCGACGTCTTCCAGTGTCGCAGCTTCATACCCCAGTAAACCGAAACGACGTGCCAGCACTTCACGCTGTTTGGCGTTCAGTTCGAACAACCATTTGACGATGCTCTGTTTCATGTCATCGTCCTGCGTGGTGTCTTCCGGGCCGTTGTCTTTTTCATCGGCCAGGATGTCCAGCAGCGCTTTTTCGGAGTCGCCACCCAGCGGGGTGTCAACCGAGGTAATGCGCTCGTTGAGACGCAGCATACGGCTTACGTCATCAACCGGTTTGTCGAGTTGCTCTGCAATCTCTTCCGCACTTGGCTCGTGGTCCAGTTTATGGGACAACTCGCGCGCGGTACGCAGATAAACATTCAACTCTTTGACGATGTGGATCGGCAGTCGAATCGTACGGGTCTGGTTCATAATAGCCCGTTCGATGGTCTGACGAATCCACCAGGTCGCGTAGGTTGAGAAACGGAACCCGCGTTCCGGGTCAAACTTCTCAACTGCGCGGATGAGACCTAAGTTGCCCTCTTCAATCAGATCCAGCAGAGCCAGACCACGATTGCCGTAACGGCGGGCAATTTTCACGACCAGTCGCAGGTTACTTTCGATCATGCGACGACGCGAGGCAACATCACCACGCAAAGCACGACGTGCGAAATAGACTTCTTCTTCGGCCGTTAGCAGTGGGGAGTAACCAATCTCCCCAAGGTAAAGCTGAGTCGCGTCCAGCACACGCTGTGTGGCACCCTGCGATAACAGCTCTTCTTCAGCCAAATCGTTATCACTGGGTTCCTCTTCTACTAAGGCTTTTTCGTCAAAAGCCTCTGCTCCGTTCTCATCAAATTCCGCGTCTTCATTTAAATCATGAACTTTCAGCGTATTCTGACTCATAAGGTGGCTCCTACCCGTGATCCCTGGACGAGACACCCTGGCTGGCATGTCCCATCAATTTATCGCTGCGGTAAATATTGCAGCGGGTTTACGGATTTCCCCTTGTAACGAATTTCAAAATGCAAGCGTGTAGAACTGGTTCCGGTGCTACCCATGGTAGCGATTTTTTGCCCCGCCTTAACTTCTTGTTGTTCCCGGACCAGCATAGTGTCGTTATGGGCGTAGGCACTCAGGTAATCATCATTATGTTTGATGATAATAAGATTACCGTAACCGCGCAGTGCGTTACCGGCATAGACAACGCGCCCGTCTGCGGTCGCGATGATTGCCTGTCCTTTACTGCCTGCGATATCGATCCCTTTGTTGCCCCCCTCTGAGGTAGCGAAGTTCTCGATAATCTTGCCGTCAGTTGGCCAGCGCCAGGTGGTGATTGACGAGCTGGCATTCTGACTGCTTGCAGTCGGTACAGTAGAGCTAACCACAGGTGCCGTAGTCGGTGCTGTGACAACAGTCGCAGTACCTTTATTATTCGGCAACATTTTGTTAGCACTCTGATCACCTGAATCCTCAGAATACGTAATTACAGGTTGTGAAGCAACCACCGTGGTGGTTTTTTGTGCAGGGGTGACGCTGTTATTTTGCGCAGTTACGTCGGCCGCTGAAACGGTGTTGCCTGGCGTAAGCGGTGTCCCCGTCGCGTTGCCAACCTGAAGCGTTTGCCCGACTTCCAGACCATACGGGGCCTGGACGTTGTTTCGCTGTGCCAGATCGCGGAAATCGTTCCCGGTGATCCAGGCAATATAGAACAGCGTATCGCCGCGCTTCACGGTATAGGTGCTGCCGCCGGTATAGCTACCTTTCGGAATGTTCCCATACTTACGGTTATACACTATGCGGCCATTTTCGGTCTGAACAGGCTGATCCACTGGCTGAATCTGCGAAGGCTGCGTAACTGGACGCTGAACCGGCTGGATCTGCGGAGTTTGCTGCGCCGTGGACGTGCCCATTTTAGGCGGAGGGGTAATCAACATTCCGCTGGACGTGTTACCCGAGCCGCTGGTTCCATTGACGGAACTGACGGGCGCAGGTGCATTGTCAGAACTTGTACAGCCTGCCAGCCAGAGCGAAACCAGTGATAATGCCGCAACACGGCTGATGGTGAATTTTGGGCTTCCCGCGCTCATTTATCCCCCAGGAATGTGTTAACTACCAGTGACTTAAAAATAACCGTGATGGCACAAACCTATCGCGCCACACCATACGCTGAATTTGCCTCAATAACCCTGGAAAAATCCGAGTCTCAGGCCAGCTCGCCCTTAACCAGGGGCACAAAGCGCACGGCTTCCACGGTATCGATAATAAACTCGCCGCCGCGTCGACGAACGCGCTTTAAAAGCTGCTGCTCATCGCCGACGGGCAAAACTAGAATGCCGCCCTCGTCCAGCTGCGAGAGAAGTGCAGCGGGAATTTCAGGTGGCGCGGCCGTGACTATTATGGCGTCAAACGGGGCGCGAGCCTGCCAACCCTGCCATCCATCGCCGTGGCGTGTCGATACATTATGTAAATCAAGCTGTTTCAGGCGACGGCGCGCCTGCCACTGCAAGCCTTTAATCCGTTCCACGGAACAGACATGGTGCACAAGGTGGGCCAGGATCGCGGTCTGATACCCTGAACCGGTGCCAATTTCCAGCACCCGGGAGTCTGGCGTTAACTCCAGAAGCTCCGTCATACGCGCCACCATGTAAGGCTGCGAAATCGTCTGGCCTTGCCCGATGGGCAGCGCCACGTTTTCCCACGCTTTGTGTTCAAACGCCTCATCTACAAACTTCTCACGGGGAACCTGGGCAAGCGCATCCAGCACCTGCTCGTTGGCAATCCCCTGTGCGCGTAATTGTTCCAGAAGAGTTTGTACACGTTTACTTACCATTGCGCGTTCACTCCGACCCGATCTAACCAGTCCGACACCACATCATGCGCGCTATAAGCGGTTAAATCTACGTGCAACGGCGTAACGGAAACGTAACCCTCATCCACCGCAGCGAAGTCGGTGTCTGGCCCGGCATCGCATTTATCTCCCGGCGGGCCGATCCAGTACAGGGTATTGCCGCGCGGATCCTGCTGGGGAATAACCTGATCGGCCGGATGGCGACTGCCGCAGCGCGTCACGCGGATCCCTTTGATCTCGTCCAGCGGGAGATCCGGCACGTTAATATTGAGGATACGTCCGGTACGCAGCGGCTCGCGGCCAAGCGCACGGAGAATAGAGCAGGTTACCGTGGCGGCAGTGTCATAGTGGGTGTGGCCGTTTAACGAGACCGCCAGCGCCGGGAACCCCAGGTGACGCCCCTCCATCGCCGCGGCCACGGTGCCGGAGTAAATCACATCATCGCCAAGATTCGGCCCGGCATTGATGCCGGAGACCACAACATCCGGCCGCGGGCGCATCAGCGCATTTACGCCCAGAAACACGCAGTCGGTCGGCGTCCCCATCTGGACGGCAATATCGCCATTCTCAAAGGTAAAGGTGCGAAGTGAAGACTCCAGCGTCAATGAGTTAGACGCGCCACTGCGGTTACGATCGGGAGCCACGACCTGCACATCCGCAAATTCGCGGAGGTGTTTCGCCAGCGTCTGAATACCTGGCGCATGGATCCCGTCATCGTTACTCAGCAATATTCGCATAATCACCCGACGTGTTGATAAGTTCCCTGACAACACTGGTGGCAAAGCTACCTGCCGGCAGCCAGAAGCGTAACTCGACGGTTACGTCATCCCACCAGTTCCAGCTCAGCTGTTGCGGGTAGAGGAGCATCGCACGGCGCGCCGCCTCGACTTTTTCCCGCACCAGCAATGATTGTAATTCTGGCGCATCCGCCACCGCTGACTGCTCAGCGGCCAGCGCCTCGCCCTGAGTTCCCCAGTCGCCTGAGCCCGGCAAGGCGGCGGTAATCATCAGCGCTTTAGCGTCCACGCGCGACTGGGCATCGGCCATCTCATCGGCCGTTGCCATAAACCAGCTTCCGCGTCCCGCTAATTGTAGCGCATCGCCGACAACAACTTGATTCGCGTCCTGTTTTTTCAGCCGTTCGCTCACAATCTGATTAAACAACGCACTGCGGGCCGCCGACAACCAAAAACTGCGTTTATTCCTGTCGCGCACCGGCGCGCTGCTTTGCGCCCAGCGCAGCGCGCCCAGCAGGTTGCTGCCACCAATGCCAAAGCGCTGTGCGCCAAAATAGTTTGGCACGCCGCGTTCGGTAATGGCCTTCAGGCGTTTTTCAACGTCATCGCGGTCGTTCACTTCACGCAGCACCAGCGTGAAATCGTTGCCTTTCAACGCTCCCGGACGCAATTTGCGTTTATGGCGGGCGTACTCCAGTACCTTACAGCCTTCAAGCTCAAATTTGCTTAAATCGGGCATGGCATTGCCGGGCACACGGGCGCAAAGCCACTGTTCAGTCACGGCATGTTTATCTTTTTGACCGGCAAAGCTCACTTCGCGGGCGTGGATTTTGAGGAATTTTGCCAGCGCGTCCGCCACGAAGCGGGTGTTGCAGCCGTTTTTCAGAATGCGCACCAGGATGTGCTCGCCTTCGCCGTCCGGCTCAAAACCCAGATCTTCCACTACCACGAAATCTTCAGGGTTGGCTTTCAGCAGCCCCTTGCCCTGCGGTTTACCGTGCAGATACGTCAGGTTGTCGAAATCCGTCATTTGGCCGCCTTCACCAGCAGCGCCACGGCTTCACAGGCAATGCCTTCGCCACGACCGGTAAAGCCCAGCTTCTCCGTGGTGGTCGCTTTGACGTTGACGTCGTCCATATGGCAGCCCAGATCTTCAGCGATAAACACGCGCATCTGAGGGATGTGCGGCAGCATCTTCGGTGCCTGAGCAATGATCGTCACATCAACGTTGCCTAGGGTGTAGCCTTTGGCCTGAATACGACGCCAGGCTTCGCGCAGCAGTTCGCGGCTGTCTGCGCCTTTAAAAGCAGGATCGGTGTCCGGGAACAGTTTGCCAATGTCGCCCAATGCGGCGGCACCCAGCAGCGCGTCGGTCAGCGCATGCAGCGCCACGTCGCCATCAGAATGCGCCAGCAGACCTTTTTCGTAAGGAATGCGCACGCCGCCAATGATAATTGGGCCAACGCCGCCAAAGGCGTGTACATCAAAACCGTGTCCAATACGCATTATGCCTTCTCCTGAGGGGTCGTACGGGTAAGATAAAATTCCGCGAGCTGTAAGTCTTCCGGGCGCGTCACTTTTATATTATCAGCGCGCCCTTCAACAAGCGTTGGGTGAAAACCGCAATACTCCAGCGCCGAGGCTTCGTCCGTAATGGTCGCACCTTCTTTAAGCGCACGCGTTAAGCAGTCGTGGAGTAATTCGCGGGGAAAAAATTGTGGCGTCAGCGCGTGCCAGAGATCGACGCGCTCGACGGTGTGGGCAATCGCCGGTTTACCCGGTTCGGCACGCTTCATGGTGTCACGCACCGGGGCGGCCAGAATGCCGCCCACGTTACTGGTTTCACTCAGGGCCAGCAGACGTGACAGATCGTCGTGATGCAGACAGGGACGCGCGGCATCGTGCACCAGCACCCACTGCGCGTTCCCGGCAGCCTGAATGCCCGCCAGAACAGAGTCGGCCCGCTCGGCGCCGCCGTCAACAACGGTAATCTGAGGATGATTTGCCAGCGGGAGCTGTGCAAAACGCGCATCGCCGGGGCTGATGGCAATAACCACGCGTTTCACCCGGGCATGCGCCAGCAGCGCTGCCACGGCGTGCTCGAGGATCGTTTTATCGCCAATTGAGAGGTACTGCTTAGGACATTCTGTCTGCATGCGCCGGCCAAAACCTGCGGCCGGCACCACGGCACAGACGTCCGAAAAAGTTGCTGCCATGTCGTAATCCTGGGCCTGATTATCGATTGTTTTGTGCGGAGCCCTGATTGCGTTTAGACGCATCCGGAACCAGGCGATAAAACGTTTCGCCCGGCTTAGTCATACTGAGTTCATTGCGTGCGCGTTCCTCAATCGCCTCCTGGCCGCCATTGAGGTCATCAATTTCAGCAAAAAGTTGATCGTTACGCGCTTTAAGTTTGGCGTTTGTAGCCTGCTGTGCCGCGACGTCATCGCTCACCCGGCTGTAGTCGTGCAGTCCGTTTTTGCCGAACCACAGCGAATATTGCAGCCAGACCAGCAAAGCCAGCAACAGCAGCGTTAGTTTACCCATCCTGCCCCCTGAAAAAACGGCATCATCATCCCATAACTTTCCGCTGGACTCTACTGCGGGGTTTTAATTATGCCGTAAGTTAGCCCATCAGCCATAAAAACAGCAGGCCAAAGATGACCACAACGGTGGCGATAGTGATGAGCGTACTATACAGGAGCTTGCCGTTGAAAAGGGAGTGCAGCGCCACGCCCACAACCACCGCAACGGGCATCAGCGCCAGAAAGAAAGGCCAGGTATAGAGGAAGAAAAAGAGGGTGTTACCACCGTAGATCAAAAACGGGATACCCAGCGCCAGTAGCCACGATACGAAGCCGACTATCGCCCCAGGGAAGGACCAGGTCGTCTCGTCGTCGGTCGTTAACGGTTCCGACCCGGTGGTAATCATGTAGTTTTCACTGTTGCGCATAGCTAATCCTGTGACCGTGACTCATCGCTCGGGAAGACAGCTCCCGAATGATACCGTCTCAGGATCTGATAATATCGTCCCGTCTGAGCAGGTCTAATAATTGGCTTACTAAATTTGTTACCAATTGTTGACCTTCCAGATGAATCTCAGGGGATTCAGGCGCTTCGTAAACCGAGTCAATGCCGGTGAAGTTTCGCAGCTCTCCCGCGCGGGCTTTTTTGTACAGCCCTTTTGGATCGCGCGCTTCGCAGATTGCCAGCGGGGTATCCACAAACACTTCAATAAAGCGATTCTGCCCAACGCGCTCACGCACCATCTGACGTTCGGCGCGGTGCGGTGAGATAAACGCCGTTAGCACCACCAGCCCGGCATCCGCCATCAGGCTGGCGACTTCCCCTACCCGACGAATGTTCTCTTTACGGTCTTCATCGCTGAACCCTAAATCGCTGCACAGGCCGTGACGCACGTTGTCGCCGTCCAGCAGGTAGGTGCTCACCCCCTGCTGATGCAGCGCCTCTTCCAGTGCGCCTGCCACCGTGGATTTACCGGAGCCAGACAGCCCGGTAAACCACAGCACAACCCCACGGTGACCGTGGAGCTGTTCGCGCTGGGCGACGGTGACCGGATGAGGATGCCAGACGACGTTCTCATCATGGGCGGCCATCACTTGCCTCCCAGCAGATCGCGTGCGCCCCAGTGCGGGAAGTGCTTACGCACCAGCGCGTTCAGTTCCAGCTCGAAGGCGCTGAACTCAGACGTCACGCTCGCCTGTGCGTCAGGCTCGCGGACCATGCCGGCACCGACGGTGACGTTGGTCAGGCGGTCAATGAAGATCAGCCCGCCCGTCACCGGATTCTGCTGATACGGATCCAGCACCAGCGGCTCGTCGAAGGTCATATCCACCAGACCGATGCCGTTCAGCGGCAGCTCGCTCACGTCACGGTGGGTCAGGTTGTTGATGTCCACCTGGAACTGAATGCCGTCCACGCGGGCGCGGGTTTTCTTGCCGGCGATTTTAATGTCATAGCTCTGGCCTGCGGTCAGCGGCTGTTCGGCCATCCACACTACATCCACGGATGCGCCCTGCACCGCCGCCAGCGTTTCCTGAGCGTCGACCAGCAGGTCGCCGCGGCTGATATCAATTTCGTCTTTCAGTACCAGGGTTACCGCTTCACCTGCCCCGGCTTCGTCCAGATCGCCATCAAAGGTGACGATACGGGCGATGGTCGATTCCACGCCGGATGGCAGCACCTTGACGCGCTGACCCACCTTCACGGAGCCTGAAGCGAGAGTACCGGAGAAGCCGCGGAAATCGAGGTTCGGACGGTTCACGTACTGCACCGGGAAGCGCATCGGCTGGGTATCGACCACGCGCTGAATTTCAACGGTTTCCAGCACTTCCAGCAGCGTCGGGCCGCTGTACCACGGCATGTTCGCGCTCTGAGAGGCGACGTTATCCCCTTCCAGCGCCGACAGCGGCACAAAGCGAATATCGAGGTTGCCCGGCAGCTGTTCAGCAAAGGTCAGGTAGCTCTGGCGGATCTCGTCGAAACGCGCTTCGCTGTAGTCCACCAGATCCATTTTGTTTACTGCCACCACCAGGTGTTTGATCCCCAGCAGCGTAGAGATAAAGCTGTGACGACGAGTCTGATCCAGCACACCTTTACGGGCGTCGATCAGCAGGATCGCCAGGTCACAGGTGGACGCGCCGGTCGCCATGTTACGGGTGTACTGCTCGTGCCCCGGGGTGTCGGCGATAATAAATTTGCGCTTTTCGGTAGAGAAGTAGCGATAGGCGACATCAATGGTAATGCCCTGCTCGCGCTCCGCCTGCAAGCCGTCCACCAGCAGCGCCAGGTCGAGTTTTTCGCCCTGGGTGCCGTGGCGTTTACTGTCATTGTGCAGGGAAGAGAGCTGATCTTCGTAGATCTGGCGCGTGTCATGCAGCAGACGACCAATCAGGGTACTTTTCCCGTCATCGACGCTGCCGCAGGTCAGGAAACGCAGCAGACTTTTGTACTGTTGGGCGTGCAGATAAGCTTCTACGCCGCCTTCATCGGCAATTTGTTGGGCAATAGTCGTATTCATGGCGGCTCCTTAGAAATAACCCTGACGTTTCTTCAGCTCCATGGAGCCTGCCTGGTCGCGGTCAATCACGCGGCCCTGTCGCTCACTGGTGGTCGACACCAGCATCTCTTCGATGATCTCGGGCAGCGTCTGCGCACTGGATTCCACCGCGCCGGTCAGCGGCCAGCAGCCGAGGGTGCGGAAACGGACCATCTGTTTTTTGATCACTTCGCCCGGCTGTAAATCAATGCGATCGTCGTCGATCATCATCAGCATGCCGTCGCGCTCCAGTACCGGGCGCTCGGCCGCCAGATACAGCGGAACGATCTCAATATTTTCCAGATAGATGTACTGCCAGATATCCAGCTCGGTCCAGTTGGAGAGCGGGAAGACGCGAATGCTTTCGCCCTTGTTGATCTGGCCGTTGTAGTTGTGCCACAGCTCCGGACGCTGGTTTTTCGGGTCCCAGCGGTGGAAGCGGTCGCGGAAGGAGTAGATACGCTCTTTGGCGCGGGATTTCTCTTCGTCACGTCGCGCGCCGCCGAAGGCCGCATCAAAACCGTATTTATTCAGCGCCTGCTTCAGCCCTTCGGTTTTCATGACGTCGGTATGCTTGGCGCTGCCGTGCACGAACGGGTTGATGCCCATCGCCACCCCTTCCGGGTTTTTGTGCACCAGCAACTCGCAGCCGTAGGCTTTGGCGGTACGGTCACGAAACTCGTACATCTCGCGGAATTTCCAGCCGGTATCCACGTGCAGCAGCGGGAACGGCAGCGTACCCGGATAAAACGCTTTACGCGCCAGGTGCAGCATGACGCTGGAATCTTTACCGATGGAGTACATCATCACCGGGTTAGAAAACTCGGCGGCCACTTCGCGGATAATGTGGATACTTTCCGCTTCGAGCTGCCGCAGGTGAGTAAGTCGTTTTTGGTCCATAACCGTTCCTTAAGCCAAATTTATAACAGAAGCGCCAAAGCCTTCTGTGTCGGTTGTGTGTTGGAACCAGGCGAGCGTGCTGTGCAGCTGCACCACTTCTCCCACCACGATCAGGGCGGGCATTGGGGCGTCTTTCGCCAGGGTTGCAAGGTCTTGTAAGGTGCCGATGGCGACATGCTGATCGACGCGTGTCCCGCGGGAGATCACCGCTACTGGCGTCGTCGCATCGCGACCGTGCTGAATAAGCTGTTCGCTGATGTCAGCCGCTTTCATCGTGCCCATATAAATCGCCAGCGTTTGTCGGCTCTGGGCGAGATGCGACCAGTCAAACGGCGTGCTGTCGGCTTTATAGTGCCCGGTCACAAAGGTCACGCTCTGGGCGTAATCGCGATGGGTCAGCGGAATACCGGCGTAGGCCGTGACGGCAGACGCCGCCGTAATGCCGGGAACCACCTGGAACGGGACGCCCGCTTCGGCTGCCGCCTGCAACTCCTCGCCACCACGACCGAAGATAAACGGGTCGCCCCCTTTCAGGCGCACCACGGTCTTGCCCGCTTTCGCAGCGGCAATCAGCATCTGGTTGGTGTCGTGCTGGGGCACGGAGTGCTCGCCGGCACGTTTGCCGACGCAAATTTGCTCCGCGTCACGGCGGATCAGCTCGCGAATACCGTCGGTGACCAGGTGGTCATAGAACACGATATCCGCATCCTGAAGAACCTGGAGGCCACGCAGCGTGAGCAGCCCGGCATCGCCCGGCCCGGCGCCCACCAGAATGATCTCTCCGCCCGTACTGCCGGGGTTATCCAGTTCGTCTTCGAGAATTTGTTGCGCCGCCGTCTCGTTACCGGCCTGCATCAGGCTGGCAAAGCGGCCGCGAAACACACGCTCCCAGAAGCGACGGCGTTCCGTCACGCTGGTCAGACGCGTTTTCAAATGGTTGCGCCAGTAGCTGGCCTTCTGCGCCATGCGTCCGAGGCTGGTCGGCAGCAGCGCTTCGATTTTTTCTCTCAGCACGCGCGCCAGCACCGGGGCGGTGCCGCCGGAGGAGATCGCCACCAGCAGCGGCGAGCGGTCGACAATCGACGGGAAGATAAATGAACATAACGGCTGGTCGTCTACCACGTTCACCAGACGGTGACGGGCCTGAGCTGCGTCGGAGATGCGGCGGTTGAGCGGCCGATCTTCGGTTGCCGCAATCACCAGCACCACGCTGTCGATCTGAGACTCTTCAAAATCCGCCTCTGCAACGATCTGCACCTGCGCCCCGGCGCGTTGCAGGAAGGCGATTTTGCGATCGGCAATTTCACCCGTCCCGACAACCAGTACCGGTCGGTCTTTTAAGGCAGCAAAAAGGGGGAGATAGTCCACAGGCAACAACTCACTAACAACCACGAATAAAGGGACTATAGGGGGCGGCTTAGATCGAATGAAATTACGAATTGGAATGAGTAGTTACTCAATGGAATAACGCCGTGGAAAAGCAAATATCAAAAAGTGCTTAACACGCGAAATTTCGGGCATTTAGGAGCAATTCAAATTGTGTCTACCCGATCACAGTTTCATACTATGCGGGTTAAAATTTTGCTCTGTTTTTAAGGACTCACTATGTTTTCCGCAATGCGCCACCGATTCGTTGCCCTGGCGCTCGGCGTTTGCTTTATCCTTCCGGCTCAGGCAAAAAATCAATCTTACGGTGAAATAGCCAGTATGCAGGCGCGGCATATTGCGACGGTCTTTCCGGGCCGTATGACCGGAACCCCAGCCGAGATGCTCTCAGCAGACTATATCCGTCAGCAATTTGCGGATATGGGCTATGAGAGCGACATTCGCGCTTTCCACAGCCGCTACATCTATACCACACGCAATAAAACGCAAAACTGGCATAACGTAACCGGCAGCACGGTCATTGCGGCGCACGAAGGAAAGGCGGCTGAGCAGATTATTATTATGGCGCACCTTGATACCTACACGCCGTTGAGCGACGCCGATGTCGATAATAACCTCGGCGGGCTGACGCTTCAGGGACTGGATGACAATGCGGCGGGTCTGGGCGTGATGCTTGAGCTGGCCGAACGCCTGAAGAATATTCCGACGAAATACAGCATTCGCTTTGTTGCGACCAGCGGCGAAGAAGAAGGAAAACTCGGCGCTGAGAATCTCCTTAAGCGCATGAGCGCTGAGGAGAAGAAAAATACGTTGCTGGTGATTAACCTCGATAATCTGATCGTGGGGGATAAGCTCTATTTTAATAGCGGACAGAGCACGCCGAGCAGCGTACGTAAACTCACCCGCGACCGCGCGCTGGCGCTTGCCCGCACGCATGGCGTCTATGCCGCGACAAATCCGGGCGGTAACCCGCAGTATCCTAAAGGCACAGGCTGCTGTAATGACGGTGAAGTGTTTGATAAGGCGGGCATTCCGGTGCTTTACGTCGAGGCGACAAACTGGGCGCTGGGCAAAAAAGATGGCTATCAGCAGCGCAGCAAATCGAAAGCCTTTCCGGACGGGACCAGCTGGCATGATGTGCGGCTGGATAATCAGCAGCACATTGATAAAGCGCTGCCGCAGCGGATTGAGCACCGCAGCCGGGATGTCGTGAAGGTGATGCTGCCGCTGGTGAAGGAGCTGGCGAAAGCGGGGAAAGCCTGATGTCGTTAAGCCCGGTGGCGGCTACGCCTTACCGGGCCTACGTTTCGTGCCGTTGTAAACCCGGTAAGGCGTAGCCGCCACCGGGCGAAAAAACATTACCCTTCGTGCAGCCCGCACTCGCGCTTCAGCCCAAAGAATCGCGTCTCTTCTTCCGCCATTCCCGGTTCCCATTTACGCGTGGTATGGGTGTCGCCTACCGACAGGTAGCCTTGATCCCACAGCGGATGGTACTTCAGCCCGTGCTTTTGCAGATACTGGTACACCGTGCGGTTATCCCAGTCGATGATCGGCAGCACTTTGAACACGCCGCGCTGCACCGCCAGCACCGGCAGCGTTGCCCGGCTCCCGGACTGCTCGCGGCGCAGGCCCGCGAACCAGGTCTGAGCGTTCAGCTCTTTCAGCGCCCGGTTCATCGGCTCGACCTTGTTGATCTCATTGTATTTCTCAATGCCCTCAACGCCCTGTTCCCACAGCTTGCCGTAGCGCGCCTCCTGCCAGGCCGCGCTTTCCGTCGCGCGGTAGACTTTGAGGTTCAGCCTGAGCTTATCCGTCAGTTCATCAATAAACTGATAGGTTTCCGGGAACAGATAGCCCGTATCGGTGAGGATCACCGGAATATCCGGACGGATCTGATTCACCAGATGCAGGCTGACCGCCGCCTGAATACCAAAGCTCGACGAGAGCACATAGTCACCCGGCAGGTTTTCCAGCGCCCAGGCCACGCGCCCTTCGGCGTCGAGTTTTTCCAGTTGGGCGTTGATTTCTGCCAGGGCCAGAATGCGTTCGACTTTTGGCAGCTCATTAAGGGCGTTTAGATCGAGTACGGACATAAGAACCTCGTTTGCCTGTTTTGCCGGGCGGCACTGCGTTTGCCCGGCCTACAAAAGCGGTGAAACCGCCGGGATGTTATTCCCAGAAATCCCTTGCGGGATCGAGCACCGGGCGAATGATGCCCGCACGTACCGTAAAGTCGCCGAAGCCTTCATCTGCTTCGCGCTCTTTCGCCCAGCGTCCGATAAGCACGTCGAGGGAATCGAGAATTTCCGGCTCGGTGATGTTCTCGCGGAACATACGCGGAATACGCGTCCCGATACGGTTACCGCCCAGGTGCAGGTTATAGCGACCCGGCGCTTTCCCTACCAGACCGAGTTCGGCCAGCATCGCGCGACCGCAGCCGTTCGGACAGCCCGTCACGCGCATAACAATATGCTCGTCCGGAATACCGTGTTTTTCCAGAATCGCTTCCACTTTATCAGTGAAGGACGGCAGGAAACGTTCCGCTTCGGCCATCGCCAGCGGGCAGGTCGGGAACGACACGCAGGCCATCGAGTTTTCACGCTGCGGTTTAACCGCATTCATCAACCCATGATCGCGCGCCAGCTTCTCGATCTTCGCCTTCTGGCTTTCCGGCACGCCGGCAATAATCAGGTTCTGGTTGGCGGTAATGCGGAACTCGCCTTTATGGATCTTAGCAATTTCCAGCAGACCGGTTTTCAGCGGGCGGCCCGGATAATCCAGAATACGACCGTTTTCAATAAACAGCGTCAGGTGCCATTTATTATCGATACCTTTCACCCAGCCAATGCGATCGCCGCGACCGGTGAATTCGTAAGGGCGGATCGGCTCAAACTTGATCCCCGCGCGACGCTCCACTTCTTCTTTGAACGTCTCGACGCCTACACGCTCCAGGGTGTATTTGGTTTTCGCGTTTTTACGGTCGGTACGGTTGCCCCAGTCGCGCTGGGTAGTAACCACCGCCTCAGCCACGGCCAGCGTGTGCTCCAGCGGCAGGAAGCCGAACTCGCTCGCGGTGCGGGCGTAGGTTTTCTTGTTCCCATGCTCGATGGACAAACCGCCGCCCACCAGCAGGTTAAAGCCGACCAGCTTGCCATTTTCGGCAATCGCCACGAAGTTCATGTCGTTGGCGTGCAGGTCGATATCGTTCTGCGGCGGGATAACCACCGTGGTCTTGAATTTGCGCGGCAGGTAGGTCTGACCGAGGATCGGCTCTTCGTCCGTGGTCGCGACTTTCTCCTGATCGAGCCAGATCTCCGCATAGGCACGCGTGCGTGGCAGCAGGTGCTCGGAGATCTTCTTCGCCCACTCGTACGCTTCGGCGTGCAGCTCGGACTCATACGGGTTCGAGGTGCAAAGCACGTTACGGTTCATGTCGTTGGCGGTCGCCAGCGCGTCCAGCCCCACGGAGTGCAGCATCTGGTGCACCGGCTTGACGTTTTTCTTCAGAATGCCGTGGAACTGGAAGGTCTGACGGTTAGTCAGACGGATGCTGCCGTAAATCGTGTTTTCACCGGCAAACTTGTCGATCGCCTGCCACTGTTTGGTGGTGATGATGCCACCCGGCAGGCGGCAGCGCAGCAGCATCGCATGACGCGGCTCCAGCTTCTGTTCGGCACGTTCGGCGCGGATATCGCGGTCGTCCTGCTGGTACATACCGTGGAAACGGATCAGCAGGAAGTTGTCGCCTTTGAAACCGCCGGTCAGGCCGTCATTTAAATCTTCGGCAATGGTACCGCGCAGGTAGTTGCTCTCTACCTTCATGCGCTCGGCATCAGACAGTTTGCCTTCGACCACCAGTGGGCCAGGATGTTTTTCGCTCATTAGTAGACATCTCGCTGATAACGGCGCTCTACGCGCAGCTCACTTAAAAATTCATCCGCCGTTTCGGCATCCATACCGCCGAATTCGGCAATCACTTCCAGCAGTGCCTGCTCAACGTCTTTCGCCATGCGATTGGCGTCGCCGCAGACATAAATGTGGGCGCCGTCATTGATCCAGCGCCACAGCTCTGCGCCCTGTTCGCGCAGTTTGTCTTGTACGTATACTTTTTCTTTCTGATCGCGGGACCAGGCCAGATCGATGCGGGTCAGCACGCCCTCTTTGACGTAGCGCTGCCATTCAACCTGGTAGAGGAAATCTTCAGTAAAATGCGGGTTGCCGAAGAACAGCCAGTTTTTACCCGGCGCCTCGTCCGCTGCACGCTGCTGCATAAAGGCGCGGAACGGTGCGATGCCGGTGCCCGGGCCAATCATGATCACCGGCGTTTCCGGGTTTGCCGGCAGGCGGAAGTTGTCGTTGTGTTCGATAAAGACGCGCACCTCGCCCTCTTCTTCCACGCGGTCGGCCAGGAAGCCCGACGCCCCGCCCGCCCGCGCGCGGCCTTCGATGTCGTAACGCACCACGCCAACGGTGATGTGGACTTCGTTTTCCACTTCCGCCTGTGAAGAGGCGATGGAGTAAAGACGCGGCGTCAGCGGACGCAGCAGGCCGATCAGCGCGTCGGCATCCAGCTGTGCCGGGGAGAAACGCACCATGTCGACAATCGGCGTCGTCGCGGCGTAATGCTGTAACTTCGTCTTGTCCCCCACCAGCGGCAGAAGGGACTCGCTGCGCGTTAAGGTGGCGTAGTTTTCAACGATATTGGCGGTGTTCACCGTCAGCTCGAAATGCCACTGAAGCGCCTCAGAGAGCGGTAAGGTTTTACCTTCCACCTGGACCGGCTCCGTGCCTTTCAGCCACAGCAGCTCGACCAGCTCTTTCACCAGCGCCGGATCGTTCTGATACCAGACGCCCAGCGCATCGCCAGGCTGATAACGCAGGCCGGAGTCACCGAGATCGATTTCGATATGGCGCACGTCTTTTTCCGAATCACGGCCCGTGATTTTCTGGTTTACCGACAGGCTCGCCGTCAGCGGCGCCTCTTTCGTGTAAGGGCTGGTGTGGATTTCGTTGACGGTGCCCGCTGCGGTAACGGCGGCTTGCGCTGGCGTCTCTTTCGGGACGCGGGCCTTCAGCACCTCAACGATGCGCGTCCGCCATTCGGCGGCGGCGGCCTGGTATTCGACATCAGCGTCTACGCGATCCAGCAGGCGCTCTGCACCCAGCTCCGCCAGCTTGCTGTCGAAGTCTTTACCGGACTGGCAGAAAAATTCATAGGACGTATCACCGAGGCCGAAGACGGCAAAGGCGGTGCCCTCCAGCCTGGGCGCTTTTTTCGAGAACAGGAACTTATGCAGCGCGACGGCTTCTTCCGCAGGCTCACCTTCCCCCTGCGTTGACGCCACCACCACCAACAGTTTTTCTGACGCGATCTGTTTGAATTTATAATCCCCGGCGTTGACCAGGTTGACGTTCAACTTCGCGGCGAGCAGGTCATCACGCAGCGCTTCGGCCACACGACGGGCATTACCCGTTTGCGAAGCGGAGATAAGCGTGATGGCAGGAATTTCAACGGCCGTTGGCGGGACGCCAGCCACAGCACCCGGCTGCTGATTGAGCATTCCCCAGAAATAGCCGGAGACCCAGGCGAGCTGGGTGGGTGAAAAATCGGAAGTCGCGGCCTGGAGGCGCGCCAGTTGCTCCGGGTTAAGGGGAAGCAAATTTGAAGGTGGGGCCTGTGTTGTCATGCGTCGTTATGTTCCAGTAGCAAAGCGGACTTTAAGCGAATAAATCCAAACTGAAGATAAGGTTAACGGCGGGGATAATAACAATTAAAGAAGGGATGGAAATAATAAATAACCAAATGGACTAACCTGTTTTAGTTATCGTTCTTAACGATAAAAGCGATTAAATAACTATCTGAAATAAAACAATAAAGGCCGATAAACACCATGAATACGAGGCGGTGACCGTTCAAAGCCGTTTTAGTTAATGATAAAAATTGTGCTTTCCGGTACTATGCGGCGGTTTTTTCCGCATTCCTGAGAGCTATGATGTCCACCACACTGTTTAAAGATTTCACCTTCGAAGCCGCACACCACCTTCCACACGTTCCTGCCGGGCACAAATGTGGCCGCCTGCATGGACACTCGTTTATGGTGCGTCTTGAAATCACCGGTGAAGTCGATCCCCATACGGGCTGGATCATGGACTTTGCCGAACTGAAGGCTGCGTTTAAGCCGACCTACGATCGTCTCGATCACTACTACCTGAATGATATTCCGGGCCTTGAAAACCCGACCAGCGAAGTGCTGGCGAAATGGATTTGGGATCAGATGAAACCGCTGGTGCCGCTGCTGAGCGCGGTGATGATCAAAGAGACCTGCACGGCAGGCTGCGTCTACCGCGGGGAGTGAATCTCCTCCGTTGCGGCCTCACGAGGCACGAGCGGCGTAAACTCGTAGAGCACCAGCGCATTACTCTCCAGTGATTCACTCAGTTGCCAGCCGTCATAAAGGCGTTCATCGCGTACGGAAAGCGTTGGACGCGCTTTATGCGCTATCCAGCGCCACATCTCTTCATCAGGGCCGCTTTCGCTGCCAACCCCTTCAAGTAACGGATAGAGCGCGCCGTTGTGCTGATCAAACAGATGACATTTAATTCGCCATTTACCGCACATTCCCTTCAGGTGTAAATGATACTGCTGGCGAAAACGCTGGATGAATGCTTCTTCACTGGAAAGCAGCGGATTAAAAACCACCACATTACGCAGCAACAGCTGATAACCATTGAGATGGCGCGTAAGCAGGACACGCTTATCATTGACCAGCACCTCGCCCCGCAGACGTTGCCAGAGCCAGAGTACCCAATAAACCGGACGCGGCAGACCATGGTTATACTGTAGCGCCAGGCTTGAGGTATCGATGGTGTTGTTTGCACGGGCTTCTCCCTGAAGGCCCGAATTGAGCCAGAATCCCGCCAGCCAGACCTGCTCCGAAAGTCCGAGCAGGTTCTGCATCAGCAACGCCCCACGAAAAAACCAGCCGTTTGTCGCCCGCGTGTTGCCGGTGAGGGTATTCCAGGAGAGAAGCCAGACGGGAAGCGAACATTTACGCAAGCGAAGGGCAGCGAGGATCTGGCGGACCTTCAGTATCGGATAATTTTCCGTTGAGGAGAGAGGGGTTGCCCCCAGTTGCGCGGGATCGAGAAGCTCATTGGCATCGGCCGAACAGGCAAGAAAATCGGCCTGCATCAGGATGGCTGAACTGAACAGGGTATCGTCGCTTACGCCCGCGCTGACGGGGGCAAATCGGTGCCATAAACCAAACTTTGCCTGCGGAAGATAAGTTCGTATTGCCTTTTGCTGGGCCAGCCAGACCTGCTCCCGGGTCTCCTCACTTGCCTGTGTTGACCAGTGCATGACGAAGTGCCAGCCCGCGGTGATCTCTGGCGAAAAATGATTAACCGACTGTTGTAAAAAACGGGTCAGAAGATCGCGACGGGTCGTTACGCCGGTGTGCAGTAGCACCGTCCACTGCTTTTTTGCCAGCCAGGTGAAGAGCTGATGCAGATTGTACCAGCAGGCGTAGCCCGCCATCTGGGGGTCATCCCACCCGGTGGCAAACAGACGACTGCTGAGAAAAGGTTCGGCGATATCAATTCCCTCAATGGGAATGGCCTCATTTATCGCCTCCAGATTTTGTCGAACGTCCTCACGCAGCAAATCGTCGAGCTCACGCAGGGTAATGACCACCCGCATACGGCGCAGCGAGGCAGAAAGAGGATTGAGCTGCTCAAGATCCAGGCTCTGCTCCTGCTGCGGATGAACGATGAGCGGCGAGGCTCCCCAACCGCGCGCCACCGGTTCATTGAGCAGGCTAAACAGCTTGTCCACGGCGACCGGATAGCGCTGCTCACGCCTGTCCGTCCGAATACGTGCCGCCTCCGGGTGCTGGCGCCGGGCCTTACGAAACTCACCCGGAGACATATTGTGAACACGCCTGAACCGATCGCTCATCATACGCGTGCTGGCGAAACCCTGCTCAAGCGCAATCTGGTGCAGCGGTCGGTTCGTCAGCCTGAGAGCGTCGGCCGCCTTTTCCAGCCGCAGGTGGGTGATGTACTGCATGAAACTGATCCCCACCTCCTTGCGAAAGAGACGAGAGAGCCAGGCTTCAGAGACATATTCACTCGCGGCGATTTCCGCAAGCGTAATACGGCGGGAATAACTGGCATTGATCCGCTCTATCACCCGGGCGATGCGTTTGCTGTGCGCTGAGGAAAGTTCCCGGGACAGCATACGGGCAGGCTGTTGAAAGCGGCTGGTCAGCAACAGCAATATCTCGCTCAGCCAGCGGTACGCCTCCAGCCGGTAGCGGTGCGGGTCGTTGATGAGGGTGACCACAAGAAGCTGGCGCAGCAGATCGCGAAGCGCATCGCATTGGGGCCAGACGCCTCCGGCTTCTGCCGGTACAGCATAATCATGGGCAAAAAAATCATTGCAGAGCTGGACGACCCAGCGCCCGGAAAGGGTTACGCGCAGAGTGACATTTGCCGTTTCGCTCGTGAACTGCCAGCGCCGATGACGGTTGATGATAGCAAGGGTATTGGCCTCCAGGATGTCACGTCCCACATCGGTGTTCAGCTCTGCCCGCCCTTCCAGCACCCAGAGCAACGTTAGCGTATCGCCTTCATCCTCCACGCAGTGGCGAATGTCCTGAATCTCTATCCAAAACTCATCTCCCCGTTGCGCCATCTTACCCCTCACCAAAGACAAAAAATGACCTGATCTTTTTTGTCATAACTGAATTGTATGAAAAACAATCAAAATAAAGCCGTCGCTTTACAACAAAAAAATGCATTTTCAGGCGGGACGATCGTCATAGACTCGAAATTATCATCGTTTGGCAGAAAAAGGATAACAAAAATGACACATCCCATTATCGAAGCTCTGCGTGGCAACGAAGCCCGGTTCACTGAATTACGTCACTATTTTCATCAGCATCCTGAAATTGGTTTTGAGGAGCACAACACGAGCGATCGCGTTGCAGCGCTGCTTCAGGAATGGGGATATGAGGTTCATCGCGGCCTGGCGAAAACCGGTGTGGTCGGCACACTGAAGGTGGGTAACGGGCATAAGCGCCTGGGCCTGCGCGCCGATATGGATGCGCTGCCAATGCAGGAAAACAACGGCAAGGCGTGGAGCAGTACCGTTGAGGGTAAATTCCACGGCTGCGGTCATGACGGCCACACCACAACGCTCCTGTATGCAGCGGAGTACCTGGCACGCACCCGTAATTTTAACGGCACGCTGCACCTTATTTTTCAGCCCGCGGAAGAACTTCTGTATGGCGGACGCGTTATGGTAGAGGACGGTTTGTTTGACCTGTTCCCCTGCGACCACATCTTTGGTCTACACAATATGCCGTCACAGCCCCTCGGAAAAATTGGTCTGCGCGATGGCGCCATGATGGCCTCTTCCGACACCCTTCATATTGAGGTTAACGGCGTGGGTGGTCACGGCGCGGTGCCAGAACATACCGTTGACGCCACCCTGGTTGCCTGTCATATCACTATCGCGTTGCAGTCCATTGTTTCGCGCAACATTACCCCCTTCCAGCCAGCCATCGTTACCGTAGGCAGCATTCAGGCCGGGCACGCCCCTAACATTATCAACGACAAAGTGTTGATGAAACTTACCGTACGCACGCTGGATGAACGCGTGCGGCAAACCGTGCTACAGCGTATCCATGATATCGCCGTTGCACAGGCGGAAAGTTTCAATGCGACGGCCACCATTCGACACATTAACGGCAGCCCGGTGCTGAAAAACAATCCGCAAGCCAACGAGATGGTGCGCAGCGTCGCCACCGATCTGTTCGGTCAGGATGCCGTCGCGGAGGTCAATGCGTTTATGGGCAGCGAGGACTTTGCTTTCATGCTCGAGAAAAATCCCAATGGATGCTATTTCACGCTTGGCGCCGGGGATGAGCCTGACCGCTGCATGGTACATAACCCGGGCTACGACTTTAACGACAACATTCTCCTCACCGGCGCGGCGCTGTGGGCCGCACTGACCGAACACTATCTGCGCTGATTCGCACCTTCCCGGGAGGGCTGCACTATGAGTACCGTTTCCCTGACAGGCGCATCCGCCTACGCCGGTAACGATCGGCTGCTGGCGGGTATCGTCATGAGCGTTCTGACATTCTGGCTGTTTGCCCAGTCGGTTATCAACGTGGTTCCGGCCATGCAGAATAGCCTCGATATTGCCCTCGAAACCCTTACGCTGGCCGTCAGCCTGAGCGCGTTGTTCAGCGGCTGTTTTGTCGTCGCCTGCGGTGGGTTTGCCGATAAGTATGGGCGCATGCGCCTGACCATGATTGGCCTGATCCTGAGCATGATCGGGAGTGGTCTGCTGTTCATTTCATGGGAGCCCGTCCTGTTTCTGTTGGGACGAGCGATACAGGGGCTATCAGCGGCCTGCATTATGCCCGCCACGCTGGCGCTGATTAAAACCTGGTATGAAGGTAAAGCACGCCAGCGCGCAATTAGTTTCTGGGTTATCGGTTCATGGGGCGGGAGTGGCCTGAGCTCGTTTGTGGGAGGCGCCATCGCCACCACGCTGGGCTGGCGCTGGATTTTTATTCTGTCGATGGTGGTGGCTCTGGTCGCGCTATTGCTTATCCGCGCCACGCCGGAAAGCCGCAGCCCTGATGCGTGTCGACACAAACTGGATATCAGCGGCCTGGTGAGTTTTGTCCTTATGCTGGTGCTGTTCAATCTGTTTATCAGCAAAGGACACAGCTGGGGCTGGAGCAGCAGTTTATCGCTTCTTGTACTGTGTGGAGCCGTGATTGCACTGATGTGCTTTATCGTTACCGGGCGGCGGAAAGGCGATGCGGCGCTGATCGATTTCGCCCTGTTTAAAAACCGGGCCTATAGCGCCTCGGTATTCTCAAATTTCCTGCTCAACGGCTGCATTGGCACCATGATGATCGCCAGCATCTGGTTGCAGCAGGGCCATCATCTGTCACCGCTACAGACCGGCATGATGACGCTGGGGTATCTGGTTACCGTACTGGCGATGATCCGGGTGGGTGAAAAACTGCTTCAGCGCTATGGCGCCAGGCTGCCGATGATGACCGGCCCGCTGCTGACCGCAACAGGTATTTCGCTGATTTCATGCACCTTCTTAAGCAAAGAGGTCTACATTGTTACCGTTTTTCTGAGCAATATTTTATTTGGGCTGGGGCTCGGATGTTACGCCACGCCCTCAACGGACACGGCGGTAATGAATGCCCCTGAAAACAAAGTGGGGGTGGCTTCTGGGATCTATAAGATGGGCAGTTCCCTGGGCGGCGCAATGGGTATCGCGGTCACCGCATCGCTGTACGCGCTATGGCTGCCGATGGGAACGGCCAGTGCCGCGCAGTATGCCTTGCTTTTCAACAGTGCGATTTGCCTTGGGTCGGCAGTCGTGACCTGGGCTTTACTGCCAACAACAAAAGCCCCGCGTTAAGCGGGGCCACAAAAGTATCAGGCAATGTTCAGATATTTGTGCGTCTGCATCGACAGCCGCCAGTTGCGGGCGATACAGGTTTCAATGCACAGACGGGTCGCATCGTCTTTCTGGCTGATAGGCTGTAGCGCGATCACGCGCTGCTTTTCGTCCGTCAGCGTCGCCAGCAGTTCATCCAGCGCTTCGATGTCACGCACGCGCCCCACCGGATGTTTGATCTCATCAGCACGCTCAAGCGCCTGCGACAGTACGTCATACCCGCCGCGCATATTCACTTTTGGTGAAACCGTGACCCACGTTGAATGGGAGCAGCGCACTTCATGGGTGCCGCTGGTTTCGATCTGACAGCTATAGCCGTTCTTCTCGAGCAGTTCGGTGAGCGGCATCAGATCGTGAATGCAGGGTTCCCCGCCGGTGATCACCACATGCCGCGCCGTCCAGCCCTGACGACCAATAATGGCAAGCAGATCTTCCGCGCTGCCCGCGCCCCATTTATCGCTCTCTTTGGTTTTCGCCAGAATGCTGAACAGCGACACTTCCCGATCTGCGAGCTTATCCCACGTATGTTTGGTATCACACCAGGCGCAGCCAACCGGGCATCCCTGTAAACGAATAAAGATAGCGGGAACGCCGGTAAAGTAACCCTCGCCTTGCAGGGTCTGGAACATCTCGTTAATCGGGTACTGCATAGTCAACTCTGTTAAGGGGATAAACGATAAGTATCGCAGATCCCCGCCAGATGATCATGCTCCATCGGTGCTTTGCGCGCCAATTGCCGCCATAAACCGTTCCGTAATTTGCTGTGGTCGGGTGATCGCCCCGCCGACGACAACCGTGTGCGCCCCCAGCGCCAGACACCTGGCCGCGCGTTCAGGCGTATCCACGTTACCTTCAGCAATCACGGGGATCGTGACGGCAGACAGCACCTCTTTCAAAAACGCGCAGTCATTTTCCGGTAGCGAATGGCCCGCAGTCTCCGCCGTATAACCGTAAAGGGTGGTTCCGACGCAATCAAACCCCAGCGCCTGCGCGGCCACGGCCTCCTGCACGGTGGCAATATCCGCCATCAGCAGCAGCGAAGGGTAACGGGTGCGGATCTGCGCGATCAGCATGTCCAGCGATCCGCCACCGGGCCGTTTCCGGGCGGTCGCATCCAGCGCAACGATCTCCGGGCCGACCGCCATCAACTCATCCACTTCTTTGAGCGTTGCGGTGATGAACACCTCGCTGTCCGGATAGTCTCGTTTGATGATGCCGATTACCGGCAGTGAGACCAGCCCTTTGATAGCCTCGATATCCACCACGCTATTGGCGCGGATCGCAGCGGCACCGCCCTGGGCCGCCGCCAGCGCCATTCGCGACATAATAAACGGGCTGTGCAGCGGTTCGTTTTCCAGCGCCTGGCAGGAGACGACCAGTTTTCCTTTCAGGTTATCCAGTACAGTTTTCATTACGATAAGATCTCTTCTACTTCGTTTTTGATAATGGTGACGTGCGGGCCATAGATGACCTGGACCCCGTTGCCGCGGACGATTACGCCGCGGGCGCCGGTCGCTTTCAGTGCAGATTCATTGACTTTGCTACCGTCTTTCACCGTGACGCGAAGGCGCGTGGCGCAGCAGTCAACGTCATCCAGATTGTCTTTTCCTCCCAGCCCGGCGATCACCGCCGCGGCGCGCTCGCTTTGCGGCAGGGTAGCCTCGTCAGCCAACGCCTCCTTTTCACGGCCCGGCGTGGCAAAATCAAAACGTTTGATCAGATAGCGGAAGGTACAGTAGTAAAGGAAGAACCACGGTACGCCCACCAGCGGGACGAACATCCAGTTAGTTTTCGCTTCCCCCTGCAAAATGCCGAACAGCACGAAATCAATAAACCCGCCGGAGAATGTTTGTCCGATGGTGATGTGCAGCATGTGCGCGAGCATGAACGCCAGCCCGTCAAACAGCGCATGAATGACGTACAGCACCGGGGCAATAAACAGGAATGAGAACTCTATGGGCTCGGTAATTCCCGTCAGGAATGAGGTTAATGCCGCAGAGAGCAGCAGCCCGGCAACCCGCTTTTTGTTCTCCGGCCTGGCCGTGTGGTACATCGCAAGGCAGGCGCCGAGCAGACCAAACATCATGGTAATAAAGCGCCCGGACATGAAGCGCGACGTGCCCTCATAGAAATGCTGCGTGTTCGGGTCGGCGAGCTGGGCGAAGAAGATCCGCTGCGTGCCCTCAACCAGGTGACCGTTAACAATTTCACTGCCGCCAAGCGCGGTGGTCCAGAACGGAAGATAGAAGATGTGGTGCAAACCAAACGGGCCAAGCATGCGCAGGATGAAGCCGTACAGCAAAGTCCCCAGATAGCCGGTGGCATCCACCAGCCCGCCGAGGCCAAAGATCAGCTTCTGAAAATGCGGCCAGACCACGGTCATCAGCGCGCCGACGAGTATCGCCGCCAGTGAGCTGATAATGGGAACGAAGCGTGAGCCGCCAAAAAAGCCCAGGAATTGCGGAAGCGCAATTTTATTAAACCGATGATGCAGTGCGCAGGTCACCAGCCCAATAACTACCCCACCAAACACGCCCGTTTCAAGCGTCTGAATACCCAGCGTCATGCCCTGCCCTACGGCGCCCGGGTTCTCATGCGCCAGTTTTCCGGTCAGGATCAGCAGCGCATTGATAGTGGCATTCATCACCAGATAAGCAAGCAACGCCGCCAGCCCTGCCGTGCCTTTATCATTTTTCGCCAGCCCAACGGCGACCCCAACAGCAAACAGTACCGACAGGTTTGCAAACACAATCGAGCCTGCGCTGCTCATGATGGTAAAGATGGCCTGTAGCCAGCCAACGTCTAAAAATGGATACGCAGTAAGCGTATTTGGATTCGATAGCGCCCCGCCGATCCCCAGCAACAGACCTGCTGCGGGCAGTATGGCGATGGGTAACATAAAGGATTTGCCGAAGCGCTGCGCTTTTTCAAACCATCCGCCGGAAGACGCTCCGCTGAACATTTGCATCATTTTTTTATCCCCCTTGGTTATTGATGAAAATTTTTACCATATATATTTTTAATTGTGAAAATTACCACCAAAAACCAGGACACCGATCATACTTTTTCGAAATGACTGGCATCTCTCCCCCGCTTTCCGCCACACTAGTTGGCAGAGAAACGCATTAAGGATCTAGCATGTCGGACCATGAAAACCTGCTGCTGAAGCTACGCCAGGAGGCTTCCGGGTACAGCCCAACGCAACAAAAACTGGGGGAGTTTGTCCTCAACGATCCTGCCAGGGTGCTCTACCTGACGATCACCGAGCTGGCGCGTGAAAGCGGCACCAGCGAGGCCAGCGTCACACGCCTTTGCCGCACGCTGGGCTGTAAGGGATATAACGAATTTAAAATGGCGCTTGCGCTGGATATTCAGCAGGGTTTGCCGGAGCGTCAGGCAGGAGATGCAATAGATAACGTGGTGGATGAGTCTGTCCAGGCGCTGCAAGATACCGCAAAACTCCTCGACCGGGCCCAGCTTGAACAGGCGACACTGGCCCTGCATCAGGCGCAGTCAGTGCAAATTTACGGAGTGGCGGCCAGCGCGATTCTGGGGGAGTATTTGCATTACAAGCTGCTGCGACTCGGCAAACCTGCACAGCTGTTTAGCGATATGCATCGCGCCGCCATGAATGCGACGACGCTCTCGAAAGAGACGCTGGTGGTGGCCATCTCAAGTTCCGGCTCTACACGGGATCTGCTTCACGTGGTGAAACTCGCCCGCAAGAGGGGCGTTAAGGTACTGGCACTCAGCAATACGCCTCGCAGCCCGCTGGCCTCCCTGAGCGATTTACAGCTGGTTGCAGCCAAACCCGAGGGACCGCTGAGCGCGGGTGCGCTCAACGCCAAGGTTGGCGTGATGCTACTGGTTGAACTGCTAACCACTTCCCTTATTGCAGTAGACAGCCATTACGGTGACGTTAGCCAGCAAACGGCAAGCGCCACGTTGCCGCTTCTGCTATAGAAAACAAAAAACCCGCCGAAGCGGGTTTTTTCATAAGAACGAAGGTTCAGGCTTATGCCTGGCCTTTGATCTCTTTACGACCGTTGTAAGGTGCTTTTTCGCCCAGCGCTTCTTCGATACGAATCAGCTGGTTGTATTTAGCAACACGGTCAGAACGGCTCATAGAACCGGTTTTGATCTGGCCAGCAGCGGTACCAACAGCCAGGTCAGCGATGGTAGCATCTTCAGTTTCGCCAGAACGGTGAGAGATAACCGCGGTGTAGCCAGCGTCTTTCGCCATTTTGATCGCAGCCAGCGTTTCGGTCAGAGAACCGATCTGGTTGAATTTGATCAGGATGGAGTTAACGATGCCTTTCTCGATGCCTTCTTTCAGGATCTTGGTGTTGGTTACGAACAGATCGTCACCAACCAGCTGGATTTTGTCGCCCAGTACTTTGGTCTGGTATGCGAAACCATCCCAGTCAGACTCGTCCAGACCGTCTTCGATAGAAACGATTGGGTACTGTTTGGTCAGGTCTTCCAGGAAGTGGGTGAACTCTTCAGAGGTGAACGCTTTGTTGCCTTCGCCAGCCAGAACGTATTTACCGTCTTTGTAGAATTCAGATGCTGCGCAGTCCATCGCCAGGGTGATGTCTTTGCCCAGCTCGTAGCCTGCTGCTTTAACTGCTTCAGCGATAACAGCCAGTGCTTCTGCGTTAGAACCCAGGTTTGGCGCGTAGCCGCCTTCGTCACCAACAGCCGTGTTCATGCCTTTAGCTTTCAGAACTTTAGCCAGGTTGTGGAACACTTCAGAACCCATACGTACCGCTTCTTTCAGGGTCTTCGCGCCAACTGGCTGAATCATGAATTCCTGAATATCAACGTTGTTGTCTGCGTGCTCACCACCGTTGATGATGTTCATCATTGGTACAGGCATGGAGTATTTGCCTGGGGTGCCGTTCAGTTCAGCGATGTGCTCGAACAGTGGCATGCCTTTAGCTGCCGCTGCCGCTTTGGCGTTCGCCAGGGAAACGGCCAGGATTGCGTTCGCACCGAAGTTAGATTTGTTTTCAGTACCGTCCAGATCGATCATGATCTTGTCGATGCCAGCCTGATCTTTAGCATCTTTGCCAACGATAGCCTGAGCAATAGGACCGTTAACAGCGCCAACCGCTTTCAGTACGCCTTTGCCCATGAAACGGGATTTGTCGCCATCACGCAGTTCCAGCGCTTCGCGGGAACCTGTAGAAGCACCTGATGGAGCCGCTGCCATACCGACGAAACCACCTTCCAGATGAACTTCAGCTTCAACGGTCGGGTTACCACGGGAGTCGATGATTTCACGACCGATGACTTTAACGATTTTGGACATTAGATTTTCCTCAGTACAAGTTAAACTAAAACTCCAGACAAACAACGCGTACCAAAGGTACGCGTTGCCGTTCTAACTTTTTTTACTTCGCCTGACGCTTCTGGTACTCGCTGGCGGCTTTCACGAAGCCTGCAAACAGCGGATGCCCGTCACGCGGCGTTGAAGTAAATTCCGGGTGGAATTGGCAGGCCACGAACCACGGATGGTTAGGCACTTCGATGATCTCGACTAACTGATCATCCCCGGAACGGCCCGCAACACGCAGACCCGCAGCTTCAATTTGTTTCAACAACATGTTGTTGACTTCATAGCGGTGACGATGGCGCTCGGTGATGACCGGCTCGCCGTACAGCTTGCGTACCACGCTATCGTCGGACAGCTGGCAGGCCTGTGCGCCAAGACGCATGGTGCCACCCAGATCGCTCTTCTCGGTACGGACTTCGACGTTACCGTCTTCGTCGCGCCATTCCGTAATCAGCGCCACAACAGGGTACTTACAGTCTGGCACAAATTCCGTAGAGTTCGCGTTTTCCATTCCCGCTACGTTGCGCGCAAATTCAATCAGCGCAACCTGCATACCCAGGCAGATACCGAGGTATGGAATATTGTTCTCACGCGCATAGCGTGCAGTGGCGATCTTGCCTTCAACACCACGGTAGCCGAAGCCGCCAGGGATGAGGATAGCATCCAGATCTTTAAGAATTTCAACGCCGCGCGTCTCCACATCCTGTGAATCAATCAGCTTGATGTTCACAGAGACGCGATTCTTCAGACCACCGTGTTTCAGCGCTTCGATAACTGACTTGTAGGCATCCGGCAGTTCGATGTACTTGCCGACCATACCGATAGTCACTTCGCCGCCCGGATTGGCTTCTTCGTAAATCACCTGCTCCCATTCAGACAGGTTAGCTTCCGGACAGTTCAAGCTGAATCGTTTACAAATATAATCGTCCAGACCCTGTGATTTCAACAGGCCCGGGATTTTATAAATGGAATCGACATCTTTCATTGAAATAACGGCTTTTTCAGGCACGTTACAGAACAATGCAATTTTCGCGCGTTCGTTCGCCGGAATCGCGCGATCGGAACGGCAAACCAGGATGTCAGGCTGAATACCGATGGAGAGCAGCTCTTTAACAGAGTGCTGAGTCGGTTTGGTTTTCACTTCACCTGCTGCCGCCATGTAAGGCACCAGCGTCAGGTGCATGAACAGCGCGTGCTCACGACCAATATCTACCGCCAGCTGACGAATCGCTTCGAGGAACGGCAGGGATTCGATATCCCCCACGGTACCGCCGATTTCAACCAGCACAACGTCATGCCCTTCGCCACCGGCAAGGACACGCTCTTTAATGGCGTTAGTGATGTGTGGGATGACCTGCACGGTCGCGCCCAGGTAGTCACCACGGCGCTCTTTACGCAGAACGTCAGAGTAGATACGGCCAGTCGTAAAGTTGTTACGACGGGTCATTTTGGTACGGATGAAACGCTCGTAGTGGCCAAGATCCAGATCGGTTTCAGCGCCGTCTTCAGTAACGAACACTTCCCCGTGTTGGGTTGGGCTCATGGTGCCAGGATCGACGTTGATGTACGGATCCAGTTTCATCATGGTCACATTGAGGCCACGGGCTTCAAGAATGGCTGCGAGGGAGGCTGCGGCAATGCCTTTACCCAGAGAGGATACGACCCCGCCGGTCACAAAAATATAGTTCGTTGTCATGCTGAACCTGAGAAGTTAGGGTGAAACGATGGAATAACCAAGACGGGAAAGTAGTATACCCGAACACGACGAGCGCCACAAACTTTCATTCTCCGTCTCCACTCCAGGCCATGACAAACATAAGGAGTGAGAAAATAGCCCCTTTTGGGTAAATGTTTTTGACGCAAATCAAGCGCTTGTCATTTAAAAAATCACACAAATTGCGCTTGATCGCAAAATCTCGTTAGAGATCATGTTCCTGGCGTTTTACTTCCTGCCAGACTTCTTCCATCGCGTCGAGGTCAATCCCGCTCATTTCCAGGCCGCGCGAGGCCACAATCCGCTCAACTTCGCGAAAGCGTCGTTCGAATTTAATGTTTGCTTTTTGCAGGGCGGTTTCCGCTTTTACACCGAGGTGGCGCGAAAGGTTGACGGTCGCAAACAGCAGATCGCCCATCTCCTCTTCCAGCTTTGCTTCATCCACAACGGCCTGCTGCGCTTCATGCATCACTTCGTCGATCTCTTCGTGCACTTTTTCCAGCACCGGGCCGAGAGAGTTCCAGTCAAACCCTACCGCCGAGCAGCGCTTTTGAATTTTGTGCGCGCGCATCAGCGCGGGAAGGTTCAGGGGAATGTCGTCCAGCGCCGAGTGCTGGGATTTTCCAGCGCGTTCGGCGCTTTTTATCTGCTCCCAGCGCGCCAGCACTTCCGCACTGTTGCCTGCGGAGGCATCGCCAAAAATATGCGGATGACGACGCTCCAGCTTGTCGCTGATAGCGGCGCAGATATCGTCAAAGTTAAAGCGCCCCTCTTCCTGCGCCATCTGCGCGTAGAACACAACCTGGAACAGCAGGTCGCCCAGCTCACCGCGCAGGTCGTCGAAATCTTCGCGCGAAATCGCGTCCAGCACTTCGTAGGTCTCTTCCAGCGTGTAAGGCGCAATGGTGGCGAAAGTCTGCTCTTTATCCCACGGGCAGCCGTTTTCCGGGTCGCGCAGGCGTTTCATGATGCCAAGCAGGCGGTCGATTTGAGTCATAACAGATTCCATTAAATGCCTGAGCCGGGTGGCGGCGTTGCCTTACCCGGCCTACAGAAGAGGATGTTTAGCCGCCGTGCAGACGACGCGCGTCAATCACATCCGGCACCTGGTTCAGTTTGCCGAGTACGCGGCCCAGCACCTGAAGGTTATAGATTTCGATAGTCATATCGATGGTGGCAAGCTGCTCGCGGGTATCGCTGCGGCTGGCAACGCCCAGCACGTTGACCTTCTCGTTGGCGAGAATGGTGGTGATGTCGCGCAGCAGGCCGCTGCGGTCGTTGGCAGTGACGCGCACCACCAGCGAGTAACCCGCCGAGTAGCTCTCCCCCCAGACGGCTTCCACGATACGTTCCGGCGCATGCGATTGCAGCTCTGCAAGCTGATCGCAGTCGGAGCGGTGAATCGAGATCCCACGCCCCTGGGTGATAAAGCCGACAATATCGTCTCCCGGGATCGGCTGGCAGCAGCGGGCAATATGGTGCATGAGGTTACCCACCCCTTCAACCACCACGCGGCCATTGTCCTTGCTGCGCTGCTGCGGAGCGTAGGTTTTCTGCTGGAGTTGTTTCAGCGCTGCCGCATCCTGCTCCGCTGCGCTTGGCTTGTTGAACTGCGCTTGCAGGAAGTTCACCATCTGGTTCAGGCGGATATCGCCGCCACCAATCGCCGCTAACAGTTCGTCGAGCTCGTTGAAGTTGTAGCGTGGCAGCAGGAACTTCTCCGCCTCTTTCAGGCTTATCCCGATATGTTCCAGCTCGTCGTCCAGGATCTGACGACCGGCAAGGATGTTCTTGTCACGATCCTGCTTGCGGAACCAGGCGTGGATTTTAGAGCGCCCACGGCTGGTGGTAACGTAACCGAGGTTCGGATTCAGCCAGTCGCGGCTTGGGTTTGGCTGCTTCTGGGTGATGATTTCAATCTGATCGCCCATCTGGAGCTGGTAGGTAAACGGTACGATACGTCCGCCGATCTTCGCCCCGATGCAACGGTGCCCCACATCGCTGTGGATGTGGTAGGCGAAATCGAGCGGCGTGGAGCCTGCCGGCAAATCAACAACATCCCCTTTCGGGGTAAAGACGTAGACGCGATCGTCGAAGACCTGACTGCGCACTTCGTCGAGCATTTCGCCGGAGTCGGCCATCTCTTCCTGCCACGCAATCAGCTTACGCAGCCAGGCGATACGGTCCTCGTGACCGGAGCGACCGCCGCCGGAGGTACCCTCTTTGTATTTCCAGTGCGCCGCCACGCCCAGCTCGGCGTCTTCGTGCATCTGTTTGGTACGGATCTGAATTTCCACCGTTTTGCCGCCAGGGCCGAGCACCACGGTATGAATAGACTGATAGCCGTTTGGTTTGGGGTTGGCGACGTAGTCATCAAACTCATCCGGCAGATGGCGGAAGTGAGTATGCACTATCCCCAGCGCGGCATAGCAGTCCTGGAGACGCTCCGCCACGATACGTACGGCGCGCACGTCAAACAGCTCGTCAAAGGCGAGATGTTTCTTCTGCATTTTGCGCCAGATGCTGTAGATGTGCTTTGGACGCCCGTAGACCTCGGCGCGCACATTCTCCTCTTTCATCGACTGGCGCAGCCCGCTGACAAATTCCTCGATATAGTGCTCGCGGTCAATGCGGCGTTCGTGCAGCAATTTTGCAATGCGTTTGTATTCCGCCGGATGCAGATAGCGGAAGCAGTAATCTTCCAGCTCCCACTTCAGTTGCCCGATACCGAGACGGTTCGCCAGCGGCGCATAGATATTCGTACACTCTTTAGCGGCCAGGACGCGCTCGTCTTCCGGCGCATCCTTCACTTCACGCAGATGGGCAACCCGTTCGGCCAGCTTGATCACCACGCAGCGGAAATCATCTACCATCGCCAGCAGCATGCGACGGACGTTATCCACCTGCTCGGAAGAGACAGAGTCCGTTTGCGCGGCTTTAAGCTGACGAATGGCTGCCATGTCACGCACGCCGTGGATAAGCGCCACGACGGACTGGCCGACGCTTTCACGCAGGACGTCTTCCGTCACCACGTCGGCGTCCGCCAGGGGGAACAGCAGTGCGGCCTGTAGCGTTTCGATATCCATGTTCAGCATGGAGAGAATTTCAACCATCTCCACGCCGCGCCACAACAGCAGTTCAGCGTCCGGATGCCCCTGCGTTGTGCGTAAACAATAGGCCCAGGTTTCGGTTAAGCGTTCACACGACTGCTGGCTGGAAATCCCCAGACTTGCGATCCATTTTTGAGGGTCAAACTCACCAGCTTTATTTAAATGTGCACTTCTTACCGCAACCATCGTCCTCTCCTTTAGGGACAAGGGCCTGTCGAAGTCGACAAGCCAAACTCATTAGATGTGCTCGAACAACACCATCGATTCCAGATGACCAGTGTGCGGGAACATGTCCAGCATTGCCAGACGTCGAATCTGGTAACCCCCGCTCAATAATGCTTCGCTGTCACGGGCAAGCGTCGCCGGGTTACAGGAAACATAGACCACGCGTTCAGGCGCGAGTTTAATTATATGCTGCATCACGCCCGGCGCACCTGCGCGCGCCGGGTCGAGCAGGATCTTATCAAAGCCCTGCTTAGCCCACGGTTGCTGAGTAACATCATCCTCAAGATTTTGATGAAAGAATGTCACATTTTGCAAGCCGTTCTGTTGGGCGTTTTCCCGGCCTTTCACCACCAGCGCCTCAACGCCTTCCACCCCGACCACGCTTGCTGCTTTGCGGGCCAGCGGCAGGGTAAAGTTACCCATACCGCAGAACAGATCGAGCACCCGGTCAGTGGGCTGTACGTCCAGCCACGCCAGCGCGTTCGCCACCATCTGCTGGTTCACGCCGTCGTTAACCTGGATAAAATCCCGCGGGCTGAACGTTAAGCGTAGCCCGTCTGACGCATACCAGGGCGCTTCTCCGCTGACCTGCTCAAGTATCTCGCTTTGCGGCGCGAGGAAAAGCGCAAGCTCATGAGAATGCGAAAAGCGTTCCAGTTTTTCGCGATCCGCCTTTGACAGCGGCGCGGTGTGGCGCAGTACCATCAGCGGGCCACTGTTGGCCAGCACCAGTTCGACATGGCCCAGCGAACGCACGCCATCCAGCGATGCAAGACAGTGGTGCACGTCCGGGAGCAACGCCTCAAGATGGGGCACCAAAACAGGGCACTGCGTGACAGAGACGATATCGCTGGAGCCGGCTTTGCGAAAACCCATCTCCAGCCGCTCGGTTTTGGACTGGTAGCTGAGGCTCAGGCGAGCGCGGCGACGGTAGCCCCAGGGCCGATCGGCAATGATGTCATTCACGTCGTGTCCGACCAGGCGGGCCAGCGCGCTGCTTTTACTTTTTTGCTGTAATTCTGTGCTGGCATGCTGTTGCTGGCAGCCACCGCAGACGCCAAAATGGGGGCAGCGAGGCGTCACGCGCTCCGGGCTATCATTAAGACGGCGCTTGACCTGACCGCGCGCATACTGACGTTTGTCTTCCGTCAGCGTAATATCTGCGCGTTCTCCTGGCAGCAAACCTGTGATAAACAGTGTCTTACCCTTATGACGCGCCACCCCCTGTCCAAAAGGATCGAGGTCCGTGGCTTCAACAGTTATGATCTGACGCGTCGTCACGCGTCGTTTTGCAGAGTAGAATTGCGCCATCGCCGAGATTGTTCTCAAATAAACATAATTAGCCTGATTGTCCCATAACGGAACTCCATGACCAACTACAGCCTGCGCGCGCGCATGATGATTTTGATCCTCGCTCCTACCGTTCTCATCGGTTTGCTGCTGAGCATTTTCTTTGTGGTGCATCGCTATAACGATTTGCAGAGACAGCTTGAAGATGCCGGGGCCAGCATTATCGAACCGCTGGCCGTCTCCAGCGAGTACGGTATGAACCTGCAAAACCGTGAATCCATTGGTCAGTTAATCAGCGTGCTGCACCGCCGTCATTCAGAGATTGTGCGCGCTATTTCCGTTTACGATGAGCATAACCGTCTGTTCGTCACCTCGAATTTCCATCTGGATCCCACGTCGCTGAAAATCCCGGATGGTACCCCCTTCCCGCGTCATCTTACGGTGTTGCGGCGCGGCGATATCATGATCCTGCGCACGCCGATTATCTCCGAAAGCTATTCACCCGATGAATCCGCCCAGTCCGATGCGAAGTCCAGCAATAATATGCTGGGATATGTGGCGCTGGAGCTGGATCTTAAGTCGGTACGGCTCCAGCAGTACAAAGAAATATTCATCTCCGGCGTGATGATGCTGTTCTGCATCGGCATCGCGCTGATCTTCGGCTGGCGACTGATGCGCGACGTCACGGGGCCTATCCGCAACATGGTGAATACCGTTGACCGGATCCGCCGGGGTCAGCTCGACAGCCGCGTGGAAGGCTTTATGCTCGGCGAGCTGGATATGCTGAAAAATGGCATCAACTCAATGGCGATGTCGCTGGCGGCTTATCACGAAGAGATGCAGCACAACGTTGACCAGGCCACCTCTGACCTGCGCGAAACGCTGGAGCAGATGGAGATCCAGAACGTGGAGCTGGATCTGGCGAAAAAACGTGCGCAGGAGGCGGCACGTATTAAGTCTGAGTTCCTGGCGAACATGTCGCACGAGCTGCGCACGCCGCTGAACGGGGTGATTGGCTTCACCCGTCTGACGCTCAAAAGCGAGCTGAACCCGACCCAGCGTGACCATCTGCATACCATTGAACGCTCAGCCAACAACCTGCTGACCATTATTAACGACGTACTGGACTTCTCGAAGCTGGAAGCGGGCAAGCTGATTCTGGAGAGTATTCCCTTCCCGCTGCGCAGCACGCTGGATGACGTGGTCACGCTTCTTGCCCACTCATCGCATGATAAGGGTCTGGAACTGACGCTCAATATTAAAAATGATGTGCCGGATAACGTCATTGGCGACCCGCTGCGCCTGCAACAGGTCATTACCAATCTGGTGGGCAACGCGATTAAGTTCACCGAGAACGGCAACATCGATATTCTGGTCGAAAAAAGGGCGCTCAGTAATAACAAAGTCCAGATTGAAGTGCAGATCCGGGATACCGGAATTGGTATTCCGGAGCGCGATCAGACGCGTCTGTTCCAGGCTTTCCGCCAGGCCGATGCGAGCATTTCCCGTCGTCACGGCGGAACGGGCCTGGGGCTGGTGATCACCCAAAAGCTGGTGAAAGAGATGGGAGGCGATATTTCCTTCCACAGCCAGCCTAACCGGGGCTCAACCTTCTGGTTCCATATCAACCTTGATCTTAACCCGAACGTGCAGACCGACGGCCCGGTCACCGGGTGCCTGAAGGGGATGCGTCTGGCCTATGTGGAACCGAACGCCGCGGCGGCGCAGTGTACGCTTGATGTATTAAGCAGCACGCCGCTGGAGGTCATCTACAGCCCGACCTTCTCCGCGCTGGCGAACGATCATTACGATATCCTGTTGTTGGGGATTCCGGTGACGTTTACCGGAGAACTGACCATGCAGCAGGAACGCCTGGCGAAGGCGGCCTCAATGACGGACTACCTGCTGCTGGCGCTGCCGTGCCACGCCCAAATCAACGCCGAAGAGCTGAAAAACGACGGAGCGGCGGCGTGTCTGCTGAAACCCCTCACCGCCACACGGCTGTTACCTGCGCTGACCGAATATTGCCGTCTGACGCATCAGTCCCTGCCGCTGGAAAACGACGAACATAAGCTGCCGATGACGGTGATGGCCGTGGACGACAACCCGGCGAACCTGAAGCTGATTGGCGTGCTGCTTGAGGATCAGGTTCAGCATGTTGAGCTGTGTACCAGCGGCGCCGAAGCCGTGGAACAAGCCAAACAGATGCAGTTCGACCTGATCCTGATGGATATTCAGATGCCGGGCATGGATGGCATCCGCGCCTGCGAGTTGATTCGCCAGCTTCCGCACCAGCAGCAGACGCCGGTGATTGCCGTGACGGCGCACGCGATGGCGGGGCAAAAGGAGAAACTGCTGGGTGCGGGCATGAACGATTATCTGGCGAAACCGATCGACGAAGAGAAGCTGCACAGCCTGCTGCTGCGCTACAAGCCGGGGCACATTGGCGGGACATACACCATTACAGCTGAATCGCCGGAGATCAGCGTTAACCAGAATGCCACGTTTGACTGGCAACTGGCGCTGCGCCAGGCGGCGGGCAAACCCGATCTGGCCCGCGATATGCTGCAAATGCTGGTGGACTTCCTGCCTGAGATCCGTAACAAGGTTGAAGAACAGCTGGTGGGTGAAAACCCCGAAGGACTGCTGGAAGCCATTCATAAACTGCACGGCAGCTGCGGCTACAGCGGCGTACCGCGGTTGAAAAATCTCTGCCAGTTGCTTGAACAGCAGCTCCGCGCGGGTACGCCAGAATCCGATCTCGAACCGGAGTTCCTGGAGCTGCTGGACGAGATGGACAACGTGACGCGGGAAGCAATGAAGGTGTTGGGGAGCTAAGACCAAAGCCCGGTGGCGCTTCGCTTACCGGGCCTACAGGAGCACGAACGTTAACGCGACATCCCCTGCCCCATCTTTATCACCGCCGCAATATTCCTTGCGGCCATCTGTACATTCTGTTGCGCATTTTCCAGCGCATCCTCCAGCGAGCAGATGGTGTAGATCACGCTGAATACGGCATCCAGTCCATGCTCATGCACCACGCCAACATCCGCCGTCAGGCTGCCGGCAATGCCGATAACTGGCTTGTTATAGCGTTTCGCGACTCTCGCCACGCCAACGGGCACTTTGCCGTGGATCGTCTGGCTGTCGATACGCCCTTCGCCCGTGATCACCAGATCGGCGTCCGCGACCTGTTCATCAAGATGCAGGGCATCGGTGACAATCTCAATCCCCTGACGGAGCTGTGCGCCGCAAAATGCATACAGCGCCGCCCCCATTCCGCCAGCCGCACCGCCGCCCGCCAGGTTTAAGACGTCAATATCCAGATCCCGGGCGATAATTTTTGCGTAATGCGCCAGCGCGTTGTCCAGCGTCCTGACCATCTCCAGCGTCGCCCCTTTCTGCGGACCAAATACCGCAGAAGCGCCAGCTTCGCCGATCAGGGGGTTGGTCACATCGCAGGCCACTTCAATTCGACAGTCTGCCAGCCGCTTATCCAGCCCGCTAAGATCGATATGCGCAAGGCTTGCCAGTTCGCCGCCGCCCGGCCCTACGGGCTGCGCTTTCGCATCCAGCAGTTTTACGCCCAGCGCCTGCACCATGCCTGCGCCACCGTCATTGGTCGCGCTGCCTCCAATGCCAATAATGATATGCTTTACGCCCGCATCCAGCGCATGACGGATCAGTTCCCCGGTTCCCCAGGAGGTGGTGATTAACGGGTTACGCTTTGCGGGAGCAACAAGCTCCAGACCGCTCGCTGCCGCCATCTCGATAAAGGCGCTTTTCCCGTCTCCGGATAACCCGAAAAACCCTTCCACGCGTTCACCCAAAGGCCCGGTAACGGGAACATGGACAAGACGCCCATGCGTGGCTGCCACCATCGCTTCCACCGTCCCTTCGCCACCATCGGCAACCGGTAATTTGACATAGTCCGCTGACGGGAAAATGTCGCGAAAACCGACCTCTATCGCTGTCGCCACCTCCAGCGCGCTCAAGCTTTCCTTATACGAGTCCGGAGCGATAACAATTTTCATAAGCCATCCTTACGCATGTTAGTTACGTTAAGCATACACCACGTAAGGGACCACTCATGGGAGCGGTCCCAATGCGCTTATCGTACCATGCACGGACGTTTATTGTCGAATGTCCACTCTGGGATCAGGTATTGCATCGCCAGCGCGTCATCACGCGCCCCAAGGCCGTGTTTCTGGTACAGCTCATGCGCTTTCATGACCTGGTCCATATCCAGTTCTACGCCCAGACCCGGCGTAGCAGGAACCTGTACCATACCGCCTTTGATTTCAAACGGCTGTTTGGTCAGGCGCTGGTTGCCCTCCTGCCAGATCCAGTGGGTGTCGATGGCGGTAATGTTGCCCGGCGCGGCAGCCGCCACGTGGGTGAACATCGCCAGCGAGATGTCGAAGTGGTTGTTGGAGTGCGAGCCCCAGGTCAGGCCGAACTCATGGCACATCTGCGCCACGCGAACCGAGCCCTGCATCGTCCAGAAGTGCGGGTCTGCCAGCGGAATGTCCACCGATTGCAGCGAGAGCGTGTGCCCCATCTGACGCCAGTCGGTCGCGATCATGTTGGTGGCGGTTGGCAGCCCGGTGGCGCGACGGAACTCCGCCATCACTTCACGTCCGGAGAACCCCTGCTCTGCACCGCACGGATCTTCCGCATAGGCCAGCACGCCTTTAAGCTGCTTACCGATTTTTATCGCCTCATCAAGCGACCAGGCACCGTTCGGATCCAGCGTGACGCGCGCCTGCGGGAAGCGCTTCGCCAGCGCGGCGATCGCCTCTGCTTCTTCTTCACCCGCCAGTACACCGCCTTTCAGCTTGAAGTCATTAAAGCCATATTTTTCATACGCGGCTTCCGCCAGGCGCACTACCGCATCCGGGGTCATCGCTTCATCGTGACGCACACGATACCAGTCGCATTTTTCGTCCGGCTGGCTCTGGTACGGCAGCGGGGTGAGTTTGCGGTTGCCGATAAAGAACAGGTAGCCGAGCATTTCCACTTCGCTGCGCTGTTGGCCGTCGCCCAGCAGGGAGGCGACATTGACGCCAAGATGCTGGCCCAGCAGATCCAGCATCGCGGCTTCAATGCCCGTGACCACATGGATAGTGGTGCGCAGATCAAACGTTTGCAGACCACGGCCACCCGCATCACGATCGGCAAAGGTCGTACGCACGCGAGTCAGCACATTTTTGTACTCGCCCAGCGTTTTACCCACCACCAGCGGAATGGCGTCCTCCAGCGTTTTACGGATCTTCTCCCCGCCCGGGATTTCACCGACACCGGTATGCCCTGAGTTGTCCTTGATCACCACAATATTACGGGTGAAGAACGGCGCATGGGCGCCGCTCAGGTTCATCAGCATGCTGTCATGTCCCGCGACAGGAATGATCTGCATGGAGGTGACTACAGGGGTAGAAAATGTGCTCATCGTTCGATCCTTTTATCAGTGACGTCCAAATACAGGGCGCTTACGGTCAAATGTCCAGCCGGGGATAAGGTATTGCATCGGGCCTGCGTCGTTACGCGCGCCGCCCGGCAGTTTTTTATACGCTTCATGCGCCTTGTGGATCTGATCCCAGTCAAGCTCCACGCCCAGCCCCGGCGCATCCGGTACGGCAATGGTGCCGTTTTTGATTTCAAGTGGATTTTTGGTCAGGCGCGCTTCGCCTTCCTGCCAGATCCAGTGCGTATCGATGGCGGTCGGGTTGCCCGGCGCCGCCGCGCCAACGTGGGTAAACATCGCCAGCGAAATGTCGAAATGGTTATTGGAGTGGCAGCCCCAGGTGAGCCCCCAGTCATCGCACAGCTGCGCCACGCGCACCGCGCCGGAAAGAGTCCAGAAGTGCGGGTCCGCCAGCGGTATGTCCACCGCATTCAGCATCACCGCATGGCCCATTTCACGCCAGTTGGTGGCGATCATGTTGGTCGCAACCGGCAGCCCGGTAGCGCGGCGGAATTCGGCCATCACCTCGCGGCCAGAAAAGCCCTGCTCGGCGCCGCACGGATCTTCCGCGTAGGTCAGCACGTCGCCCAGCCCTTTGCACAGCGCGATAGCTTCATCCAGCAGCCAGGCGCCGTTCGGATCGACGGTGATGCGTGCCTCCGGGAAGCGTTTTTTCAACGCGCGCACGCTGTCAATCTCCTGCTCACCCGGCAGAACGCCGCCTTTCAGCTTGAAGTCTTTAAAGCCGTAGCGATCCTGCGCCGCCTCTGCCAGGCGTACCACCGCCTCGCCAGAGAGCGCCTCCTGATGACGCAGGTGATACCACGCGTGGCTGCCCGGCGAGCGTTCCAGATACGGCAGATCGGTTTTCGTCCGGTCGCCAACGTAGAACAGATAGCCCAGCACCGTTACCGCATCACGCTGTTTGCCTGGCCCCAGCAGTTCGCAGACCGGCACGTTCAGCGCCTTGCCCAGTAAATCGAGGAGAGCCGCCTCCAGCGCCGCCACCGCGTTAACGCGCAGTTCAAACGTCCAGGCCCCTTTGCCGAAGGTATCAAAATCCGCCGACTGGTTGCCCTTATGCACCCGCTGAACCACCTTGTTCAGGCGGGCGACCTCCTGCCCAACCACCTGCGGGATGGCGTCGACCAGCGTCTGGTAAATCACCTCTCCGCCAGGCGCTTCCCCGACGCCGGTATTCCCTGCGCTGTCGGTCAGCACCACAATGTTGCGGGTGAACCAGGCGTTATGCGCGCCACCAATGTTGAGCAGCATGCTGTCCTGACCCGCCACCGGTATGACCTTCATCTCCGTCACGATCGGGCTTGATTGCGTTGTCATCATCCGCGCTCCCCAACAGGTTTCAGTTCGATTCGTTTGATGTCACCCACCAGCACCAGATAACTGAGTACCGCCACCAGCGCATGGACGCCTACATAAATCAGCGCGCCGTTGAAGGAGCCAGTGGTGCCGACGATGTAACCGATAGCGATTGGGGTGACAATGCCGGAAATGTTGCCAAACATGTTGAACAGACCGCCGCTCAGGCCGCTGATCTCTTTCGGCGCGGTATCTGCCATCACCGCCCAGCCCAGTGCGCCAATGCCTTTACCGAAGAAGGCCATCGCCATAAAGCCGATAATCATCCACTCCGCGCTGACGTAGTTACAGAACACCATGGTCATGGAGAGCAGCATGCCGAGTACGATTGGCGTTTTACGCGCAATATTCAGCGAACCGGTACGACGCATCAGCCAGTCGGAGATGACCCCGCCAAGCACCCCGCCCACGAAGCCACAGATGGCCGGCACGGAGGCGACAAACCCCGCCTTCAGAATCGACATCCCGCGCGCCTGCACCAGGTAAACCGGGAACCAGGTGATAAAGAAGTAGGTTAAGGCGTTAATGCAGTACTGGCCGAGATAGATACCGATCATCATTCGTGAGCCGACGAGCTGTTTGATCTGCCCCCATTTCTGGCTGAACGGAACTTTAGCTTTCTGGGTTTTCTGATCCATGTTGATCAGCGCCCCACCTTCAGCAATGTAGTCCAGCTCTTTCTTGTTCACGCCCGGATGCTGGTTTGGTTCGTGGATCACTTTCAGCCAGATGAAGCTGATGACGATCCCCAGCCCGCCCATGAAGAAGAAGACGTGCGACCAGCCCACTTCGTGCGTCAGCCAGCCCATGATTGGCGCGAAAATAACCGTCGCAAAGTATTGCGCCGAGTTAAAGATGGCTACCGCCGTTCCCCTCTCCTGCGCCGGGAACCAGGCGGCCACAATACGGCTGTTGCCAGGGAATGATGGCGCTTCCGCTAAGCCCACCAGGAAGCGGAGGGTAAAGAGCGCAATGATAATGCCGAAGCCGCTGAAGATATCCACGAAGCCCTGTAACAGGGTAAACATCGACCAGATGAAAATGGACCAGAAATAGACCCGTTTTGAACCAAAGCGGTCCAGCAGCCAGCCGCCAGGGATTTGGCCGATTACGTAGGCCCATGAAAATGCGGAGAAAACATAACCCATACCTACCGGATCAAGTCCGATGTCCTTTGCCATCTCAGAGCCGGCAATGGATAACGTGGCACGGTCGCCGTAGTTGAAAGAGGTGACGATAAACAGCATCACCACTATCCAGTAGCGGGCGTTGGTGCGCTTCTCAGCGCTGCTCGCCGCGTGGCTTAATGTACTCATTGTTGCACTCCTGAAACATAGCTTTCGCCTGGTTCATTCTGTACAGCACCTGTAGGGTAATCAGAATGAGAGATTTGTGTTTGGTTTTGGTACGGCCAGAAGCCGTTTTATAGTGACGGGAAAAGTATATGAAGGAGTGCCTCTTCACCTCACCGTGCAAAAACACAGTATTGAAGGGCGTGAGGGAGGTTGTTTAGGGCATAAGCCCAGAGGAGTGGAAGGTGGTTCACGGAAATGGCGTTTGGGGCGGGGTGTAATGCCGGGTGGCGGCTACGCCTGACCCGGCCTGGCATTGGTATAGCGCAGGGTTATTTAAGCAGCGTTGCCCAGTGTTCAACCCAGGGATTTGACTCGCTTTCTGGCTCAGGGTGTTCACCCGCATCAATCAGCAACATCTCTCCGACGCGCTGAGCGCTCTGTTCCTGCAACAGCGCGTCGAACTGTTTACCGCCGCCGCAGAAATTAGCGTAAGAGCTATCGCCGAGGGCGATGATGCCATAGTGAACATCTGGCTGATAGCCGAGCTGGTCTTTAATGCCCTGGAAAAGCGGGACGATGCTGTCCGGCAGATCGCCCTGCCCGGTGGTGGAGGTCACCACCAGGATGTATTTATCTTTATACTTTTCCCAGTCCGCCAGCTCCGGATCTTCATAGACCGTTGCTTTATGGCCCTGGTTTACAAGGATTGCTTCCGCTTCCTCCGCCACCAGCAGCGAGTTGCCGTACATCGTGCCGACAAAAATGCCTACTTCAGCCATGCTTTGCTCCCGTAATTATTGCGCTTGCTGTTCATCCTGAACGTTGCCTGCGGCAAACTCAACCCTTTCATTTTCGGGGAGTTGTCCCAGCCAGCCAAACTGTGACAGCGCCTGCATCCAGACCTCGTCCAGCCCTGCGCGAATAGTCAGCGGTTCGCCGGTAAACGGGTGCGTCAGGCGTAGCTCGCTGGCGTGCAGCATCAGCCGGTTACAGCCAAAGTGCTCGGCCGCGCTGCGGTTCTGGCGCAGATCGCCGTGCTTGCTGTCGCCGATAATCGGGTGGCGCAGATGTGCAAGGTGGCGGCGAAGCTGGTGCTTGCGCCCGGTTTTGGGCAAAAGCTCAACCAGACTGTATCGCGTGGTCGGAAATTTGCTGGTCGCCACCGGCAGTTCTGTGGTCGCCATACCGCGATAGTCGGTCACCGCAGGCTGCGGGCCTTTATCTTCGCGGGCAAATTTATCGGCAATTTTATCCAGTTCCTCCACCAGCGGATAATCAAGCGTGGCGGAATCCGTCAGCCAGCCACGCACGATGGCGTGGTAGCGCTTTTGCATCTGGTGCTGCTCAAACTGCTGCGAAAGCAGTCGACCCGCCTCACTGGAAAGCCCCATCAGCAGAACGCCAGAGGTTGGCCTATCCAGACGATGGGCAGTAAAGACGTGCTGACCGATCTGATCGCGCACGGTTTGCATGACCACGACTTTCTCATCGCGATCGAGCCAGCTACGGTGCACCAGCCAGCCGGACGGTTTATTCACCGCCACTAACCACTCATCCTGATAAAGGATCTCAAGCGTCATGCATCGTCACCGGCGAAAAGCGCATCGAGCTTTTCCAGCTCCACCAGCATCATGGCACGCGCCGGGTGGGTCGCTTCCAGCGCCATTTCGTAATAGGGAGAGACGGCAAAAGACGCGGGCAACGCGTGACCACCTTCCAGTAGCGCGTGCATACGAGGAATTAAGACCCACTGGAGCCACTCGAACGGGGCCAGCGTATCCAGACAAAACGGTTGGGTGCTGGCGAACGCGTCTGGCTGCGGCGCGTTATCCTGCCACAGCTGATGCTGGCGCATAAGGGCTTCGATGGCGTGCAACTGCGCACGAACGTTGTCATGATGCGACATATATACCTCAACTGAAAAACGGAATGGCGCGAAGCATAGCATTGCGGACGACAGAAATAAAAAAAGGGAGCACTGTAAAAACAGTGCTCCCGGTTCGTTTCGCAGCATTCCAGCTACAATACGTGCTCCCTGCTCATCCGTGACAACTTTTCCTGATGCCCGAAGGCCTGGTCATCCATTTACCTTTTGCTTCCTGCTCACATCGTCCTGATGTGTAGGTTTCATCCTGAAACGTCCTGGCCAGCCTGACCCACCGACCATACTGACCGGCTCTCGTTCTCCTTCCTGGAGGTGTCCCTTACGCATCCTGCGTGATCCACTTTGCTTCATCCTGAAGCCTTCCTGCGGCGTCATCCTGACGTGTCCCTGGTAAGAAACGCCATCATCCTGATGTTCGTTTCTCGTGTCGGCATCCTGTCGACACAGATAGAATCCGCTATTCTGCTTCGTCTTACAACCCACCTTGTAAGCAATGTAAGCCAGGCGAAACGGGGGATTTCCTTTCAGAAAAACACTAACCTGTTGAAAGAAAAGTTAATATTAATCTGAAATTCCTAAGGCAACGCTAACTGTTTCGGCGATGTCTCACAGAGCGTGTAAGAGATCTCTCACACGTCCAGTAGCATCATGGATTACAGAAGCGGCTTAATTTGGGTAAGAAAATCCGCAAGTGAAGGCGCGAGAACGTCGCGATTGCGGGTGCCGAGCGTCTCTTTGATGACCTCGCCAGACAGGTTGCAGACAGAAATGACGTCCAGTTCACTGTCGAGCGTCGCAATAAAAAGAGTCGGAGAGAGCTTAAGGCGTTTTTGCGTGACCAGGTGACCAATGAGGTTTTCCTGAACGCGTTGCAGATCGTCTTCGCTCCAGGTTTGCAGCAGCGTCAACGGCTGTCCTGCAAAACATGCAGTCATATCCCCGGCAAACTGCGTGGTATAAAATGCATGAAGCGCAGGTTGTATCACAATGTCCATCGCGCGTTCAACCGCATTTACATTCTGCTCGCCCGTGAACGGTTTCGGTTGCCAGATAACGTAATCATCCTGCGAAGCGATAATGCACGGTGACGGCACGCCATATAAGTCAGTACTTTGCGGCCACGTCCCCCGCTTTTCATGCCAGGCATCGCAATAGCGGGTCGTGAAGGACGTCAGGGCATTTGCAGTTTCGATATCCACCGATTTCTCTCTTCTTGTAAGACAGGATAAACTCAGCCCATAAGTGTACCTGTAAAGTGGCTATGAAACATGTCTTACGAAAATCATCAGGCGTTAACGGGCTTAACGCTGGGTAAATCGACCGATTACCGCGACACCTACGATGCAAGCCTGTTGCAGGGCGTGCCGCGCAGTCTGAACCGCGATCCGCTCGGGCTGCACGCTGACGCGCTGCCGTTTGTCGGCGGCGACATCTGGACGCTGTACGAACTCTCCTGGCTGAATGCGCGCGGTCTGCCGCAGGTGGCCGTGGGCCACGTCGAGCTGGATTACGCCAGCGTAAACCTGGTCGAATCCAAGAGCTTTAAGCTCTATCTCAACAGCTTTAACCAGACCAAATTCAACAGCTGGGACGAGGTACAACAGACGCTTGAACGTGATTTAAGCGCGTGCGCGCAGGGGAACGTAACCGTCTCGTTATACCGTCTGCATGAGCTGGAAGGACAGCCTGTCGCCCATTTCCACGGCACCTGCATCGACGATCAGGACATTGAGGTGGAAAGCTATGAATTTAGCACCGACTACCTGGAAAACGCGGCGGGCGGAAAAGTGGTCAACGAGACGCTGGTCAGCCATCTGCTGAAATCCAACTGCCTTATCACCCATCAGCCGGACTGGGGCTCGGTACAGATCCAGTACCGCGGCCCGCAGATTGATCGTGAAAAGCTGCTGCGTTACCTGGTGTCATTCCGTCATCACAACGAATTCCACGAGCAGTGCGTGGAGCGCATCTTCAACGACATCCAGCGTTTCTGCCAGCCCGAAAAGCTGAGCGTTTACGCCCGCTACACCCGTCGCGGCGGTCTGGATATCAATCCGTGGCGCACCAATACCGATTTTGTGCCTGCCACCGGACGGCTGGTGCGCCAGTAAGATAAATATTTTCACAATATGCGGGCGGTATTCCGCCCGAAGTGTTGTGAAACGTCATAAGCCAGGGCTATTGTAATCAACAGGGAAAGACGATAATCGTCCCATAAGGAGCTCACTTGATTACACATATTAGCCCGCTTGGCTCTATGGATATGTTGTCGCAGCTGGAAGTGGACATGCTTAAACGCACCGCCAGTAGCGACCTTTATCAACTGTTTCGTAACTGTTCACTTGCCGTACTGAACTCCGGAAGCCTGACCGACAACAGTAAAGAGCTGCTGTCCCGCTTCGAAAGTTTTGATATCAACGTGCTGCGCCGCGAGCGCGGGGTGAAGCTGGAAGTGATCAACCCGCCGGAAGACGCTTTTGTCGACGGGCGTATTATTCGCTCACTTCAGGCCAACCTGTTTGCCGTGCTGCGCGACATTCTGTTTGTTAACGGACAGATCAGCAACGCCGGACGTTTCCAGCATCTTGACCTGGAAAGTTCCGTTCATATCACCAACCTGGTCTTCTCCATTCTGCGTAACGCCCGCGCCCTGCACGTGGGCGAAGCGCCGAACATGGTCGTCTGCTGGGGTGGTCACTCTATTAACGAAACCGAATACCTGTATGCCCGCCGCGTGGGGACGCAGCTCGGCCTGCGCGAACTGAATATCTGTACCGGTTGCGGTCCTGGCGCGATGGAAGCACCAATGAAAGGCGCGGCAGTAGGTCACGCGCAGCAACGCTATAAAGAAGGCCGTTTTATCGGCATGACCGAGCCGTCGATCATCGCCGCTGAGCCGCCTAACCCGCTGGTTAACGAACTGATTATTATGCCGGATATCGAAAAACGTCTTGAGGCGTTTGTCCGTATCGCGCACGGCATTATTATCTTCCCGGGCGGCGTAGGTACGGCGGAAGAGCTGCTTTATCTGCTCGGGATCCTGATGAACCCGGCCAACAAAGATCAGGTTCTGCCGCTGATCCTGACCGGCCCGAAAGAGAGCGCCGACTACTTCCGCGTGCTGGACGAGTTTATCGTGCATACGCTGGGCGAAGACGCGCGCCGTCACTACCGCATTATTATTGACGATGCCGCAGAAGTGGCCCGTCAGATGAAAAAAGCAATGCCGCTGGTGAAAGAGAATCGTCGTGATACCGGGGATGCCTACAGCTTTAACTGGTCCATCCGTATCGCACCGGATCTTCAGATCCCCTTCGAGCCGTCGCATGAGAACATGGCGAACCTCAAACTCTATCCGGATCAGCCGGTGGAAGTGCTGGCTGCCGACCTGCGTCGCGCCTTCTCTGGCATCGTGGCGGGGAACGTGAAAGAGGTGGGGATACGCGCAATTGAAGAGTTTGGCCCGTATAAGATCCACGGTGATCCGGAGATGATGCGCCGCATGGATGATATGTTGCAGGGCTTTGTCGCTCAGCACCGCATGAAGCTTCCAGGCTCTGCCTATATTCCGTGTTACGAAATCATCAAGTAAAGCGACATTCCTCTCCTCTCAAGCCGGATCGTCATCCGGCTTTTTTATTCGTGTTGCAATTCATAGCGATCTTCAATGTTATTAACAAATCTGACGCCTGCGCAAACGATTACCTCGTTTTTGAAACCGTAAATAATCAGTCTTAATCGAAATTACCCGCCAGAAAATCCTAAAATCCCATTTCTTTACAGCGAAAGACACCTATCTCGCGGGTCGACCTTTTCGAAAACATGTCGTTAATGGTAGCCTTCGCGCCCGTAAATTCTCTTTGATGTTTTTTTAACAGATAAATGGTCTAAAGATACCCACATCACAAGTGGATTATTGCATTTGGGATCGCGATCACTGATAGATTCATAACTAGAATGTATCTTTCCGCCCGCCAATAGTTACGGGCAAAAATTATTAAAAAACCGTCACTGAACGAATTTCATATTACCGTCAGGCGCTTTTTCATCGGATTTGACTAAAAACCTGACAATTTGCTTCCTCCAGGAGATACAGATGGAAACCACTCAAACCAGCACCGTTGCTTCGATTGAATCCCGAAGCGGTTGGCGCAAAACGGATACCATGTGGATGCTTGGCCTGTACGGCACAGCAATCGGCGCTGGTGTACTGTTCCTTCCTATCAACGCAGGTGTCGGCGGTATGATCCCGCTGATCATCATGGCCCTCATCGCCTTCCCGATGACCTTCTTTGCGCACCGAGGCCTGACCCGCTTCGTGCTGTCCGGTAAAAACCCGGGCGAAGACATCACTGAAGTCGTCGAAGAACACTTCGGCGTCGGCGCAGGTAAGCTGATTACCCTGCTCTACTTCTTCGCGATTTACCCGATTCTGCTGGTGTACAGCGTTGCTATCACCAACACCGTAGAAAGCTTTATGATGCACCAGCTTCAGATGACCCCGCCGCCGCGTGCGATTCTGTCCCTGATCCTGATCGTTGGTATGATGACCATCGTGCGCTTCGGCGAGCAGATGATTGTGAAAGCGATGAGCGTGCTGGTGTTCCCGTTTGTTGCGGCTCTGATGGTGCTGGCTCTGTACCTGATCCCACAGTGGAACGGCGCTGCGCTGGAAACCCTGTCTCTGAGCAGCGCATCCACGACCGGCAACGGTCTGCTGCTGACCCTGTGGCTGGCGATCCCGGTTATGGTGTTCTCCTTCAACCACTCGCCAATCATCTCTTCCTTCGCAGTAGCGAAGCGTGAAGAGTACGGCAATGGCGCAGAGAAGAAGTGCTCCAGCATCCTGGCTCGCGCGCACATCATGATGGTACTGACCGTAATGTTCTTCGTGTTCAGCTGCGTGCTGAGCCTCTCCCCGGCGGATCTGGCGGCGGCGAAAGAGCAGAACATCTCTATTCTGTCTTACCTGGCAAACCACTTTAACGCACCGCTGATTGCGTGGATGGCGCCGATCATCGCAATTATCGCCATCACCAAATCCTTCCTGGGCCACTACCTGGGCGCACGTGAAGGCTTCAACGGCATGGTGATTAAATCTCTGCGTGGTAAAGGCAAGACCATTGAAATCAACCGTCTGAACAAAATCACTGCGCTGTTCATGCTGGTGACCACCTGGGCGGTAGCCACCCTGAACCCAAGCATTCTGGGCATGATTGAAACCCTGGGCGGCCCAATTATCGCGATGATCCTGTTCCTGATGCCGATGTACGCGATTCAGAAAGTGCCTGCGATGCGTAAATACAGCGGCCATATCAGCAACGTGTTCGTTGTTGTGATGGGCCTGATTGCCATCTCCGCTATTTTCTACTCGCTGTTCAGCTAATACCTCCTGCGCCGTCTGCGGACGGCGCACTTCTCCCCTCTGACTGAAGCAATGGACGCATCATGATTAGCGTATTCGATATCTTCAAAATCGGTATTGGTCCTTCCAGCTCTCACACCGTCGGACCAATGAAAGCCGGTAAACAATTCACGGATGACTTGATTGCACGCGGCATTTTGCACGACATCACCCGCGTGGTTGTCGATGTATATGGTTCCCTTTCCCTGACCGGTAAAGGCCACCATACCGATATTGCCATTATCATGGGGCTGGCGGGTAATCTGCCGGATACCGTTGATATTGATGCAATACCTGGCTTTATCCAGGACGTGAACACCCACGGTCGTTTGCTGCTGGCGAACGGCGAGCATGAGGTTGAATTCCCGGTTGATCACTGCATGAATTTCCATGCGGATAACCTGTCGCTGCACGAGAATGGCATGCGCATTACCGCGCTGGCCGGCGACAAAGCGGTTTACAGCCAGACGTATTACTCCATCGGCGGCGGGTTTATCGTCGACGAGGACCATTTTGGTCAAAGCACCAATTCTGCCGTTGATGTGCCGTACCCTTACAAAAACGCGGCCGACTTACAGCGTCACTGCCAGGAGACAGGGCTTTCTCTCTCCGGCCTGATGATGAAAAACGAGCTGGCCCTGCACAGCAAAGAGGAGCTGGAACAGCACTTCGCTAACGTCTGGGAAGTGATGCGCAGCGGCATTGAGCGCGGGATCACCACCGAAGGCGTGCTGCCGGGTAAACTGCGTGTTCCGCGTCGTGCGGCTGCGCTGCGCCGCATGCTGGTCAGCACCGACAAAACCACCACCGACCCGATGGCCGTCGTCGACTGGATCAACATGTTCGCGCTGGCGGTGAACGAAGAGAACGCCGCGGGTGGCCGCGTCGTCACCGCGCCAACCAACGGGGCGTGCGGAATTGTTCCGGCGGTTCTGGCGTATTACGACAAGTTTATCCGTGAAGTGAATGCAAACTCACTCGCGCGGTATATGCTGGTCGCCAGTGCGATTGGCTCACTGTACAAGATGAACGCCTCGATTTCCGGCGCGGAAGTGGGCTGTCAGGGTGAAGTGGGCGTCGCCTGCTCTATGGCGGCGGCGGGTCTGGCCGAATTACTGGGCGCAAGTCCTGCGCAGGTTTGTATTGCGGCGGAAATCGGCATGGAACATAACCTGGGGCTGACCTGCGATCCGGTCGGCGGACAGGTCCAGGTGCCATGCATCGAGCGTAACGCCATCGCCTCTGTGAAAGCGGTGAACGCGGCCCGTATGGCGCTGCGTCGTACCAGCGAACCGCGCGTCTGCCTCGACAAGGTTATCGAAACCATGTACGAAACCGGTAAAGATATGAACGCCAAATACCGCGAAACTTCCCGCGGTGGCCTGGCGATGAAGATCGTCACCTGCGATTAAGCCTCTCAGGAAGCCTCGTTTTGCGAGGCTTCTTCCTGTTTTCGCCACCATTCATAGTTTCATGCTGCGCTCAGTGTTACCCTTCACCTATCAGACAGAAGGGAGATTATCTGTGGCCGTTCATTTGCTTATCGTCGATGCACTTAACCTGATTCGCCGTATTCATGCGGTACAGGGCACCCCCTGCAAGGACACCTGTTTACACGCGCTGGAGCAGCTCATTCGCCATAGCGAACCCACCCACGCTGTTGCCGTATTCGACGATGAAGCACGCAATACCGGCTGGCGGCACCAGCGCCTGCCGGACTACAAAGCCGGACGTGCGCCGATGCCGGACGATCTGCACGCAGAAATGCCCGCTATCCGCGCGGCCTTTGAGCAGCGCGGCGTTCCGTGCTGGGGCGCCCACGGTAATGAGGCTGACGATTTAGCCGCAACGCTGGCGGTTAAAGTCGCGAGCGCCGGGCATCAGGCGACTATCGTTTCAACCGACAAAGGCTACTGCCAGCTGCTCTCTCCAACGATCCGCATCCGGGACTACTTTCAAAAACGCTGGCTGGACGCGCCATTCATTGCCAGCGAGTTTGGCGTATCGCCTGAGCAACTGCCGGATTACTGGGGGCTGGCGGGGATCAGCAGCTCTAAAGTGCCGGGTGTCGCCGGTATTGGACCCAAAAGCGCCGCACAGCTGCTGACGGAGTTTCAGAGTCTGGAAGGAATTTACGCCAGGCTTGATGAAGTGCCGGAAAAATGGCGCAAAAAGCTGGAGGCGCATAAAGAGATGGCGTTTATCTGCCGGGAGGTGGCGACGCTACAGACGGATTTACAGCTGGACGGGAATTTACAGCAGTTAAGGTTAGAACGTTAAAACAACTACACGATTTTGTAGGCCCGGTAAGCGCAGCGCCACCGGGCGTTACAAACGTTATCGCTCGTCGCGACGCCCACCCACTGCCGCCCACCAGCGACGGATATGGACCGTCACTTCTTCGCGGTCGTGATAAAGCTGACGCGCCTGGATTTCCGCGTTAATCCCGTGTTCGTCCAGCTGCTGCTGAATATAGGCCAGGTTCTGCGACACCTCTTCGTAGCGCTTTTTCATCGGCAGCTTGAGGTTGAAAATCGTCTCACGACACCAGCCGTTCACCAGCCAGGAGGCCATCAGCGCCGCGACTTTCGCCGGTTTTTCTACCATGTCGCACACCATCCAGGAGATGTTGTTGCGGTTCGGGCGATAGCGGAAGCCGTCCTCACGCAGCCAGGTGACCTGCCCGGTATCCATCAGGCTTTGCGCCATCGGGCCGTTATCCACAGACGAAACCCACATATTGCGTTTCACCAGCTGATAGGTCCAGCCGCCCGGGCACGCGCCAAGGTCGACGGCATACATGCCGTTTGCCAGACGTTCGTCCCACTCGTCCGCCGGGATAAAGACGTGAAACGCCTCTTCCAGCTTCAGGGTTGAACGGCTCGGCGCATCTGCCGGGAAGCGCAGACGCGGGATCCCCATAAAGAACGGCGAATTATTGGTGGTATACGAGTAGCCGGCGTAGCAACATCCTGGCGCAATAAAGAAGATATGCACGACCGGGCGCTTTGGCGTTTCGTAGTTTGTCAGCACACCCGCATCACGCAGCGCCGCGCGCAGCGGCACGGTGAACTTACGGCAGAACTTCATCAGCTCTTTGCTTTCGTTGGTGTCGGCCACTTCCACGCGCAAATCGCCGCCCTTCTCCACCACACCCTGCAACAGGCCAACAATCGGCGTGATGCGATCTTCCGGCGGAAGATCTTTCAGCAGTTCGCCCGCGACAAACATCTGACGGGCGAAAATCAATGAGCTGAACGGCAGTTCGCGCGCCAGCTTGTCGGCATCATCAGGCTGATAGCATTCAAATACCACATAGCCCGCGTTCTCTTTGACGCGAGCGAATCCGAAGACTTCACGCTTCGCCGCTTTATCGGTGATTTCCGCGGCGCACTCTTTCTCAAACCCCGGGCGACAATATAAAACAACCTTATTCATGAACAACGCCCTTGCGTTTCAGACGGATAGCTCCGATAAACATTAACACCCAACCCGCCAGGAAGCTGACGCCGCCGACAGGTGTAACAAACGCCCACAGGCGTAAATGCGACAGCGCCAGACAGTAAAGACTGCCGCTGAACAGTACGGTACCCAGCGCCAGAAAGACGCTGCTCCAGTAAAACCAGATGCTGATGCGGCGCTGCATCGCCACCGCCAGCCCAAAAATCGCCAGCGTGTGGAACGCCTGATATTCAAGGCCGGTCTGGATCCAGCCCATCTCCACAACGCCCAGAGATTTGCTTAAGACATGCGCGCCAAACGCGCCCAGAGCTACAAAAATAAAGCCACTCACCGCGGCGAAAATCAGCATGAATCGGCTGGTCATGTTTAAGTCCTGAATTGATGCGTGCCCGGCACACAAACGTTATTGTTCATACCTGAAGCGGAATTTTTCTTGCTCGCTTGCCGCTTTCGCCAGTATCCACTGCCGGAAAGCGGCTATTTTACCCAGTTCTGCCTGACTGTCATGACAAACCAGATAAAATGCATTCTTGCTGACCAGTACATCGTTAAATGGGCAAACCAGACGACCTGCCTCAATTTCGGACTGCGCCATAACGTTGTTTGCCAACGCCACGCCCTGCCCGTGAATGGCAGCCTGTAGCACCATCGCGCTGTGGCTAAAAATGGGACCCTGCTGCACGTTTATATGATTAAGACCTAACTGGCGGGTATAAGTTTGCCAGTCGCGACGCGAAGCATCGTGCAAAAGCGTATGTTGCGCCAGATCGGCGGGCGTTTTGAGCGCTTTATCCCCCGTCAGCAGCAGCGGTGAACAGACCGGCAACAGATATTCTGCGTATAATTTTTCCACACGCAAGCCCGGCCAGTTACCGCGACCGTAAAAAATCGCCACGTCCACATCATCTGCCAGCTTGTCTTCCTGACGGTCCACCGCCTGGATTCGGACATCGATTCCCGGATAAGTTGAGTTAAAGCTTGAGAGTCGCGGCACCAGCCACTGAATGGCAAAACTGGGCAATAAACTCACAGTCAGAGCGCCTTTTGCGCTCCGGGCCTGAAGCTTGCGAGTGGCTTCCGTCAGCTGGGAAAAAATCTCTTTAATATCCTGAAAATAGCTCTGCCCCTCTTCGGTCAACAGCAACGAACGGTTGCGTCGACGGAACAGCTTAAGCCCCAGAAAATCCTCCAGAGACTTGATTTGATGACTTACTGCGGCCTGTGTCACAAAAAGCTCATCGGCTGCGCGGGTGAAGCTGAGGTGGCGTGCTGCTGCATCAAAAACACGTAATGCATTTAGGGGTGGCAATCGCTTGGACATGGTTATCTGGCTTAGATGTTAACGAGATTTAACATATAGGAAACAACGTTTAACCTATTAGTTTTTTTTATCTGAGCCATTATAATTTGTCCGTTGAGGAACTACCAGCAAATACCTATAGTGGCGGCACTTCCTGAGCCGGAACGAAAAGCTTTTTTTGGAATGCGTGTTCTGAAGGGCTTTTGGCTTACGGTTGTGATGTTGTGTTGTTGTGTTTGCAATTGGTCTGCGATTCAGACCACGGTAGCAACGCTACCAATTTTTCACTTCCTGTACATTTACCCTGTCTGTCCATAGTGATTAATGTAGCACCGCCAACTTGCGGTGCTTTTTTTTCGCTTATCTAACTGTTAATGCTCGATTTCCTTCATCTCTTTCACGTCACTGCGGTTGATCTGCTGTTTGTTCCCGTTAGCATCTTTGTAAGAAATCATCCCGGTATCATTATCGGTTGTCGGTTTCCCTTCAGAGACGATAGATCGACCATCGTTGGTATGCATTACGTAGTTATTACCAGAACAGGCGCTCAGGGCAAAGGTCAACGCACAGGCAGAAATGATTGCAGCTGTCTTTTTCATGATTATCTCCTTTAGCAATTAATGCTATTCAAACCTCGATTTATAACAGGCTAAAACATCCGCCTAACACTATTTAGCATAACCTGCTTTTTCAGACTCGCCAGGATAAGCAGACAAATCTGATAGATATCAACTTCCTTGCCCTGCCGATGAATTTGCGCGACGATCGTAGAATCGATATGAGGAATTCCATGAACGCTTTCAGTCCTGCGCAGTTTCGCGCACAGTTTCCTGCGCTGGCCGATGCCGGCATTTATCTTGATAGCGCCGCCACGGCCCTTAAACCGCAGGCGGTGATTGAGGCAACCCGCCAGTTTTACAGCCTGAGCGCCGGGAACGTGCACCGCAGCCAGTATGCCGACGCGCAGCGCTTAACGGCGCAATACGAAGCCGCACGGGATCAGGTCGCGCGCCTGATCAATGCTGACAGCGGTAAGAACATCGTCTGGACGCGGGGCACCACCGAGGCCATTAACATGGTGGCGCAATGTTACGCGCGTCCGCTGTTGCAGCCCGGGGATGAGATCATCGTCAGCGAGGCGGAACACCACGCCAACCTGGTACCCTGGCTGATGGTGGCCGAACAAACCGGGGCACAGGTTGTAAAGCTCCCGTTGGGTGCGGACTTCCTGCCTGACGTGGCGCGTCTGCCTGAGCTGATTACGCCGCGCAGCCGTATTCTGGCGCTGGGGCAGATGTCCAACGTCACCGGCGGCTGCCCGGATCTGGCGCGTGCCATTGAGATTGCCCATGCCAGCGGCGTGGTGGTGATGGTCGACGGTGCGCAGGGTGTGGTGCATTTTCCGGCTGACGTTCAGGCGCTGGATATCGACTTCTATGCCTTCTCAGGACACAAATTGTACGGGCCAACCGGTATCGGCGCGCTGTACGGCAAAGCTGAACTGCTGGCCCGGATGACGCCGTGGCTCGGCGGCGGCAAGATGATTACCGAAGTCACCTTCGACGGTTTTAAAACGCAGGATGTACCCTACCGCCTGGAAGCCGGTACCCCAAACGTGGCCGGGGTTATCGGTCTGAGCGCAGCGCTCGAATGGCTGGCAGAAACGGACGTGGTTCAGGCTGAAAGCTGGAGCCGGGGTCTGGCGACGCTGGCGGAAGAAGAACTGAAAAAACGTCCGGGTTTTCGTTCGTTCCGCGTCCAGGACTCCAGCCTGCTCGCCTTTGATTTCGCGGGCGTGCACCATAGCGACATGGTGACGTTGCTTGCCGGATACGGCATTGCCCTGCGTGCCGGACAGCACTGCGCCCAGCCGCTGCTGGCGGCCATTGGCGTGAGCGGTACCCTGCGCGCCTCGTTTGCACCGTACAATACAAAAAGCGACGTCGATGCGCTGGTTTCCGCCGTCGACCGCGCCCTGGAATTACTGGTGGATTAATGACAAGTTCAGCTTTAGCCGGGCACCCGTTCGGCACCGTTATTACTGAAGAGACGTTAAAACAGACCTTCGTCCCGCTCACGCAGTGGGAAGATAAATATCGTCAGCTGATCCTGCTGGGTAAACAGTTGCCCACGCTGTCAGACGAGCTGAAATCACAGGCGAAGGAGATCGCAGGCTGCGAGAACCGCGTCTGGCTTGGGTTTAGCGTATCCGGAGAGAAACTGCATTTCTTCGGCGACAGCGAGGGACGCATTGTTCGCGGTCTGCTGGCGGTGCTGTTGACCGCAATCGAAGGGAAAAGCGCCGCAGAGCTGCTGGCGCATTCTCCGCTGGCGCTGTTTGATGAGCTGGGACTTCGCGCGCAGCTTAGCGCCTCGCGCGGTCAGGGACTGATTGCGCTAAACGACGCGGTACTGGATGCCGCCCATCAGGCTCAGGCCTGACGTTCCGCCTTCGCCATCATCTTCTTCAGGGCGTGAGAGACCGCCACAAAGCCGAAGGAGGCGGTCACCATGGTGGCCGCTCCAAACCCTGAGGCACAATCCATCCGCTTTGGCCCTTCCGCCGTGCTTTTCATTGCACAGACCGAACCATCCGCCTGCGGATAAACCAGCGCTTCTGTCGAGAACACACAGTCCACGCCCAGCTTGCCTTTGCTATTTTTCACCACGTTGAAGTCGCTTTTTAAGCGCTCGCGTAGCTTAGCGGCCAGCGGATCCTGAATGGTCTTCGCCAGATCCGCCACCTGGATCTGCGTCGGATCAATTTGTCCACCCGCGCCGCCCGTTGTCACCAGCGGCACCTTGTAACGACGACAGTAAGCGATCAGCGCCGCTTTTGGCCGCACGCTGTCGATGGCATCAATCACATAGCTGTAGCCTTTGCTCATGTACTCCGCGACGTTATCTGCCGTCACAAAGTCGTCGATCACCGTCACACTACACTCCGGGTTGATGAGACGAATACGCTCCGCCATCACCTCGGACTTCGCCAGACCGACGTTATCACGCAGGGCGTGGATCTGACGGTTAGTGTTAGTGACGCAGACGTCATCCATATCAATCAACGTAATTGCGCCAATGCCGGTTCTCGCCAGCGCTTCTGCCGCCCACGAACCCACACCACCAATGCCCACCACGCAGACATGCGCATCCGCGAACAGTTGCAGGGCTTTTTCACCATATAACCGTGCCGTGCCGCCGAAACGCTGGCGCCAGGCATCGCTGATTACCACAGACATAAAACCTCAGATGTAAAAAGGGTGAGGTATTCCTCACCCTGAACCGTAATCCGTCTTGCCCTCAGAATACCACAATCAGCCGCTGAATACGTTTCCGGTACCCGGCGCTGCCTTCAGCACCCACACGCGTCCGTAGTGGTTATACCAGCCTGCACGATGGCCGGCATCCGGGCCGATGCCCTGATAAATGTCGAAGTGCTGGCCTTTGATCGCCCCACCCACGTCCAGCGCCACCATCAGGCGTAATTCATACTTGCCATTGAATTTGCCGTTGTTGTCGAGGAGTGGAACTTCCGCCAGCAGCGTAGTACCTGCCGGGATAATCGAACGATCCGATGCCACAGAAGCGCGGCCAATCAGCGGGACGGCGCTCGCCCCTTTCACCGGCGCAAAGTTCTGCGGTTTGAAGAAGACAAACGATGGGTTCTGCTCAAGCAGCTCACGCACTTCCGCTTCGCTGTGTTTTTCGCCCCACTCGCGGATCGCCTGCATCGACATATCTTCTCGTTTCACTTCGCCACGGTCGATGAGCACCTTACCGATGCTGCGATAGGCATGGCCATTTTTCCCGGCGTAGCTAAAGAAGTTCAGCGGCGAGCCGTCGCCAAAATCAATATAGCCGCTGCCCTGCACGTCCATAATGAAGTTGTCCATCAGGGAGTTGCTGTAGGCCAGCACGTAATTTTCGCTCAGCGCGCCAGCGTAGATCTCGGCGCGGGACGGCAGACGACCGCGTTTCGGCGGCATACGGTAAATGGGATACTGGAACTCGCCCTGGCGTGTGTGTCGCGCCTGGACAACCGGGGTGTAGTAACCGGTAAACTGGACGTTACCGTAGTTATCCGCCCCCTCCATCTGCCAGGCATCGATACCAAACTGGCGCATATTGCGGGTATCACCGCCTGCACGCAGCCAGTCCTGCACGGCGCTATAGACGTTGTTCTGCGAACCGTATAAACGCGGAGAAGCAGTGCGGATCTGGTAGACCTGCTCGGAGAAGTCTCCGGCATTGATCGGAGCGCCCACGGCGTCTGGCTGGTTAACTAAAGAGAAAGGCTGGGATAACTTCCCGTCTTTATACTGTTGACCGCGATCGGTCGGTTTGGAAGAGCAGGCCGCAAGAATCGCCACCATTGCGCCTGTCATCAGATACTTCGCCCAACGTCCTTTCATTATATCTCGTCTTTTAGTTGCCCAATTCCGCGAGATGAAGATAACAAACCCACCGTGTTAATGAAATGCAATCGCCTTCCCTTTGGCAAATTCTGCACAAAAAATAGTCCAAAGTGGCTTTTGCCGTTCATTTTGCATACAAAATAATGAATTATGTGAAAAAGGGGTTGCATCACAAACCTATCCGAGTATAGTGCGCTTCCACGGACGCGGGGTGGAGCAGCCTGGTAGCTCGTCGGGCTCATAACCCGAAGGTCGTCGGTTCAAATCCGGCCCCCGCAACCAATTAAAATTTGATGAAGTATCTTCTACGACAGTAGAAGTTTTTGCGAAGTAGTTCGAATCACAGCAAGGCGACGACGCAGTGAATCCTTAGGAACTTACTCCAGTAAGTGACTGAGGTGAACGAGGAAAGTCAACGCAGATGTGGTTTGAAATACGAAGCAAAAAGACGGACGCGGGGTGGAGCAGCCTGGTAGCTCGTCGGGCTCATAACCCGAAGGTCGTCGGTTCAAATCCGGCCCCCGCAACCAATCAAATTTGAAGAAGTAAGTTTCGACAAGTGTAGAAAGACGGACGCGGGGTGGAGCAGCCTGGTAGCTCGTCGGGCTCATAACCCGAAGGTCGTCGGTTCAAATCCGGCCCCCGCAACCAATCAAATTTGAAGAAGTAAGTTTCTACAAGTGTAGAAAGACGGACGCGGGGTGGAGCAGCCTGGTAGCTCGTCGGGCTCATAACCCGAAGGTCGTCGGTTCAAATCCGGCCCCCGCAACCAACACTTCTTAAAACAATAAACACCCTGAAGGGTGTTTTTTTGTATCTGGCGTTTGTGAAAATGCCGGGCATGATACCCGGCTTAATGCCCTACCCCCGCCGCGCCAGCGTTTCCCCGTCTGAGAAGTAGGCCCGGATCCCCGCCAGAATCGACTCCGCCACTTCCTGCTGGAATTTAGCCGTCTTGAGCTTACGTTCCTCTTCCACGTTACTGATAAACGCGGTTTCGACCAGAATGGATGGAATATCTGGCGCTTTCAGGACCGCAAATCCGGCCTGCTCGACGCTGTTTTTGTGCAGCTTGTTGACCCGGCCCAGCTTGCCCAGCACCGCTTTACCAAACTTCAGGCTGTCGGTAATGGTCAGCGACTGCACCATATCAAACATCGTATGGTCGACGTAACGGTCGCCACTTTTGCTCACGCCACCGATTAAATCCGAGGCGTTCTGCGTGTCCGCCAGGTATCTCGCGGCGGTACTGGTCGCCCCTTTCGTTGACAGGGCAAACACTGAAGATCCACTCGGCTGGCGGCTGGTGAAGGCATCCGCGTGAATAGAGACAAACAGATCCGCGCGCTGCTTTTGCGCTTTTGCCACGCGGACCTTCAGCGGGATAAAGACATCTTCGTTGCGCGTCATGTAGGCGCGCATATTGCCCTCTTTGTCGATCAAGGCCTTCAGACGACGGGCAATTTGCAGCACCACATCTTTTTCGCGGGTGCGATATTTCCCGACGGCGCCGGAATCTTCTCCGCCGTGGCCAGGATCGAGCATGATCACAATCGGGCGATCGCGCCCCGCCTTACCCGGCTGTGGGCCACTTTGCGCTGGCGGAACCTGGCTGTCGAGATCGCCTTTGTTGTAATCCTCAAGTAATGCCAGGAGCGGATCCTGAATATCCGTCGCATTCGCCGGATAGAGATCCATCACCAGACGCTCCTTAAAGGCGGCTACAGGCGCAAGGGCAAAGAGCTGAGGTTTCACGTTCTGCTTCAGCTCAAACACCATGCGCACGGTTTGCGGATCGAACTGCCCGACGCGCGCCGATTTGATAAAGGGATCGTCGCCACGGATCTGAGCTGCCATGCCTTTAAGCACGGAGTTGAGGTTTACACCTTCGAGATCAACCACCACACGTTCAGGATTGCTGAGGGCAAATTGCTTGTATTTCAGCACGCGATTGGACTCGACCGTCACGCGCGTATAGGTCGACGACGGCCAGACGCGCACCGCGACTACCTGGCTTGTGGCGGCAAGACCCACCTGGCTGACGCTAAGCAACCACATCGCCCCGGCCCCTTTTAACAGGCGGCGGCGGCTTATTGCTGAATTGGATCCCGACATGCTTCTCCCGAGCAAGAAATCTGATTGATGAACAAAACGCCCAAATTGACCGAAAACTTTAACGAATGACGCATAAACTGTCATCTATAAAAGGGTAAACAATCATACGTTAACGCACGGATTACTTATTATTTTCTGTGGGTCGCAGAAAATTTAGGCTTGCACACGCGGCCACAATCGAATAAAAATACAGAAATTACGAATAAACATTCACTAAGGGTTGTGTCATGGTTAAGGAACGCAGAACCGAACTGGTCCAGGGATTCCGCCATTCTGTTCCCTATATCAACACCCATCGGGGAAAAACGTTTGTCATCATGCTTGGCGGCGAAGCCATTGAGCATGAAAACTTTTCCAGCATCGTCAATGATATCGGCCTGCTGCACAGCCTCGGCATCCGTCTGGTGGTGGTGTATGGCGCACGTCCGCAAATCGAAGCCAACCTGGCCGCCCATCACCATGAGCCGATCTACCACAAACACACGCGCGTGACGGATGCGAAAACCCTCGAGCTGGTCAAACAGGCGGCGGGTCTGTTGCAGCTCGATATCACCGCCCGCCTGTCGATGAGCCTGAATAATACGCCGTTGCAGGGCGCGCACATCAACGTGGTGAGCGGCAACTTTATCATCGCTCAGCCGCTCGGCGTGGACGATGGCGTGGATTACTGCCACAGCGGCCGCATCCGCCGTATTGATGAAGAAGCCATTCACCGCCAGTTAGATAATGGCGCGATCGTCCTGATGGGACCCGTTGCCGTCTCCGTAACGGGTGAAAGTTTTAATCTGACCTCAGAAGAGATTGCCACCCAGTTGGCCATCAAGCTGAAAGCGGAAAAAATGATCGGCTTTTGCTCCTCACAGGGTGTCGTGAACGATGAGGGCGTGATTGTGCCAGAACTTTTTCCGAATGAAGCCCAGGCGCGCGTCGAAGCGCTGGAAGCAGAAGGCGATTACTATTCCGGTACCGTGCGTTTTCTGCGCGGCGCCGTTAAAGCGTGCCGTAGCGGGGTGCGCCGGAGCCACCTGATCAGCTATCAGGAAGACGGCGCGCTGTTGCAGGAGCTGTTCTCCCGGGACGGGATCGGTACGCAGATCGTCATGGAGAGCGCCGAGCAGATCCGCCGTGCCACCATCAACGATATCGGCGGCATTCTGGAGCTGATCCGTCCGCTGGAACAACAGGGCATTCTGGTTCGCCGCTCCCGCGAACAGCTGGAGATGGAGATCGACAAGTTCACCATCATTCAGCGCGATAACCTGACCATAGCCTGTGCGGCGCTTTATCCGTTCCCGGAAGAGCAGATTGGCGAAATGGCATGCGTCGCCGTGCATCCTGATTACCGTAGCTCCTCACGGGGGGAACTGCTGCTTGAACGCGTGGCGGCACAGGCGCGCCAGATGGGTCTGAGCAAGCTGTTCGTGCTTACCACGCGCAGCATTCACTGGTTCCAGGAGCGCGGCTTCACGCCGGTGGATATTGATTCCCTGCCGGAAAGTAAGAAAGAGATGTACAACTACCAGCGCCGCTCGAAGGTGTTAATGGCGGACCTGGGATAACAGTCACCCTCTCCTGCTGGAGAGGGCGTTCACTCAGACAGATTCAAATATCACGCTTAATCCGCTTCTGCGCTCGGTACGGGTGGCAATCGCCTGACTCAACACGCGCTCATCCGCATACAGTGAAAGACGCTGGCGCGCACGGGTAATGGCAGTGTAGACCAGCTCGCGGGTCACAACCGGCGACAGCTGGGTCGGCAGGATCAGCGCCGCATGGTTGAACTCGGAGCCCTGAGATTTGTGTACCGTCATCGCCCATGCCGTTTCATGCTCTGGCAGGCGGCTGGGCTGGACGGACTTCACGCTACCGTCCGGTAGCTGGAACCAGACGCGCAGACCGTTACCGCGATCGAGCGCAATGCCGATATCCCCGTTGAACAGCCCCAGCGCACTGTCGTTGCGGGAGATCATCACTGGCCGGCCTTCATACCATCGCGAATGCAGCTGACGGTTAATTTTGCGTTTCTGCACCAGCAGCTGCTCCAGCCTGTCGTTCAGGCCCGCGACGCCAAACGGCCCTTCCCGCAATGCGCACAGAAGCTGGTATTCGCCAAATGCGGCGATGACCTGCCCGGGCTGACTGCGCTGCTGCACGCAGCTCAGAAAATGCTGGTATCCCTGGAGAGCCTCCTCAAGCATAGCCTGATACTCTTCCCCGCTTTGCAGCGATTTCTTTTCAATGTCAGTGAAGGTACCGTCAAACACCGTGCGCGTGGCGTGCCTGTCGCCACGGTTGACCGCCGCAGCCAGTTGGCCGATGCCGGAGTCGCTACCGAAACGGTAGCTTTTTTGCAGCAGGCACAGGCTGTCACGCAGTGCGCCCGCGATCGGCGTGTGATCGGGTTCAAGCGAGCAACCGGTCAGACGGGCGAGCTCCTGCGCCCGCGCGGCGGTATAACCGTAACTGGCGTAGGTACAGATATCTCCCAGCACCGCCCCGGCTTCTACAGAGGCGAGCTGGTCGCGATCGCCCAGGAAAACCACGCGCGCATGGGGTGGTAGCGCATCGATCAGGCGCGACATCATGGTCAGGTCGATCATGGAGGCTTCATCCACCACCAGCACGTCCAGATGCAGCGGATTGCCCGCATGGTAGCGCAGCCGCTGGCTACCCGGCTGCGCGCCGAGCAGACGGTGCAGAGTACTTGCTTCACCCGGGAAAAGCGCAAGCTGCTCCTGGGTGAGCGGCAGCCGTTGCATCGCACCGCCCAGTGATTCGGTCAGACGCGCCGCGGCCTTCCCGGTGGGCGCCGCCAGACGAATACGGCATCGCTGCTCGCCTGAAAGCTGTATCAGGGCTGCCAGCAGCTTTGCGACGGTCGTTGTTTTCCCGGTTCCCGGGCCGCCGGATATCACCGAGATCCGCCGCGTCAGGGCGACGGCTGCCGCCACTTTCTGCCAGTCTGTGGCCTCACCGGAGTCAAACAGCCTGTCCAGCGTCTGGCGAAGCTGTGCTTCGTCGCAGGGAAGCGGCGCATTGGTCTCACTAAAGAAACGCGCTACCGTCAGTTCGTTTCGCCACAGGCGGTTCAGGTATAAGCGCTCCCCCGTCAGGATCAGCGGTGCCTGGTTGTCTCCCGGCCCGACGGCTGACGATTCACGCAAGATTTTCTGCCAGTCCACCTTATCTCCCAGCAGCGCAAAGCAGGACTGGAGGACAGGCGGCATTTTCTCGTCAGCCACCAGACGCGAGAGCGGCAGACACACATGCCCCTCTCCGGCATCTTTACTCAACAGGGCAGCGGCAAGCATCACGGCGGGCTGGTCAGCGGCAATCATCATGGCAAACTGCACGTCCAGCTGACGCAGCACGCGTTGCTCTACCGCATCCAGCAATAAGTCCTGCATCGTCATGCCATCTCCTCCGTGTTTGCTGCAAACAGGTTATCCATTTTATTAATCAATTCCGCATCCGGACGAGTGCTGAAGATCCCGGAGCGCGGATCGGCAGCATCAACCCCGCGCAGGAACAGATAGATGACACCGCCAAAATGATCGTCGTAGCGATAATCCGCAATACGGTGGCGCAAATAGCGGTGCAACGCCAGGGTATAGAGCTGATATTGCAGATCGTAGCGATGCATTTGCATGGCTGCCGCCATCGCCTGCTGGGTATAGGCTTCGCTGTTCTCGCCCAGCCAGTTCGATTTGTAATCCAGCAGGTAGTACCGTCCTTCGTGACGGAAGACCAGGTCGATAAACCCTTTCAGCATGCCCTGCACCTGACGGAAGTTCAGCGGCGGGCAACCGGCTGACAGCGGATCGTACTGACGGATGAGCGCATCGAGCGCGTCGGCCTTAAGCGGGCCTGCGACGGGCAGATAAAACTCCATCTCAACCTGCTTATTTTTAGCCGTTAACTGGCGAAGCGAGAAGCCCTGCGTCGTCAGCGGCGCCTGCAAAATGGCGTTGATCCAGTCAGTGAGAACGGGCTGCCAGTGCGCGTCATAGCCTCCGCTCTGCAACATCTTCAGCACCCACTCCTCACTGACAGGCTGGGTGAAATCAAGCTCTTCAAAGAGGCTGTGCAAAAAGGTGCCCGGCGACGCGCCGCGTGGGAACTGATGTGGAGTTAACGTCGGTTCAACCGGAACATCGCCCACCCCTGCGGCATCCACGTCCAGCTTCGGCATGAGATCCTGCGCAATACTTTGCCCGTGCTGTTGCAGGCCAGAGTAGCTGGTGACGCGCCAGTCGTCGGCAAGCACCCGTGTGATCTGGCGCGCGTTAAGATCGGTCGCGGGCTCTTGCGCCATTTCCCAGCGGCTGTTGTCTGGCAGAGAAGGGATATGCAGGGCGATATCGTCTCCGCAAAGCGACTCAATACAGAGGCGCAACCCCGCCGCATCTTTAGGCTCACCACGCTGAATAAGCCGCCCTAAGGCGCTTAAATGGAAATCGCTCTCCCCTGTTTTCTCCCCGCGACGGCGGAAAACCGGCGCGACGCCCAGGCTGCAATGCCAGACAGAACGGGTCAGCGCCACGTAAAGCAGGCGCAAATCCTCCGCCAGACGCTCCGCTTCCGCCAGCTCAACGCTGGTTTCCGCCTTGCTGAGATCGAGCACCGCATCGAAAGTCTCGCGGTCATGATAATAGGCCTGATCCTGAACGCGGTAGTTGGCGATAAAGGGCAGCCAGACCAGCGGATACTCGAGACCTTTCGATTTGTGAATGGTGACGATTTGCACCAGATGCTTATCGCTCTCAAGACGCATCTGCTGGCTTGAGGCGTTACTGTTTGGATCCGCGATTTGCTGCGCCAGCCAGCGCACGAGGGCATGTTCACTTTCAAGCTGGGTGCCGGCTTCCTGCAACAGTTCGCTGATGTGTAAAATATCGGTAAGACGCCTTTCACCGCCCGATGACGCCAGCATATTTTCGGCAATCTGGCGCCGCGTCATCAATTCGCGCAGCATCGCCATGACGCCGCGTTTTTGCCAGCGTTCACGGTAATGGACAAACTCTTCCACCACCGTATCCCATGCGTTTTCGTCATGGTTGAGCTCATCAATATCGCGCGCGTTCAACCCCAGCATAGAGCTGGCCAGCGCGCTTCGAAGCGTATTTTCGCGCTCCGGGGCCAGCACCGCCTGAAGCAGCCAGAGCATTTCCTGGGCTTCCAGCGTGTCGAACACGCTGTCGCGGTTAGAGAGATACACTGACGGAATATCCAGCAGCGTTAGCGCATCGCGGATTAGCGCCGCTTCCTGACGACTGCGCACCAGCACGGTAATATCAGAGGCTTTAACAGGATTCGCCTGTTCCCCCTTCCACAGCAGCGCCTCGCCGCGCGCGCCTGCGCTCAGCCAGTCACGGATTTGCGCGGCGCAGTGCTGTGCCATCGCCGCCTGATAGTCGGCAACCCCATAGCCTTCCCCTTCCAGCAGCCAGAAGGTCATGGCGGGTTGTACCGCGCTACTGACTTCGAAGCGCAGGGATGCGTTTTTTGGGGCGGATTTCACCGGCAGGAAAGGGATTTCATTGAACATGAACGCCGTCTCCATACGGCTGAACAGCGCATTGACGCTCTTAACCATCCCCGGCGCGGAACGCCAGTTAGTGTCTAACGTGTAATGCGCGACAACCTCACTACGGGCTTTCATATAAGTGAAGATATCTGCCCCACGGAAGGCGTAAATCGCCTGTTTAGGGTCGCCTATCAACAACAGGGCAGTGTCGGGCTGCTGTCGCCAGATGCGGCGAAAAATGCGGTACTGCTGAGGGTCGGTGTCCTGAAATTCGTCAATCATCGCCACCGGAAAACGGGTACGGATCGCGCTGGCGAGCGCTTCACCATTCTCGCTGGACAGCGCCTCGTCCAGGCGGCTCAGCATGTCATCAAACCCCAGCTCGCCCCGGCGACGTTTTTCGCGCGCGACGGCCTGGCGGATCTCCGTCATGGCGCGTGTGATCATCAGGTCATTGAGCGTTAATGGCTCCGCAAGCAGCGCATCAATCGCCACAAACAGGGAATGCTCAGGCACAATGCCGTCGGCTTTGGTTCGCTCGGTCAAAAAGCGCTGCGAAAATTTTTCCAGCGCGTCCGGAAGCTGGTAGCCCCGCGTCTCCTCCTGGGCCCAGACGCTGATCTTTTCGATCCACTTCCCCTGGTTCCCACGGTTGAACTTGCGTCTGTCGATGCCTGAGTTTTCGATGATTGCATCAATTTCACCAACCGACTCATTCCACTTCTGCTTAAGCGCGGCAATTTTGGCGACGATCTTTTCATGGCGCGAGGCCAGCGTTTCATCGGCAGGCGGCGGAGATTTAATGACCGGCGCTTCGCCTTGCAGGTAACGGTCGATGGCGCGAAGAAGCTCTTCCGGACCTTTCCACAGGGCGTGAACCGCTTCGGCAATGTCGCGCTGCAACGGATAACAGTGACGACGCCAGAAATCCGCACAGGCCTGATAGCGAAGCTCGGATTCATCTTCAATAAGCTGCTGCTCAAAGAGCATGCCGGATTCAAACGCATTCAGGCTCAGCATGCGCTGACAAAAACCGTGAATGGTGAAAACGGACGCTTCATCCATTTGCCGCTCGGCCAGCAGCAGCCATTGCGCAGCCTGTTGTTTATCCGCAATCTCGTCCAGCAGGCTGGCGTAGAGGGGGTTATCCGTCGTCTGACGCAGACAGGCGATGCGCAGCTCATGAATGTTGCTGCGAATACGGCCACGCAGCTCGGCAGTGGCCGCTTCGGTGAAGGTTACCACCAGCAGCTCTTCCACGCTTAACGGGCGCGAAAAAGCGGCGTTGCCGCCGAGCCCCAACAGCAGACGCAGATAGAGCGCGGCGATGGTATAGGTTTTTCCCGTTCCCGCTGAGGCTTCAATCAGTCGCTCACCCTGTAGAGGTAAACTTAGGGGATCAAGCGGCTCAGCGGTATGGGTCATTCTTTCTTACTCCAGGGCATAGTTTGTTGCAGCGCGCTGACGCTCTTCCAGACGGTCCACTCTTTTGATTTTACGTAGTCCGTTTTCCCGTTCTGGCTGCCAGAAACCTGAGACAGGATGGCCATACCCTGCGGTTTTACTACCGCCTGATGGAAGAAATCGGCAACCTTTTGTGGCGTCAGCTGTTTTATTTCGGCCACTATTTTATCACGCGAATCAAATTTCATATTACCGCGATCAAAATCTTTGCTCAGCTGCGAGGCCTCTTCACCCAGCGTCTGCGGCGGCTGCATCACCTGGGCGATAACCGCCTGCTGGATCTGGGCAAACTCTTCCGGCTTCATGGCGCGCAGTTTTGCTTCCGCCTGCGGGAAGAACGCCTGATAACGTTGCCACAGGTAAGCGGGTTGCTTGTCGCTGCTTTGCAGAAGGAAGCCCAGCCCCCACTGACGGCCCACATTCATAGAAAAAGCGAACACCGCATAGCCCAGCTGCTCTTCGGTGCGCAGCTGGTTGTAAAACCACGGCTGAATAATTTGGCCAAGCACCGCACTCTGGGCTGAGCTTGTAAATTCGTCATAACCGACAGGGACAAACACCGCGGCCAGCGCGGAATCCGTGCTGCTTCCCGCTTTTTCGAAGATCACGTTCTGTTTTTTCTCTACCAGCACATCCTGGTTACGGCACCACTCATCGCCTTTTGAACCCAGTTGCGCCCGGACGTTTTGCGCCAGCGTTTTAGCCTGATCTTCGCTCATATTCCCTACAACCAGGAACTCCGGACGGGTATTGGTTTTCAGCGCATCACGGTAAGCCAGCACCTCTTTTAAGGTGACTGAGGGCAATAACGCGCGGCGATCTTCGCGCTGGAAGTACGGAATTTGCGACAGCATCTGTGCTGGCATAATCGCCTGATCGTAGGCTTTACCCTTCTCGGCAGAATCCATCATCTGGGCATACCAGGACTTAGCCTGCTCGAGCTGTTCTTCCGTAGGCGTATAGCTGAAATAACCGTCCAGCAGCGCCTGGAACAGCTGCGGCAAACGCTGGGTATAGCCGTTGGCATTCACCATCAGGCCGTTATTGGCATTGGTGGAGAAACTGATACCACCAACGGCAGCCTGGTTGCTGAGCTGATCGAGAGCAATACCGGCCAGATAATCGTTAAGCGCAAACAGCACCTGGTTTCTGGCGCTGTCCATTGCTTTGGGGTTACGCAGCACCACGCTAACATCCGCTTTTGGCTCGTCGGCGAAATAGCGGCTTGGGGTGTAGACCACGCGCAGCGTCGGCTCATCAACAATCAGCTCCGGGTGCGGATACGCCTTTGCGGGTTTGATCAGCGAGAAATCGTCCGGGATGTAGGGGTTAAGCTCCGGTAACTTCAGCGCAATTTCCCCGGCCTTTTTCTGCCAGCCCGCAAAGGTCTGTTCGCTGATTTTTTCAACCTGATACGGGGCATCAACGAAGTAGGCCATTTTGTTATGCGGTTCGTTCGGGCTGATATACCAGACGCGGGCATTCTGCGGAGTCATCATCGCCAGACGCGCTTTGAGCGCTCCGGCGTCATACTGGTCGGCAATATTTACCGCATCCAGCGTATGTTCCACCGGCACGCGGATCATGGTATCTGCCAGCCACTCAACGTAGTCCATATCACGCGTGATAGAGGGATAGCGGAAATCGAGATCCAGCACGTGCGCCAGCTCGTCAAAGTAGCGTTTATCGACGCCTTTATCGCGCAGCAGAGAGAGGTAACTGAAAATGGCCGCAACGACGTCGTCCCGGTGAGCCAGCCCTTTATCGGTCAGCGTCGCGGAGATGGCCAGCACGCCGCTATTCCCGTTTACAACGGGATCGGAGTCAGCGCGAATACCTTCCACCAGCCCCTGCTTTTGCAGCCAGTCGGAGAGCGTACCCGGGCTGCGGTTGCCGATAAGATACGTCACCAGCTCGTCGGTTTTGCTGCGGAACTGCACCGTGTTGTTATCAATACGGAATTCAACGCGTAACACCTTGCGCGGCAAGGCCGGCACATAGTGAATAACAATGCCTTTTTGCGCGTCCGTGACAACCGGCACGTTAATCTGCGGCAGATCGATATTTTTATTTGGCACCCTGCCGTAGGTCTGCGCGGCCATGTTTGCCAGCGTCGGCAACGGTTTATTGCTGTAGATAACCGCTTTCATCAGATTGGCGGAATAGTATTTTTCACGAAACGCATGCAGCGCATCGAGCACCGGGCTACCTGGCTTGTCGCTCAGCGTTTCAAGGTTGCCGCCTGAGAAGCGCGAACCCGGGTGCGCCGGATTGATGGTTTCAGCACTAACCTGCGCCATGCGCATACCGTCTCGCGTGCGCGCCATCGTCAGTTCGGCGTTTACGGCATTACGTTCACGGTCAGCGTATTTTTTATCCAGCAGCGGTGCGGCGATGGCATCCGCCAGACGGTCCACCGCCCCATCAAGCGCATCATTTTCCACTTCCAGGTAAAACGCGGTGCGATACGGCGCGGTACTGGCGTTGTGGCTGCCGCCATGCATTTTCAGAAATTCGGACAGGCTGTCAGGCTGTGGGTATTTTTTAGAGCCCATCAGCGTCATGTGCTCAAGGTAGTGCGCCAGTCCAGGATGGGCGTCAGGATCTTCCAGCGAACCCACCGGCACAACCAGCGCGGAGAGCGATTTCACCGCCTGAGGATCGGAAACCAGCAGCACGGTCATCCCGTTATCAAGACGAATCGCCTGATACTCACGGGTGTCCTTATCGCTCTTACGGATTGTTTCCTTGACAGGTTGCCAACCGGAATCGGCCTGAGTGACGGGAGCCCAAAGGGCGATAAACAAAACAAACGCTTTGAACAAGGTGCTGCCTGGCATTACGACCTCTTTATCACGACTACATCATTAACAACGTGCGTGCTGGACACGCCAGCATCTCTTTCTTTGGGTACATCAGTCCGTGATAAGAGGTGCATCATAAATGAACACCTCATACTGCGCAATTTTTATACAGCACTCAGGACTGATTAAATTTGAACAACGGTAACAGGTAGCGTTGCGCCTCCTGGGTGATAATGTCGAAATATTCTGGCTCCAGCGTTCGCCATAAACGTTGATACCAGACATCGTCACCTTCGCCACGTACCATCATGTTCCCTTCGTAGGCCTGCAAAAACTTGCTGCGCGCTTTCTGGAGCGAAGCCTCATCCGTTAACATGGCATCATTCTGCGCGTCGTAACAGGCTTTTATCCACGCCCCCCCACTTTCAGGCAGCAAAAGCAGAGGTTTGTTCATGCCCTGACGGTAACCTTCAATATAAAGCGACAGATACGTCAACGCCTGCTCAGGCTCCATCGGCGGGAAACGCCATTCGCCGTCCTTACGTACAAACAACCGGCTTTCACCTTCGTGACCACTCGCACTGTAGACAAGATGTTCGAGCCAGAGTTGCAGGCCATGTGAAACGCTGAGCATGGATGGCCGCCAGCGCAGCAGCCCGTCAGACTGCACGTGCGTGAGCCAGCCGCTGAGGTGCATACCGTTACAATCGAGATCGATTTCAATGCTGCTCGCCGGCTGCCGACACGCGATAACGCGGTCAGCAAGCGCTCGCATCTCCTCGCACTGGGCATCCCAGACGATTTCGCCGAATGCACCATACGGAAGTAATCCCGACGCCCTGTAACGTCGGAACAGTTTACTGGCGTCTTCTTCGTCAACCAGCGCATTCAGAAGCTGGGAATTAAGTTTAAAACGCTCCAGCCCATCAAGAATAAACGGTTCCGCATCGGGGATTTCGCTCTCTTCAGAGCGGAAATTCACCTGCAAGCGTTGCTGGAAAAAAGCCCGGACCGGGTGCGCCCAAAAACGCTGTAGCTGCTCAAACGAGAGGGTATCTATGACGCGCGGTTCGAGCGTCTGAATAAAATCGGTTTGCGGCGTCCCCGCTTTCTTCGCGGCGGGAAGCCACTCGCGGGCGTAGCTTTGCAGTTCATCAGGAACGTAATTGACAGGATCAAACGGCATACGGCTATGGTGACAGGTGATATGCGCTATCACCCGACGTTCGCTTTCGTCGCAGTTGCAGGCTTCATCCCCCGGCAGATAGTGGCTCTGTCCGATGTAATCCACCAGCTCCTGCACCAGCACAGACGGGAAACGCTCGCTGTTGTCCTGAATTGAACGACCGATATAGCTGATATACAGCCTGCTTTGCGCAGACATCAGCGCCTCAAGAAAGAGATAACGGTCATCATCGCGGCGGCTGCGGTCGCCCCGCTTCGGTTGTGCGCTCATGAGATCAAAACCCAGAGGTGGAAGCGCACGCGGATAAATACCGTCGTTCATGCCAAGCAGACAGACTACTTTGAACGGGATTGAACGCATTGGCATCAGGGTACAAATATTCACCGGCCCCGCAAGGAAGCGCTGGCTGATGCGCTCCTGATCGAGACGTTGCGTCAGCTCATCACGCAGAAGCGAAAGAGGAACCGCCTCGTGATAGTGCGAATTAACCCCCTCATCAACGATGGCCTGCCACTGCTTCTCGATAAGCGCCATGGCCGCTTCAGTTTCGCTGTCCGGCAGGAAGAAATCATTCAGCATTTCGCGGCAAATCGGCAGCCACTCTTCGAGCGGGCGGGGCTGCATCAACGCACGGCGCCAGCGGTTGAGCTGCATAAGCAGCGAGGCTAAGTGACCAACCAGTTCCGCGATTAACCCACTGGACTCATCGTACGGCAGCACGTCATTCCATTCGCCGTGGATGCTCTCCATCGCATACCCCAGCAGCATGCGCGTCAGGCCAAACTGCCAGGTATGCTGGCCGGTCGCAGGCAGTTCGAACTCCTGGACGTTATCATCGTCGATACCCCAGCGGACACCGGATTCGTTGACCCACTGGCGCAGATAGCGCAACCCCTCTTCGTTAATGTTGAAACGTGCGGCCAGAACTGGCACATCCAGCAGTGCCAGCACATCCTCAGAGATAAACCGGCTATCAGGCAGCGAAAGCAGGCTGATAAAGGCCTGTAGCGCCGGGTGTGACTGACGAGCGCGACGGTCAGAGATGGCGTAGGGCAGATAGCGGTCGCCCGTTGCGCTGCCAAATACCGCCTGAATAAACGGGCTGTAGCTGTCGATATCCGCCACCATCACCACGATATCGCGCGGCGTCAGGGTTGGGTCGTCCTGCAACATGGCCAGCAGGCGGTCATGAAGAATTTCAACTTCACGCTGTGGGCTGTGGCAAACGTGGATCGCGATACTGCGATCGTCAGGATCCAGTTTTCGCTTCTTATCGCTTCGCGCAAACTCTTCGGCAGTGATCCCGGCAACGGCACGGTTTTCTAAATCCAGAATATCAAGCTGAATATTGTGCAGCAGGCTGTCCGGCGTAATATCCGCAAACGCATCCACATCCCCTTCTCCCGAAGAGGTGATATCTGAAAGCAGATAAATATAGTCGCGTCCGAGCTTGCCCCACGAGGCAAGCAGCGGGTTCGGCAGGTTCTGAATCCCTTCTTCATCAAAAAGCTGCGCCGCGTTTTCACTGTCTTTAAACAGCGGCACGGCGCGCTCTTCAAAGAGGCGCTTTCTCTGGCGGGTGACCAGCCGTGAAAGCCAGCGCGGATCCTGAATATCCCCCCAATAGTGTCGACACGGGTTGGTAAAGAGGATATGGATATCAGTGTGCTTACCGAGCGCTTTTAGCGCGTTCAGGTAGACAGGCGGCAGCGCGGAGATACCGCAAATGAACACGCGTGACGGCAAACGGGCTGGCCGTTCTGCGCTGTTCTCAAGTATTGAGATAAAGCGATCGTACAGGTTAGCACGGTGCCACTTAGGCTGACCGAGTTTCCCGGTATGCTCGACCAGCGCTTTCCAGAGCGGCGCCTGCCAGATTTGCGCTTCCGGTAACCCATCGACTAATTCTCCCGCTTCCCAGCGAATCAGCCAGTCTGCACGGTAAACCAGATACTGGTCATAAAGGTCGGCAGTACGTGAGGCCAGCTGGAAAAGTTTACGCTTGTCGGTGTCGTCATTCAGATAGTGCCGCAGCATGGCAAACTCATCATGCGCCAGCATGTCCGGCAGCAGCGTCATCAGTTTCCAGGCCATGCTTTGTTTGTTGAAGGCGCTCTGCTCAGGGATATCCGGCAGGACGCGAACAAACATCTCCCAGATAAAGCTCGCGGGCAGCGGAAAATCGATGTTCGCCGCAATGCCAAATTTCTGTGAAAGGGACATTTGCAGCCACTGCGCCATACCGGTGCTCTGCACCAGCACCATTTCTGGCTCAAACGGATCGTCAAGACGCTCTTGCTCAACGATATACTCCATCAGTGCTTCCAGCACATCCAGACGATTTGAGTGGTAAACCCTTAGCATAAACGCTCCCGACTAGCGGCTAACCGGGCAATGCAGACGCGTCAACGCGCCCTGCCGCCCCATAGGAGAAATAAGTGTGACCGTGATGCTGACACATCCGGACTGTGTTGTCTGCCCCCGACTGACCTGCCAGCCCGGCGGGAGCGTTAATGTTGAGATCTGCGACTGATTCCACGCATGATGCCATAGCTGACGATACTGGCTAAGCGCCGCATACCGGGCTGCCAGCGCGCGATGATAGCCGGATAACGCCATCACAACCACAACCAGCAACATCATTGCCAGCAAAACCTCAACCATGCTAAATCCTTTTTGTCTGCTCAGGGTAACTGACATAGCGTACTTTCCTTAAGGGGGCAGAAATCACTCCAGCCGTGGGCGGAAAAGCGTATCTGCCCCTCCGAGATGTCCCCGCCTCGCCATAGCAATAGATTGTCATTGCCGGCAATAAGCAACACACGCGCCCCAAACAGCCTTATACAGACCCGCAAACGTTGTGTCTGTTTGCACTGAACCTCTGGCTGTAAAGCCCATTCCTGAACGCGCCCCCACTCCAGTGCAGATTGCACGGCAGCCTGCTGGCGAACAGACAAACTCTCGCCACTTACCAGCGTGCTAAAGGTTTGCAGCTGCTGATTTAATCCGGTGAGGATCAGCGTGCCGAGCACCAGTAATAGCAGGACCAGCGCCAGCGATGACATGCCCCGCTGACGATTCACAGATTAAACCCTGTTACGGTGTGGCGGGCCGAAAAGGGTGCGGCCAGTTCACCTTTACGGCGGGCACGCAGCTCGATACTAATGACCGGCGCAAAGCCATCATGATCGGTTTTAGTGACCATAAATTGTTCTATCAGGACCCGTTCCGGGTCGGTGAGCTTATCCCATCCCTTACCGTCACAGGATGTGGCGCCCCGCAGCGTTTCAAGCGATCCGGACTCAAGCCGGAATCCCGTACTGTCGTTTTCTGACGCGGTGCTATCCCACTGGCCGTTGCTGTTCGCATCCCATAGCACAATCGCACATCGTCCTTGCCTGCCGATGATCATCCCCTGCCCCTGGCAATGCCCTGCACAATATCCTGCCCTCTGAAACTGTTTACCGATCGCGAACAGACGTTGCCAGACCTCATCCTCCAGCTCCTGCTGTCCGGATTGCACTAAAACACCCCGCTGTAGCCCCGGTAAAAAACGTGACGTGCTGAGTAACAGAATGCTGCTTATCGTCATCGCAATAAGCACTTCCAGCAGGGAAAACCCTTTTCGATTTACTGGCATGCACCTTCTCCTGCGGCATTACACAGCCTGATACGTCCGCCATTTGAGACAATAATCCACCACCCACCAGCGCGGCTCTGCACGCGGATATGTCCGGCCCATGCGGTATCCCTTAAACCGTAAAATCCCAGCGCAGGGGTTATGTCGCTTATCGTGACCTCGGGCCACATCGGCTTCATCACGAACGGTCCGCCGCTGTCACAACCGGTCACCGCTGAACTGGCCAGACAGTTCTTTTCACCGTCGTTATACAGCGCGATCCTGTGCTCGCTGTTGTGACGGTTGGCGTCATTGCGCAAAAACACCAGGTAATCCCGCACCTGGCAGGCAGTTTGCCAAAGCCGCTGCCGCTGCTGCCAACTGTCCCAGCCATAGAGCCCTGTGGCGCTGAGGATCACTGCCAGCGAAACGGCGATAAGGGTTTCGATAAGCGTAAAGCCTTGTTCGTTTTTCATGGCGGGAGTGTGGCGGAATAGCAGAAACGGTACGAGCGTCAAACCAGAACTTTACGAGCCGCTTTCCGGAGATTTTCACCCGTTGCAACGCGTTGCATCATCTCTGGAAACAGGCTCGAAAAACAAAACGGGCGTGAAAAAAAACCGGCGCTAAAGAGCACCGGTTGTGTCAGGATTTGCCGTATCAGATGGCGACAGGAGCTTTAATGCCGGGATGCGGGTCGTAACCCTCAATCTCGAAATCATCAAAACGGTAATCGAAGATCGACTCCGGTTTACGTTTGATCACCAGCTTCGGCAATGCACGCGGTTCGCGGGTCAGCTGGAGGTGCGTCTGTTCCATATGATTGCTGTAGAGGTGGGTATCACCGCCCGTCCAGACAAAATCGCCCACTTCAAGATCGCACTGCTGCGCCATCATGTGCACCAATAGCGCGTAGCTGGCGATGTTAAACGGCAGGCCGAGGAACACGTCGCATGAGCGTTGATAGAGCTGGCAGGAGAGCTTGCCGTCCGCCACGTAGAACTGGAAAAACGCGTGGCAAGGCGCGAGCGCCATTTTATCCAGTTCACCCACGTTCCATGCAGAAACAATAATACGGCGCGAGTCCGGGTCATTTTTCAGCTGGTTCATGACGGTCGTGATCTGGTCGATATGGCGGCCGTCCGGGGTAGGCCACGCGCGCCATTGCTTGCCGTAGACCGGCCCCAGGTCGCCGTTCTCATCTGCCCACTCGTCCCAGATGGAGACATTGTTTTCATGCAGATAAGCAACGTTGGTATCGCCTTGCAGGAACCAGAGCAGTTCATGAATGATCGAGCGCAGATGGCAGCGCTTCGTTGTCACCAGAGGAAAGCCTTCTTGCAGATTGAAGCGCATCTGGTGGCCAAAAATGGAGAGCGTACCGGTGCCGGTGCGGTCGTTTTTCGGCGTGCCCTCGTCGAGCACTTTTTTCATCAATTCAAGATACTGTTTCATGATTCCTCAGGAAAGTTGTTGCTGTGGACGACGACGATACGCCCAAATCATCATAATGGCACCCGCGACAATCATCGGGATGGAGAGGATCTGCCCCATGCTGATGTACTGTACCCATTCCCCGGTAAACTGCGCATCCGGCTGGCGGAAGAACTCGACGATGATACGAAACGCGCCGTAGCCAATCAGGAACAGACCAGAGACAGCCCCCATTGGGCGCGGTTTGCGGATATACAGATTCAGGATGATGAACAGCACCACGCCTTCCAGCGCCAGCTCATAGAGCTGTGACATATGGCGCGGCAGAACGCCGTAGGTATCGAAAATGGACTGCCACTCAGGATGCGAAGGCAGCAGCGCGATATCCTCCGCGCGGGAGCCCGGGAACAGCATGGTAAACGGCACGCTCGGATCGACACGCCCCCACAGTTCACCGTTGATGAAGTTGCCCAGACGCCCTGCGCCCAGCCCAAACGGGATTAACGGCGCAATAAAATCAGCCACCTGGAAGAAGTTCCGTTTGGTCCGTCTGGCGAAGATCACCATGACCAGGATCACACCAATCAACCCGCCGTGGAAAGACATGCCGCCGTCCCAGACGCGGAACAGATAGAGCGGGTCGTTCAGGAATACCGGGAAATTATAGAACAGGACATAACCGATGCGACCGCCCAGGAACACGCCGAGGAAGCCGGCATAAAGCAGGTTTTCCACTTCGTTCTTCGTCCAGCCGCTGCCTGGACGACTGGCGCGACGGCCAGCAAGCCACATGGCAAAGACGAAGCCCACCAGGTACATCAGACCGTACCAGTGCAGCGCTACAGGTCCTATTGAGAAAATAACCGGATCGAATTCCGGAAAATGCAGATAACCACTGTTCATCTGTCACCACAAGATGTTGTTATTCCGCTGAAAGTGGACAGCGGGTGAATTGCATTCCCGCCGTTGGCAGGTGCTCCAAAGTTGCGAATCATAGCATAAGGCAGGCGTGGAGGATGCGCCTGAGATGTAAAAGATGTGTATAGGGTTTCATGCGCGCTGTTCCCCCTCACCCCATCCCTCTCCCTCAAGGGAGAGGGGGTCGTCGGAGCCGTCATTATTTTGTGGGGATCAGCGGCCGCCCCGGATCAAACCGCCCATGCCGCGTCGCTCCATAAACGCAGCCACCTGATGGCGCACTTCGGCTGCCAGCTGTGCTTCCAGGCTACGCGCGGCCAGTTCGCGCGCCTCATCTTGTTCGATGTGACGTAACAGGTATTTCACACGCGCAACGGAACGTCCGTTCATTGACAGGTGACGGAAACCGAGACCAATCAGGATCGCCACGCACATCGGATCGCCGGCCATTTCACCGCACAGGCGCAGGTCGATATTATGCTGCTCGGCTTCGCGGGCGATCATCGCCAGGGCACGAAGCATCGCCGGATGCAGGCTGTCGTAGATGCTGGCAACGCGCGTATTGTTGCGATCGACCGCCAGAATGTATTGCGTTAAGTCGTTGGTGCCAACGGAGATAAAATCAACGCGGGTCGCCAGCTGCGGCAACATAAAGACCATCGAAGGCACTTCAAGCATCACGCCAATACGGGGTTTAGGGATCGCATAGCCGATCATCTCTTCCACTTCGCGCCCTGCACGTTCTATCAACCGCCGCGCTTCGTCGATCTCGTCAATACTGGTGACCATCGGCAGCAAAATGCTGAGATTCCCCGTGGCCGCGTTGGCACGCAGCATCGCACGAACCTGGATAAGGAAGATTTCCGGCTGATCGAGGGTTATGCGGATCCCACGCCAGCCGAGGCAGGGATTCTCTTCACTGATGGGCATATAGGGCAGTTGCTTATCCGCGCCGACGTCCAGGGTGCGCAACGTGACGGGTTTGTCGTTAAACATCTGCAACATGCCCTGATACTGCGCCACCTGCTCCTCTTCTGACGGGAAGCCGCTTTGCAGCATAAACGGTATTTCGGTGCGGTAGAGGCCGATGCCATCGATGCGGCTGCCGAGCTTCTCTTCATGCTCAGGGCTTAAGCCAGCATTGAGCATCACCTTCACCCGCTCACCGCTCTTGAGCTGCGCGGGCAGGTTGACGTCATCTTCCGCCAGCTTGCTTAATTCATTCTCTTCGCTGATAAGACGCTGGTACTCCTGAAGGAGAACCGGCTCAGGATCCACCAGCAACTCACCGCGGTATCCGTCCACCACCAGCGTACGGCGGTGCAGTACGGAGGGCTGAATATCCGCCCCCATCACGGTCGGAATACCGAGCGCGCGCACCATAATGGCGGCATGGGAGTTAGCTGCGCCATCGCGCACCACCACGCCCGCCAGCCTGTCCTGCGGTAATTCCGCCAGCGTCGTCGCCGAGAGTTCATCAGCCACCAGCACAAACCGGCTCGGCCAGGCATTCGCCCCCTGAATAGTATCATCAAGGTGGAACAGCAGACGTTGCCCAAGCGCGCGTAAATCGCCGGCGCGCTCTTTCAGATAACCGTCAGTCAGCACCGCAAACTGCTCGGCAAATTTTTCAATGACCTTTTTAACCGCCCACTCTGCCACCGAACCTTTATCGACCTCGGCAAATAACTCACGACGCAAACGCGCATCGGAAAGCAGGTGTGAGTAGAGGTCGAAAATGGCCGCCGTCTCTTTTTGCGCGCCAGCGGCAAAGCGTTTGCTGTAGCGACGAAACTCATTTGCCGCCTCTTCCAGCGCAGCGGTAAGCCGTTCGCGCTCAAGCGCTTCATCCAGCGTCGAGGCTTCATAGACCTGCTCCATCAGGGGGAGCGTGGCATCCATCCAGCCTTCGGCAATCGCGACGCCCGGCGAGGCCGGAAGCGCGCGGATGCGGGTATGACGATACTGCCCAAAAAGGGCTGCCAGCTGAGACTGGGAGAGGATCGCAGCCATCTGCGTTGCCAGCGTGACGAGGAAAGACTCCTCGCTTTCGTCGTACTGCCGCAACTCTCGTTGCTGGACAACAAGCACGCCAAGCAGTTGACGGCGCTGAATAATCGGCACGCCAAGGAAAGCGCGGAACCGCTCCTCTTTGACGGAAGGGATATATTTGAAGCTGGGATGTTTTTGCGCATCGGCAAGGTTGATTGGCTCCGCCAGTCGCCCGACCAGGCCAACAATACCTTCATCAAACGCGAGCGTGACGGTGCGTCCCCGTGGTTTTTTTAAACCGCGGGTTGCCATCAGGTAGTAGCAACGTCGGTCATGGTCGGCCAGGTAGACCGAACAGACCTCGGTTTCCATCGCAAGACAGATGTCCGTCACCAGAATATTCAGCGCCTCGTTGAGGCGAGGCGCACTGGCAACCTTTTCAACTATTTCTCGCAAGCGGGTGAGCATGATTTGCGTAGCTTAACCTCTTTTACGTCGCCAGGCAGGTGCGCTCTGTGGCTTCGGAGGCGTCTCCTGAAGCTGCATCACGACACTTGCGAACTCTTTCATCACCCTACGATATACATCGCGCTTAAATGACACGACCTGACGAACCGGATACCAGTAGCTTACCCAGCGCCAGCCATCAAACTCTGGCGTGCTGCTGGTTTGCATATTGATATCTGAATCGTTGCCCACCAACTGCAAAAGAAACCACTTCTGTTTCTGGCCGATACAAACCGGCTTTGTGTCCCAACGCACCAAACGTTTCGGTAACTTGTAACGCAACCAGTTGCGGGTCGAAGCCAGGATGCGAACATCTTTTCGGCTTAAACCAACCTCTTCAAACAGCTCCCGGTACATCGCTTGTTCTGGGGACTCTCCGGGATTGATCCCGCCTTGCGGGAACTGCCAGGAGTGCTGACCATATCGCCGGGCCCACATCACCTGGCCCTGACGATTACAAATTACTATTCCTACGTTTGGGCGGTAGCCATCGTCATCAATCACCGGACTACCCCAAACTAAATCTGATATATGAATGATTGTTTCACACTACAGGGAGGCGGTAAACCACTCTCTTACAGGCCTGCAACCTAATAACATTTGAATAACTCACAATTTAGTGCGGAGTTATAAACAGATGCGGGCGACAGAGACCATTTTTATTCACCTTTTCTGTGGATATAGTTGTGAAGAAGTGCGGAATTACCGATGAACAACCTTGTAGCCCGACGAGCCGCCAATTTACCCCGCTTATAATAAATCATTTAAATTCATATGATTATATTGAAATTAAGGGTATCCAGGGCGATAAACGTGACGATCATCACATCAAAGATCCTCCTGCTGATGAAAGATCGAACAGCGTCGGTTTTATCCACAGTTTGTGCCAATAAGTTAGGCACAATTTGTGTGAAAATTCGATTTTCATCGCACGTCAAGGCTGTAAATTGAAACAGTAGTGGCAGTTATTCCCAGTTATCCCATTTTTCTGTGGATAACATGGTGTAAGATCCTGTTTATTGTCAGTGACCAGAATTGCACAACCTGTTTTTTAGCCGCCGCGGGACGGATTATATTCTAAAAAAGATGATATAAATCATCCACATGGAATAGGTGCTCAGAAAAAGGTAAACTCTGTCCACAAGGGATAAAATATCAGCTCATTTTTTAATCAAAAGGTCGTTAGCATGCATTCTCTCGCCCCACTGCTCTCTCTTCCCGTCAGTGAAGCCCAGTTGCTCCAGCAGGCACAACGCCTGGCAGGCTATTCACTGGGCGAGCTGGCCGTGATGGCGGGGTTGACGATACCTAACGATCTAAAGCGTGATAAGGGCTGGATCGGCGTGTTGCTGGAACGCTGGCTGGGCGCAAGCGCGGGCAGTAAACCCGAGCAAGATTTTGCGGCGCTGGGGGTGGAACTGAAGACGATCCCCATCGATAGCCAGGGACGGCCGCTGGAAACCACCTTTGTCTGCGTTGCGCCGCTCACGGGTAACAGCGGAGTGACATGGGAAACCAGCCACGTCAGGCATAAGCTGAAGCGGGTGTTGTGGGTACCCGTTGAGGGCGACAGGCAGATCCCGCTGGCTGAGCGTCGCGTTGGCGCCCCGCTGCTCTGGAGCCCGAATGAAGAAGAGGAGAGACAGCTTTCCCAGGACTGGGAAGAGCTGATGGACATGATTGTGCTGGGACAGGTTGAGCGTATCACCGCCCGGCATGGCGAAGTGCTGCAACTTCGTCCCAAAGCCGCCAACAGCAAAGCGCTCACTGAAGCGGTAGGCGCACAGGGCGAACCGATCCTGACGCTGCCGCGCGGTTTCTATCTTAAAAAGAATTTCACCGGGGCGCTGCTGGCACGCCACTTCCTGTTGAAAACATAGTTTTTTACCAATTTTGCGCTCCGGCTAACATAATCTCCTCCTTTTTAAGATTTCCCCCCTTTCACCTGTCGTAATATCAGGTTATTACTACACTATGATTTGATACGAGCCAGGTGAGGATGAGAACGATGAAAAAATGGGCAGTAATTATCTCAGCAGTCGGTTTAGCGTTTGCGGTATCGGGTTGCAGCAGCGACTATGTCATGTCAACGAAAGATGGTCGTATGATCCTGACCGATGGCAAACCCGAAGTCGACGACGATACCGGTCTGGTGAGTTACCGCGATCGCGAAGGCAATCAAATGCAGATTAATCGCGACGAAGTCTCCCAGATCATCGAGCGTTAAACAGATAAAGGTCAGTAGCTTGCTGGCCTTTTTGATTTTTTCCTTCCCCTTTTGCCTTCCCTCTGCCATGTTTATATTCCTTTGTCGGGAGGTTCCTGACGCAGTCTGTATGTCAAAAAAAGGAAACCGGCTATGCATTATCACCGTATCCCCCACAGCGCTCTGGAGATCAGCCAACTGGGGTTGGGCACCATGACATTTGGTGAACAAAACAGCGAAGCCGATGCCCATGCACAACTCGATTACGCCGTCAGCCAGGGCATTAACCTGATTGACGTGGCGGAGATGTACCCCGTTCCTCCCCGCCCGGAAACACAAGGTCTTACTGAAACGTATGTCGGCAACTGGCTGGCGAAACGCGGCAATCGCGAAAAGCTGGTCATCGCCTCCAAAGTCAGCGGCCCTTCCCGTAATAACGATGCCGGGATCCGCCCTAACCAGATCCTCGATCGCAAGAATATCCGTGCCGCGCTGGATGCCAGCCTCAAGCGCCTGCAAACCGACTATCTCGATCTTTATCAGGTGCACTGGCCGCAGCGTCCGACGAACTGCTTCGGTAAGCTTGGCTACACCTGGAACGAAAGTGCTCCGGCAGTTACCCTGCTGGAAACGCTGGAAGCGCTCACGGAGTGCCAGCGGGCGGGTAAGATCCGCTACATTGGCGTTTCCAACGAGACGGCGTTTGGCGTGATGCGCTATCTGCATTTGGCCGATAAACACGATCTGCCGCGCATAGTGACCATTCAGAACCCGTACAGCCTGCTGAACCGCAGTTATGAAGTGGGTCTGGCGGAGGTGACGCAGTACGAAGAGGTGGAGCTGCTCGCCTACTCTTGCCTGGGCTTCGGCACCCTGACGGGCAAATACCTGAACGGCGCGAAACCGGCTGGCGCGCGTAACACGCTTTTCAGCCGCTTCACCCGCTACAGCGGCGAGCAGACGCAAAAAGCCGTTGCGGCCTATGTGGATATCGCGAAACGTCACGGACTCGATCCGGCGCAGATGGCGCTGGCCTTCGTGCGTCGCCAGCCGTTTGTGGCGAGTACCCTGCTCGGCGCCACGACGATGGATCAGTTGAAAACCAATATTGAGAGTTTCCATCTGAACCTGAGTGAAGAGGTATTAGCGGAGATTGAAGCGGTGCATCAGGTATACACCTACCCGGCACCGTAATAAAAGCAAAACGGCAACGCACGTTGCCGTTTTTAGGGTTTTCACCCTCTCCCTGTGGGAGAGGGCCGGGGTGAGGGCATCAGGCCGCACAATTCAACGACGACGCTGCCAGACCCACAGACCGCTAATCGCCAGCGCGAACAGCGCGCCGAATCCTACCCCGATTGCCACGACCGGCGCACCTGCTTTTACCGCCAGCGAGTAAATCCCCAGCATCAGTAACATCGCCATGTTTTCACCAAGGTTTTGCACCGCAATGGCGTTACCCGCCCCAACGGTCTGCTTGCCGCGCTCCTGCAACAGCGCGTTTAGCGGCACCACAAAGAAACCGCCTAACATGCCGATCAGCAACAGCAGGGCATAGGCAGGCAATAGGGCATGTTGCAGGGAGAAGAACAGAACGCCGACGCCAATCAGGATCCCCGCCGGCATGCAGCGCGCGACGGTTTCCAGCGTCACCAGTTTTGCCGCAGCCCCGGCCCCGACAACAATCCCGACGGCGACCATGGCATTCAGATAAGTCGGCGTGGCGTTGTCAGTAATGCCCAGCGCCACCGGCACCCACAGCACCAGCAGGAAACGCAGCGTAACGCCGGCCCCCCAGAACATGCTGGTGCCCATCAGCGAGAAGCGTGTTTCACCGTTACGCCACAGTACGCGGCAGGCGTTGAAGAAGCTGCCGGTCATGGGCCTGAAGCGCCATGATTGCCCCGGACGCGCCACGGCCAGTTTGGGGATAAACAGGTTGGCGATCACCGCGCCACCGTACATCAGGGCGCAGATGCCAAGCGCGGCGAGCACATGCCAGTCTGCCAGTACGCCACCCGCCACCGAACCCAGCAGAATAGCCGCAATGGTGGAGGACTCCATCAGGCCGTTGGCCTTCACCAGCTTATCACCGGTGGTGAGCTCACCCAGAATACCGTACTTCGCCGGGGAGTAGGCTGCCGCACCAATGCCCACCAGCGTGTAGCCGACAAACGGGTTGATACCAAAGCAGATACTTGCCGCGCCCAGAAGCTTAAGGCTGTTGGCAAACATCATGACCCGACCTTTCGGGAAGCTGTCCGCCACCTGGCCGACAAACGGCGCAAATACGATGTAAGCACCCACAAACACCATCTGTAGGATCGGCTGGCTCCAGTCGGGATAAAACTCAGCTTTCAGCAATGCCAGCGTGGCAAACAGCAACGCGTTATCGCCGAACGCGGAAAGAAACTGGGCGGCGATAACCGCCATCATGCCTTTCGACCAGATTGAAGTGTTAGTGTGCACTGACTCACGCATTTTGCTGTTCTGCCTCTTCAACCATGCCCTTCAGGGTCACGAAATCGGGTTTACCGCTGCCCAGCACCGGTAACTGTTTGAGGTAACGAATATCGCGGGGGACCGCCAGCTCGGGGATACCGTGTTCGCGTGCATACCTGAGCAGCGCGTCACGCTTCAGTTCACCGTCTGTCGTGAAGAGCACCAGCGCCTCGCCTTTACTGGCATCACTTTTCACCACGGTCGCATGCATTTTCTCCGCCGAGACGGCGGTCGCCAGCGTTTCGACCATTTCAAGAGAGACCATTTCCCCGGCGATTTTGGCGAAGCGTTTTGCACGTCCCTGGATCTGCACGAAGCCCTGATCGTCGAAGCGCACGATATCGCCCGTGTCGTACCAGCCCGTTTCAACCTCGCCATTGACGTTCTCGGCCGTCGGCGCCTCAAGCACGCCCGGGTTTTCCACACGCAGATAGCCGTTCATGACGTTCGGCCCTTTCAGCTGAAGACGTCCTCCGTCTTCAATACCCGGCACCGCCAGCAGACGCGCATCCAGCCCCGGCAGAATGCGGCCAACCGTTCCCGGTTTTGCCGCCATCGGAACGTTGATGGAGACCACCGGCGCGCACTCCGTCACGCCATAGCCTTCCAGAATGCGCAGGCCAAACTTGTCCTGCCAGATCTGGCGCGTGCTGTCCTGGAGTTTTTCCGCGCCCGCCACCACGTAGCGTACGCGGAAGAAATCATACGGGTTGGCGAAGCGCGCGTAGTTACCGAGGAAGGTGGACGTCCCGAACAGCACCGTGCAGTTACGGTCATAAACCAGTTCCGGCACAATGCGGTAGTGCAGCGGGCTTGGGTAGAGGAACACCTCAGCACCGGTCAGCAGCGGCGTAAAGAGACCCACGGTCAGACCAAATGAGTGGAACAGCGGCAGCGCTGACATAAAGCGATCGTTGGCGGTAAAGTCAGCAATGGTTTTAATCTGTTCGACGTTCGCCAGAATGCTTTTGTGGCTATGAACCACACCTTTCGGGTTGCCTTCAGAGCCGGAGGTAAAGAGGATAATGGCATCATCTTCCGGCTGCTGCTTAACCTGCGCCAGACGCGGCATCAGCAGGTGCGCGAAAATCCACAGTTTGTCGGCGGTCGTGACGTCTGCTTTCAGATCTTCCAGGAACACCCAGCGCACCTGCGTCAGCTGTTCCGGCAGGTGCCACAGCTTGCCTTTATCCAGGAACTGGCGGGAGGTAAAGATGGTGTTGATTTGTGCTGCGGTAATCGCGCTGAAGAGCCCTTTCACGCCCGCCGTGTAGTTCATCATCGCCGGAATGCGGCCCCGGGACACGGCACCAAAGATTACCGCCGCGCTGATACCCGCGTTTGGCAGCATCAGGCCGATCTTTTCGCCCTGTTTACTGTACTTTTCCAGAATACGCCCGACAAACAGCGTTTTGGTCAACAGCTTACGGTAGGTATCTGGCGTAAAACTGATGTCTTCGATGCAGTTTTTCTTCGCACCGTAGCGATACTGCGCCGACAGCAACGATTCATACAGCGTTTCGCGCGGGCGAACGGCCATGCGCGCTTCCATCATAATCTGGTGCAGCATTTCTCCGGCGATTTTTCGGCGGTCGCGCGCACGCGGCGCCTCGGGCATCGGCAGTGACGTCGGCGGTAATATATGCAGCGTAATTTTCGGGAACAGACGCTGCTTCACCAGCCCTTTCAGACGGCTGAAAAAGGTCAGCTCAGCCCCGTCGATGCGTAGCGGCACGACGGTGGCCTGAGACTTCGCCGCGACAAAACCGGCCCCGTCGTAAATTTTCATCAGGGAGCCCGTCACTGAAATACGCCCTTCCGGGAAGATAACCACCGGGCGCCCCTGCCCAACCAGACGCACCAGATGTTTAATCATCATCGGTTTGGTTGGGTCGAGCGGGACAAAATCAATCAGCGGTTTGAGCCAGCGCATGTACCATTTTTCACTGATGGAGCTGTACACCGCGAAGACGGGCCGTACGGGCAAAAACAGCGCCAGCAATACGCCATCAAGAAAAGAGACGTGATTCGGTGTGATAAGCACTCGCTCGCCATAGAGTGCCTGCGTATCGCCAGTCACGCGGATGCGAAACAGGACACGAAACAGTGTGCGGAAGAACCCAAAAAGCATTTCAACTCCCTTTGCCAGCCAGTGTAAAAGGTATAAATGGTGGCAGATTACACGAGAAGTAGTGAGGGAGCGATAGCAAAAACAGAGGCGAAAAAAAACCTGCGCATCCGCGCAGGTTGGTGCAAGAGAAGAGTACGAAAACGTACCAGGAATTCTCACCAATCAATACCTCTGGGATCTTGATTGTGGCCTCCGGCGACAGGCTTCGCCAGCGGGAAAACGCAAGGGAATGAGCCGAAGTGCAACCAGGTGTGAATATTCTCTTTTGCTGTTACAGGTTGAACTTACAGGCAAAAAAAAACCTGCGTAAAACGCAGGTTGGTGTAAATCGTGTTAATCAACCGAAGTTGATTCCACCTATCAATACCTCTGGGATCTCGACTCTAGCAATTCACTACGCATCGTTGCTAACGGACAATCGCAACAGCCTGAGGCAAAGTGTAACTAAAGGTTCAGATTGACATTATTCAGACATGACTGGCCGTGTAACGATTACACCGCGAGGGATGTTCTGCTTCACGTTTGCAGAGGACGCTTACCCGCTCCCCTTGAATGCGCGCCGCTTTTCCGCAACACTAGTTAGTGTGTAAACGCTTACCCCTATAAGAAGGTATTGAATGGCGACAATTAAGGATGTGGCTCGTCTGGCCGGTGTTTCCGTCGCGACCGTCTCCCGCGTGATCAACAACTCCCCTAAAGCGAGTGATGCATCGCGCCAGGCCGTGCAGGACGCCATGGAAAACCTGAATTATCACCCTAACGCCAACGCGCGCGCCCTTGCCCAGCAGTCGACAGAAACCATCGGGCTGGTGGTCGGAGATGTATCCGATCCGTTTTTCGGTGCAATGGTCAAAGCCGTAGAACAAGTCTCTTATCACACCGGAAATTTCCTGCTGATTGGTAATGGCTACCACAATGAACAGAAAGAGCGCCAGGCCATTGAGCAGCTGATCCGTCATCGCTGTGCGGCGCTGGTGGTCCATGCAAAAATGATCCCCGACGCCGAACTGATCCATCTGATGAAACAGATGCCGGGGATGGTGATTATCAACCGTATTATTCCCGGTTTTGAAACCCGCTGCGTGGCGCTCGACGACCGTTACGGCGCATGGCTCGCAACCCGTCACCTGATCCAGCAGGGCCATACCCGCATTGGTTATCTGTGCTCCAACCACCCAATTTCCGATGCGGAAGATCGCCTTCAGGGCTATTACGACGCGCTGCGCGAAGCCGGTCTGCCGTGCAACGATCGTCTTGTGGCGTACGGAGAACCGGATGAGAGTGGCGGCGAGCAGGCGATGACGGAGCTGCTGGGCCGCGGGCGGAATTTCACCGCCGTGGCCAGCTATAACGACTCCATGGCCGCCGGCGCAATGGGCGTGCTGAATGATAACGGGATTGACGTCCCGGCAGAAATTTCGCTGATTGGCTTTGATGATGTGCTGGTGTCGCGCTACGTGCGCCCTCGCCTGACCACCGTGCGCTACCCGATTGTGACCATGGCAACGCAGGCGGCAGAACTGGCATTAGCGCTGGCCGAGCATCGCCCGCCACCGGAAATTACCCACCTGTTCAGCCCAACCTTAGTGCGCCGTCACTCGGTGGTATCGCCCGCGGAAGCCGTGAGCGAACAGCGATAGAGATGGACGGTTTTATCCGGGTATTCCAGCGCATCGCCGATGTAGTGCCAGCCGTAACGTTCGTAGAAGTCGCGGCAGGCAGACCAGAGATGCAGCTCGTGATACCCGGCGCGTCGCGCGTAGCCGATAACATGCTGCTGAAGTTTTCCCGCCAGCCCGTTTCCCCGGGCGGCTTCATCGACATACAGCGCAGCCAGCCAAGGGTGGAGATCCTGCCGGGAAATTAAATCGCAACGCCATAACCCAACGGTGCCCAGCAGCTGGTCATCCTCAACGGCAATAAAGGTGAGCGGTAACTCGCCCGGCATGAGGCTGTGCTCGACAATGCTCTGGAAAAAGGCACGCGGCATACCTTCACCAAACGCGTTCCAGATCCAGTCGATCACCTGCTGTGTAAACTGCGGCGCAGCGTGAAGCGGCAGTATATTCACACCAGCTTCCCCTGGAAAAGGGGGACCGATTCAAAGAGATAGCCGTCAAAATCGGGCGCGTCTTCGTCTGACAGCTCAAGCAGGCTCTTTTTGACGTTTTCAAGATGCTGGAACATCGCCTGCCACGCCCCCATCACGTCGCGGCGGCGGAGCGCAGCGAGAATGGTTTGCCTGTCGCCGAGCCATTTCAGCCGCCAGGCGCGGCTGGCGATGTGGCCGTTGAACTGCTGCCACAGCGGGCTGCTGTCCATGTGATGCCAGACGCTTTCAACGGTCGCCAGCAGCATCTGGTTTTGTGTGGCCCCCGCCAGCACCAGGTGGAACATTTTGTTGTTGTCCTGGCTGCGATCGTCGGCGGCAATCGCCCGTTGCTCCTGCTCGATGATGCGGCGCAGGTTGTCGATATCCGCCCGCGTCGCCATTTTTGCGGCAAAGGCGGCAATGTTGCTTTCAAGCAGCTGGCGCGCCTGAAGAATTTCAAACGGACCCACGTCACTGTTCAGAAAACGTTCTTCCTCGTTTTCATGCTCCTCCGGAATGCGCATCACGTACACGCCAGACCCCTGGCGAATATCCACCGTCCCCTGTAGCTCAAGCATCAGCAGCGCCTCGCGCACGATAGTGCGGCTCACGCCATACGTCTCGGCGATGTTGCGCTCCGGCGGCAGACGCGATCCCACGGGATAATGCCCCTGGATAATCTGCGCCCGTAAATCCTCGCCAATCTCCTGGTACTGTTTTTTTTCCGGCAGGATGACAGCCTTATCCACGTTTTCACCTGTGTTTTTCAGTTAATGCGCGGGCCGGATGTCCTCCCGGCCAGTTTGTGCGCTATTTTACCAGAAGGCTTACTTCCATTCATCGTCAACCCTGAGCGTCAGCACACGCTCATCGCGCAGCTGGCGGAACCAGGACGCTGATTTCTTTGCCCGCCGTGCGCGATGGTTTTCAAGGTCGATCTCAATAAGCCCGTAGCGGTTTTTAAACGCGTTCATCGGGGAGACGTTGTCGGTGAACGCCCACAGCATATAGCCGTGGCAGTTAGCCCCCGCCTCCCGCGCCAGCAGCGTGTAATAAAGATGTTCGCTGATAAACGCGATGCGGTACGCATCATCGATAATCCCGTCGCGATTGCGAAACTGCGCTTCGTTCTCCACGCCCATCCCGCTTTCCGCTACAAACCAGTCAATGTTGCGATAGTCGTTTTTAATCCGCATCGCCATGTCGTAAATAATGCGCGGGAAGATCTCCCAGCCGCGGGAGGTGTTCATCCTCCGCCCCGGCAGCTCGAACGGCTCGTAGTAGTACGCCGGGTGGAACGGCGTCTCCGGGTGCCAGGCGCGAGACGGGGCTTTGACGCGATGCGGGTAATAGAGGTTAATGCCCAGCTCGTCGACGGTGTTGTCGGCAATCAGCGCCAGCTCGTCAGCCGTGTAATCCCACTGCACCTGATGCTGCGCCAGCAGGGTAAAAAGCGCCTGCGGATAGCGCCCGTGCACCAGCGGGTCAAGAAAGACGCGGTTATAGAACAGATCGTACATCTCTGCCGCCCGCACGTCATGCGGCGCGCGCGAGCGCGGGTAGGTCACCTCCGGGTTGAGAATACAACCCACCGTGCCGTCATACCCTTTCTCGCGAAACAGCTTCACCACTTTCGCCGTCGCCAGCACCTTATGGTGGTTCCACTGCATCCAGGTGCTGGTGTTCTGCTCATAGGGCCAGCGCAGTGCGTCAAGGTAGACGCGCGTCTGGACCACAATCGGCTCGTTGAAGGTAAACCAGCGGGTGACTTTGCCGTGAAAGCGCTCAAACACCTTTTCCGCATAGCGAACGAACAGCTCGACGACGTGCTTCGACGCCCAGCCGCCGTAGGTCTCCAGCAGCACGCCCGGCAATTCGTAGTGTTCCAGGCAGATCATCGGCTCAATGCCCTGACGGTGCATTTCATCGAACAGCGCGTCGTAATAGGCGGCGTACTCTTCATCTACGGTGGCGTTTTCATAGTCGGTCAAAAAGCGCGACCAGTTGATCGAGGTGCGATAGTGCGTCAGTCCCGCCTGCTTCATCAGCGCCACGTCTTCGCGAAAGCGATTGATAAAGTCGGTTGCCACCGCCGGGCCGTAGCCGTTGTGCCAGACGTGACGATCGTTCTTGTACCAGAGATCGATCCACGAATCCTGCCCCGGCTTTTTGCCGCTCCAGCCCTCGGTCTGCCAGGCCGATGCCGCCGCGCCCAGCATAAAATCTGGCGGTATGGTTATCTGTTTTATGCTCATCCTGTCCTCATGCGTTATCGGTGGCTTGTTGCAGTGCGGCCTGATCTGCGCGGCGTGAGGCAATTTTCACAAACGGCAGATAGATAATCACCGCGGTCACGATGCAGATAAACTGGGTGATCACCGCCCCCATGGAGCCCGCGGTTGACAGCCAGGCGTTGATCAGCGGCGGCGTGGTCCAGGGCACCATCACCACGGCTTTCCCGGCAAATCCGGTCACGGTGGCAAAGTAGCCAATCGAGCCCGTCACCAGCGGCGTGATGATGAACGGGATAGCCAGGATCGGGTTGAGCATGACTGGCATCCCGAAGATCACCGGCTCGTTGATGTTAAAAATACCCGGCCCGATGGAGAGCTTAGCGATCTCCTTCATCTCTTTACGTTTGGTGGCAATCATGACGGCTATCAGCAGGCCGATGGTCAGGCCGGAGCCGCCGATGCTCATATACACATCCCAGAACGGCATGGTGATGATGTTTGGCACCTCTTTGCCCTGCTCGAACGCGCTCATGTTGACAGTGATCGCCCCCAGCAGCAGCGGCTCGCGGATCGGCTTGATCATCTGGTTGCCGTGAATACCAATCACCCAGAACAGCTGGGCGACAAACATCAGCAGCAGGATCCCCGGCAGGCTTTGCACCACGCGCTCCAGCGGCTGTTGCACCACCTGGTAAACCGCGTCGTAGAGATACATTCCGGTAACCCGATGAAACACGAAGCCAAAAGTCGCAATGGCGGTGGTGGTGATAATGGCCGGGATCAGCGCAGAGAACGACGCGGCGACGTTCGGCGGCACCGTGTCTGGCATCCTGATTTTCAGCCCCTTGCGGTTTTCCAGCCAGCAGTAAATCTCCACTGACAGGATGGCGATAAACATGCCGAGGAACAGGCTGCGGGTATCCGAGAACTGGCGCAGCAGCACGTCTTTCACCACGTGCATCTCGCCGTCCACCAGCATTTCCACCGTGGTCGGCGTCACGCAGATAAAGCAGATCACCGCCAGCAGGCCGGGGAACAGGGACTTAATGCCGTTAATACGCCCCAGCTCAATGCCGATTAAAAACACCGCGCCGATGTTGAGAAAGTTGAGCGTGGCATAGTTCAGCGCACTGGTGATCGGCTTTAACGCCGCCAGAAACGACAGCGACTGAAAGCTCGCCAGGCCGTTTTTCGGATCCAGCACCATATTGGAGATCAGTACCGAGAACGCCCCCACAATGATGACCGGCATTAAGGTAATAAACGCAGACTTGATCGCCTGGATATAGCGATAGCTGTTGAAGGTGGTGGCAAAACTGCCCAGAGCGTCGATCAGTTTTTCCTGAAATGCCATAGGGTAATACCTCAGTAAAAGGGCTTTTATTGAATAAGAGGGACAGCCGGATACTATTGGTATGCCAAAAATAGCGTCCACAGGCGCTTTGTTCTGTGATTAAGCTCTCAATGAGGTAAGAGGTATTCCAGATTGCGATTTATCACCATTTTGGCATGCCAATGACAGGCATTTATCCCGCGGGCGAGGATCGTTACCGAAAAGCGTGATCGTTATGGGGTTTTGCCCTTCCCACGTCGCTTATGCGCCGGATGGTCTGTGTTAAACTGCAAACCATTACGTGGAAACAGGAATTTCGAATGGCAACAATGCTGGATGTCTCACTGCGTGCGGGCGTGTCGAAGGCCACCGTTTCGCGCGTGCTGAACGGCACAGGTCAGGTTAAAGAGAGCACGCGTCAGCAGGTATTTCGCGCGATGGAGGAGCTGGGCTATCGTCCGAACTTTCTCGCGCGTTCGCTGGCTAACCAGACCAGCAACAGCATTGGTCTGGTCGTCTCGACGTTCGACGGTTTTTACTTTGGTCGTTTGCTACAGCAGGCGTCACGGCAGACCGAAAAGCACGGAAAACAGCTGATTGTTACCGACGGTCACGACGCCCCTGAACAGGAAGAACAGGCGGTGCAGATGCTCGCCGATCGCAAGTGCGACGCCATCGTGCTGTATACGCGTTACATGAGCGAAAAGACGATCCTGAAGCTGATCAACAGCGTGCAGACGCCGCTGGTGATAATTAACCGTGAAGTGAGCCAGGCGGCGGATCGCTGCGTCTTCTTTGAACAGCAGGACGCAGCCTTCAAAGCGGTGGATTACCTGATAAGCCAGGGCCACCGGGAGATCGCCTGTATCACCGTCCCGATCCACACGCCAACGGGTAAAGCGCGACTGATGGGCTACCGTAAGGCGCTGGAGAAGCACGGTATTCGTCTCGACGAGCGGCGGATTAAATACGGCGATGCAGGCATGACGCGGGGTTACGAGCTGTGCAAGGAGCTGATTGCGGAAAAGACATCGTTCAGCGCCCTGTTTGCCTGTAACGATGATATGGCCCTGGGCGCCTCCAAAGCATTACACCAGGCCGGGCTGAAGATCCCGCAGGATATTTCGCTGTTTGGTTTTGACGATGCCCCCAGCGCAAAGTGGCTGGAGCCTGCCCTGTCGTCGGTGTATCTGCCGATCGACAACATGATCGTCACGGCGATCGACCAGGCGATCCGGCTGGCAAAAAACCAGCCGGTTGAAGCGATCCCGCCGTTCACCGGCACGCTGGTGTTACGCGATTCGGTGACGACGGGGCCCTGGTTTAATCAGACCAGCTCTAACGCCAGCAGCTCCTGAATGGTCTGGCGACGGCGAATCAGCCGCGCCACGCCGTTATCAAACAATACTTCCGGCAGCAGCGGGCGGCTATTGTAGTTGGAAGACATAGACGCCCCGTACGCGCCAGTATCATGCAGCACCAGATAATCTCCCGGTTTTACCTCTGGCAGCGAACGGGTTTCGACTTTCCCGCCTTCCTGCTGAGTAAAGACGTCACCGGATTCACACAGCGGGCCAGCAACAACGGTCTCGATGCGCGGGGCGTTGACCAGATCGCGGCCATCGGCGGCAAGCGCGGTGATGTGATGATAGCTGCCGTACATGGACGGGCGCATCAGATCGTTGAAGCCAGCATCAATCAGCACAAAGTGACGGCTTCCCATCTCCTTCACGCTCCGCACCTGCGCCACCAGCACGCCAGCTTCGGCGACCAGGAAACGACCCGGCTCAATCTCCAGCTTCACCGCATGACCCAGATGGACGGCGATGCTGTCACGCGCGGCGCTCCACAGGCCGTAATAGTGATCCGTGTCGATCGCCTCTTCCCCTTCGCGGTAAGGAATCGAAAGCCCTCCCCCGGCGGAGATCGCCTCCAGATCCTGACCAAAATCGATAACCTGACGCACCATGGCGCCACAGACCTGCTCAAGATGGCCGTAATCCACGCCGGACCCGATATGCATGTGAATGCCCACCAGCTTGAGGTTGTAGCGTTGTAAAACCTCCAGCGCCGCAGGCATATCGGCATACCAGATCCCGTGCTTGCTGTTTTCGCCCCCGGTGTTGGTTTTCTGACTGTGACCGTGACCAAAGCCCGGGTTGATGCGCAGCCAGACGCGATGGCCAGGAGAGACCTGCCCAAGCTGTTCCAGCATATCCACCGAACCGGCATTGACCGGGATTTGCAACTCGTGCACGCGCGCCAGCGTGGCGTCGTCAATCAGGTCAGCGGTGAAGACGATCGCGTCGCTGTCGGCTTTCGGATCAAACCCGGCCGCCAGCGCACGTTCGATTTCACCCAGCGATACGGAGTCAACCTTCACGCCCTGCTCGCGCATCAGGCGCAGAATATGAATATTGGAGCAGGCCTTCTGCGCAAAACGCACCACATCAAACTGATGCAGCGCGGCGATCTTCTCGCGGACAATCTGCGCATCGTAGACCCACACCGGGCAGCCGAATTCGGCAGGCAAGCGCAGCAGGTTATCGGCGTTTAAATCGGTCTCAGTCTGGTTGAGTGGGCGTGGCATGGTCGTCTCCGGAAATCTGTTTTTTATCATTACGCCATAGCCTGAAGAGAATAAAAAATATCGTTTTATCTTGAGTCTATGCAAAAATGATATGGACTACGCTCAGCCATCAGGTGCCCTATGCCCGCCGTTAACCTACGCCATATCGAGATTTTTCATGCGGTAATGACCACCGGCAATCTCACTGAAGCCGCGCACATGCTGCACACCTCGCAGCCGACGGTCAGCCGCGAGCTGGCGCGTTTTGAGAAAGTGCTGGGGCTGAAGCTGTTTGAACGCGCCCGCGGCAGGCTGCATCCAACGGTGCAGGGTTTACGCCTGTTTGAGGAGGTTCAGCGCTCCTGGTACGGGCTGGACAGGATCGTGAGCGCGGCAGAGAGCCTGAGGGAGTTCCGCCAGGGCGAGCTGTCCATCGTCTGCCTGCCGGTCTTTTCCCAGTCATTCCTGCCAGTACTGTTACAGCCGTTTCTGGCCCGCTATCCGGAGGTCAGTCTGACCATCGTGCCGCAGGAGTCGCCGCTGCTGGAGGAGTGGCTTTCGGCCCAGCGCCACGATCTGGGTCTGACCGAAACCCTCGTCACGCCAGCGGGAACGGAACGCACGGAGCTGCTGTCGCTGGATGAGGTCTGCGTGCTACCTGCCAGCCACCCGCTTGCCCACAAAGCGGAGCTGACGCCGGCGGATTTTCACGGTGAGAACTATATCAGCCTGTCGCAGACCGACAGCTACCGGCAGCTTCTGGATGGCCTGTTTGCCGAACATCAGGTGAAGCGGCGGATGGTGATGGAAACGCACAGTGCGGCGTCTATTTGCGCGATGGTGCGCGCGGGCGTGGGTATTTCGGTGGTGAACCCGCTCACGGCCATGGACTACGCCAGCAGCGGCGTGGTTCTGCGCCGTTTTAGCGTTTCCGTTCCCTTTACCGTGAGCCTGATCCGCCCGCTGCACCGGCCCGCCTCAGCGCTGGTTGATGCCTTTAGTGAACACCTGATTGCGCACGCGCGTCAGGTGGCGCTTCGCTTACCTGACCTGCAAAAACCACTATGACAGCATGAACTCCACCGCATCCGCGGCATGGATGGCGGCAGTATCGAAGACCGGTATCGGGCTTTGGTCTGCCGGCACCAGCAGGCCAATTTCGGTACAGCCGAAGATAACCCCTTCCGCCCCCTGCTGCGCCAGTTTCTCAATCACGCTGACGTACCATGCGCGCGACGTTTCGCTGAAGGTGCCCAGACACAGCTCATCAAAAATAATCTGGTTAATGCGCGCCCGGTCAGCCTCTTCAGGGATCAGGCTTTCAATCCCGAACTGGCTGTTCAGCCGCCCGCGGTAAAAATCCTGCTCCATGGTGTAGCGCGTCCCCAGCAGCGCCACGCGCGTCATGCCGGCGGCACGTATGGCACGCCCGGTGGCATCCGCGATATGTAAGAACGGCAGCGAACAGCGGTCTTCAATGTGCGACGCCACCTTATGCATGGTATTGGTACACAGCAGAATACCCTGCGCGCCCGCACGCTCCAGCCCAAGCGCGGCGTCCGCCAGCATCTGCCCCGCTTTGTCCCACTCCCCGCTCGACTGGCAGGCTTCTATTTCATGGAAATCCACGCTGTGCAGCAGCAGGCTGGCCGAATGCAGACCGCCCAGACGCTGTTTGACGCCTTCATTAATCAGGCGGTAGTACGGGATCGTTGATTCCCAGCTCATGCCCCCTAACAGACCGATCGTTTTCATCTTTCCTCCTGTGCGTTTCACCCAGTGAAGCAAACTTGTGATCGCCTTTCCAGTTATTTGGCTAAACGTTTCCTTTTCGCCGCGGGTGCGATAAGTTAAATGAAACAATGTTTCATTACATAACAGGGCGAAAATATGTTTATTTTCCATAAAGAGACCACGCTTGAGGATCTGGGCAACGGCGTGACGCGTCGTATTCTGGCGCACGACGGCAGGATGATGGCGGTGGAAGTGAATTTCGAGCAAGGCGCGATTGGCCCGATGCATAACCACCCGCATGAGCAGCTCACCTACGTTCTCTCGGGGGAGTTTGAGTTCACCATCGGCGAGGAGAAGCATGTGGTGACCGCGGGCGACACCCTTTATAAAGCGCCGCACGTGATGCACGGCTGCGTTTGCCTGAAACCCGGCACCCTGCTGGATACCTTTACGCCGGTTCGCGAAGATTTCCTGAAATAAAAAAGGCGCTCAGTTGAGCGCCTTTTTTGATGTTATTCCGTAACCGGCTCAGGAAGTTGTTCCGGCAGCGGGTTGCGGGTGCTCATTGCCTCGCGCAGCAGCACGCTGCCACAGGCGAACAGTCCACCCAGAATACACGCCAGCAGCACGATCAGGGCTTTGCCCGGGCCATCTTTTTTCACCGGCATAGAAGGTGAAAGCTGGTATTTGAACGGCTCCAGGCTCACATCTTCGAAGGAAAGTTTTTGCAGCTGTGCCAGATAGTATTCGCGGTTCTGAAAATCGGCGTTCAGCTCAGAAACGTCCTTCAGATTTTTTTCAATCTGCAATTTCTGCGCAATCCCGTCCGCACCGAGGGCGACGGAATAATCCGGATCGTCTTTCACCGCCTGTCCATTGCTGTAGACCGGCTTTTTGATCCCTGCCGCGTTCGCCACTTCCAGCGAGTAGTTCAGGCGTTGCAGGTTGGTATTATGGATATTTGTCAGACGGACCCGATCCAGCTCCAGCTGCTGCTGAACCGTTTTGGTTCTCAGGATCAGCTGATCGCGAATGTTTTGCATGGTCTCCTGCTCGACGATGCGGGAGATGTACTGAATGTAACCATTCAACACTTTCTGCGCGTCCTCTGCCGTTGGGGCAGTGAAGCTTAACGTCCAGGAGAGGTACGGTGCTTTATCGGCATTTTTTTCCTGCGTGTTATCAACGGCTTTCATCTTTTCGGCAATATTGACCACCGCGCGGTGCAGCTCCAGCGGGTCAACCTGAGCGCCATCGAGCTGAGCCATCACGTAAGGTGAGCTCTTCATGTACTCTTCAAGCAGAGACTGGGACTGAAACTTTTTAACAAACAGATTAAACACATCCGCACGGGTAATTTTCACGTCGACATCAAGCACCTGGAGCGCCACCATCATCTGGCGTAGCGAACTCCACTGCGTCTGTTCCGCGGGCGTAATGACCGCTTTACTGGTCCATTTTTGCGGTATCAGAAAGGCGATTGCCAGGCCGACCAGTGCAAATGCAAAGACAATGGTGATGATGCGTTTTTTTGCTGCCAGCAGGACGTCCAGCAGACCCAGAAGATCTATTTCTTTAGCGCTGACCGCCGGGGGAGCATAGTGAGGAAAGTTGAGATCCGTATGTTTTTTGAAATCCATCGCTGACATAACTGTTCTTCTTTTAAGGATGCAGTGAAATTCTGCCTGACTGGTTCCGGTGTAACAAATCATACAAGAATGTAAGAATTATCTGAATGACGAATTGGTACATCTGTAGACCTGCTATCAGATCTGGTAGTTAGCCACGCTGCGTGACTATTCTTATTCCCGCTCCCTTTTTGCTTCGTTATCTCTTCCTCATGGCCGGCGGCAAAGCTTCGTGAAAAGTCAAAAATGCCACCTCCCTCACTATATTGAAACAGCGTTTCGACGCCGATCACATTTCCACCATTAAGCGAATGACGCAGAAATAAATCGCAATAATATAAAATAAAACGATGTTTTAGTATCCAAGAACGCCGGTTCAGCTCTTTTGAAACCAGAAGCGCTTACAGCACAAAGAAAGACAAAAAAGCGTTAAAAAACAAACGTAGATTTCGCCTTTTCCAGACGTTGCACCCTGAATTTCAGCTCTCATGCCGCGCATCGCAGGCCTGGGAAAATGTAACAAAGCAGATTTCGTATTAAACCATTGATTGCCAGGTAGGTATGTATGAATGAAAACAAGTTGCTGGGGCTCGCATGGATATCACCCTACATCATCGGGCTGATACTCTTTACGGCATTCCCCTTCGTCTCATCGTTTTTCCTCAGCTTTACGGATTACGATTTGATGAGTCCGCCGGTGTTTAACGGCATTGAAAACTATCGCTACATGTTTACCGAAGACACGCTCTTCTGGAAATCCATGGGCGTGACCTTTGCCTATGTATTTTTAACCATCCCGTTAAAACTCGCCTTTGCATTAGGAATTGCCTTTGTCCTGAACTTTAAATTACGCGGCATCGGCTTTTTCCGAACGGCCTACTATATTCCGTCGATCCTCGGCAGCTCCGTCGCCATTGCCGTATTGTGGCGCGCCTTATTTGCCATTGATGGTCTGCTGAACAGCTTTATCGGTGTATTTGGCTTTGATCCGGTCAACTGGCTGGGCGAGCCGTCGCTGGCGCTGATGTCCGTTACCCTGCTGCGCGTCTGGCAGTTCGGTTCCGCGATGGTCATCTTCCTGGCCGCGCTGCAAAACGTACCGCAGTCCCAGTATGAAGCGGCAATGATCGATGGCGCATCGAAATGGCAGATGTTCATGAAGGTGACCGTGCCGCTGATTACGCCGGTGATCTTCTTCAACTTCATCATGCAGACCACGCAGGCGTTCCAGGAATTTACCGGGCCGTACGTCATTACCGGCGGCGGGCCAACCTATTCGACCTATCTGTTCTCGCTCTACATCTACGACACCGCGTTCAAGTATTTCGATATGGGCTATGGCGCGGCGCTGGCGTGGATCCTGTTCCTGGTGGTGGCCGTCTTCGCCGGTATCGCCTTTAAGTCGTCGAAATACTGGGTGTTCTACTCCGCCGATAAAGGAGGCAAAAATGGCTGATATTCAACAACTCTCCACGGCAAGAAGCGTCGCCGAACGCGAAGTGGCCCGCACGCTGCGCAGAGAGAAAATCAACGCCTCCGTTCGCTATGTGATCCTGCTGGTTGTCGGCCTGCTGATGCTTTACCCGCTGGTGTGGATGTTCTCCGCGTCGTTCAAACCGAACCACGAGATCTTCACCACACTGAGCCTGTGGCCAGCCCACGCCACCTGGGATGGTTTCGTGAACGGCTGGAAAACCGGGACCGAGTACAACTTCGGCCATTACATGCTGAATACCTTTAAGTATGTGATCCCGAAAGTGATCCTGACCATTATCTCCTCCACCATCGTGGCGTACGGCTTTGCCCGCTTCGAGATCCCGTGGAAGAAGTTCTGGTTCGCCACGCTCATCACCACCATGCTGCTGCCCAGCACCGTGCTGCTGATCCCGCAGTACCTGATGTTCCGTGAAATGGGCATGCTCAACAGCTATATGCCGCTGTACCTGCCGCTGGCCTTCGCCACTCAGGGGTTCTTCGTCTTCATGCTGATCCAGTTCCTGCGCGGCGTCCCGCGTGACATGGAAGAGGCGGCGCAGATTGACGGCTGTAACTCCTTCCAGGTGCTGTGGTACGTGGTGGTACCGATCCTGAAACCGGCCATTATCTCCGTCGCCCTGTTCCAGTTCATGTGGTCCATGAACGACTTTATCGGGCCGCTGATTTACGTCTACAGCGTGGATAAATACCCCATCGCACTGGCGCTGAAAATGTCCATCGACGTCACCGAAGGCGCGCCGTGGAACGAAATTCTGGCAATGGCGAGCATCTCCATTCTGCCATCCATCATTGTCTTCTTCCTGGCACAGCGCTACTTCGTACAGGGCGTCACCAGCAGCGGAATTAAAGGTTAAGAGGGAAATACCATGGCTGAAGTTATTTTCAACAAGCTGGAAAAGGTCTACTCCAACGGCTTTAAAGCGGTACACGCTATCGATCTTAAAATTGCTGAAGGGGAATTCATGGTGATCGTCGGCCCATCCGGCTGCGCCAAATCCACGACCCTGCGCATGCTGGCGGGGCTGGAAACCATCAGCGGCGGCGAGGTGCGCATCGGCGACAAGATCGTGAACAACCTCGCGCCGAAGGAGCGCGGTATTGCAATGGTGTTCCAGAACTACGCCCTCTATCCGCACATGACGGTGCGCGAGAATCTGGCCTTTGGTCTCAAGCTGAGCAAACTGCCGAAAGATCAGATTGAGTCTCAGGTGAATGATGCCGCCAAAATTCTTGAGCTGGAAGAGCTGCTCGACCGCCTGCCGCGCCAGCTTTCCGGCGGCCAGGCGCAGCGCGTGGCGGTAGGCCGTGCGATTGTGAAAAAGCCGGATGTGTTCCTGTTCGATGAGCCGCTTTCAAACCTCGACGCCAAACTGCGCGCTTCGATGCGTATCCGTATTTCTGACCTGCACAAGCAGTTGAAGAAATCGGGTAAACCGGCGACCACCGTTTACGTGACCCACGACCAGACCGAAGCGATGACCATGGGCGACCGCATCTGCGTGATGAAGCTCGGCCATATCATGCAGGTGGACACGCCGGACAACCTCTACCACAAGCCGAAGAACATGTTCGTGGCGGGCTTTATCGGCGCGCCGGAGATGAATATACGCAAAAGCGTGCTGGTCGAAAAAGCGGGCCAGCTGCACATCGCCATTGGCGATGAAACCATGCCGCTGAACGCGGAGAAGCAGGAGAAAGTCGCGGCTTACGCGGGTCAGGAGATCTTCTACGGCGTGCGCCCGGAATTTGTGTCGCTCTCTGATGAGCCCTTCCCGAATGGCGGCTGTAGCGGGGAGATGGTGCGCGTGGAGAACATGGGCCACGAATTCTTTGTGTACCTGAAGGTCGCGGACTACGAACTGACCGCCCGAATCCCGTCCGATGAGGCTAAGCCAATGATTGATAAGGGGCTTCATCGTAAGGTGTATTTCACGTTTGAGATGAACAAGTGTCATATTTTTGACGCAAAAACTGAACAGAACCTCTCTCTCTGATGGAGTGATAAAAATGAAAAAAGTGCTTTTAAGCGCAGCAATCTCCGCGACCCTCGGCCTTACCGCTTTGCCATCGATGGCGCAGAATGTGGATTTACGGATGTCCTGGTGGGGCGGCAACGGTCGTCACCAGGTCACCCTGAAAGCGCTGGAAGAGTTCCATAAGCAGAACCCGGACATCAACGTGAAAGCGGAATACACCGGCTGGGACGGTCACCTTTCACGTCTGACCACCCAGATTGCGGGCGGCACCGAGCCGGACGTAATGCAGACGAACTGGAACTGGCTGCCGATCTTCTCCAAAACCGGTGATGGCTTCTACGATCTGAACAAGATGAAGGACGTGATCGACCTGTCGCAGTTCGATCCCAAAGAGCTACAAACCACCACCGTGAACGGCAAGCTGAACGGCATTCCGATCTCGGTGACGGCGCGCGTGTTCTACTTCAATGACGAAACCTGGAAAAAAGCGGGTATTGCGTACCCGAAAACCTGGGACGAGCTGATGGCGGCCGGTAAAACCTTCGAGAGCAAGCTCGGCAAGCAATACTATCCGGTGATCCTGGAGCACCAGGATACGCTGGCGCTGCTGAATTCGTACATGATCCAGAAGTACAACATTCCTGCGGTGGATGAGAAAACCAAAAAGTTCAGCTACACAAAGGAACAGTGGGTGGAGTTTTTCCAGACCTACAAAAAGCTGATCGACAGCCACGTCATGCCGGACACCAAATACTATGCCTCGTTCGGTAAGAGCAACATGTATGAGATGAAGCCGTGGATCCAGGGTGAATGGGGCGGCACCTACATGTGGAACTCCACCATCAACAAATATTCCGACAACCTGAAGCCACCGGCGAAACTGGAGCTGGGCAGCTACCCAATGCTGCCGGGAGCCACCGACGCGGGTCTGTTCTTCAAACCGGCGCAGATGCTGTCGATTGGTAAGACAACCAAAAACCCGGAAGCGGCAGCGAAGCTGATTAACTTCCTGCTCAACAGCAAAGAAGGGGTCGATACGCTGGGTCTTGAGCGCGGCGTGCCGTTGAGCAAAGTGGCGGTGCAGTATCTGACCGAAGACGGCACCATTAAAGAGGACGATCCATCCGTGGCGGGCCTGCGCCTGGCGCAGTCGCTGCCGGCGAAACTCACCGTCTCGCCATACTTTGACGACCCACAGATTGTGGCGCAGTTCGGTACCTCTTTGCAGTATATCGACTACGGGCAGAAAACCGTGGAAGAGACGGCCGCTGACTTCCAGCGTCAGGCGGAGCGTATTTTGAGACGTGCGATGCGGTAAACACAAAGCCGGGTGGCGGCTACGCCTTACCCGGCCTACAGGCTATCGTAGGCCAGGTAAGGCGTAGCCGCCACCCGGCAATGACATTACACGCCGATATTACGTAGTTTCTCCCCTCTCATCAGCTTGCGTTCAATATGCTCCAGGGTCACGCCTTTGGTTTCCGGAATCAGCCAGAAGGTCACGCCGATAAATGCCACGTTCAGCACCGTATAGAGCCAGAAGGTGCCTGCCGCGCCAATCGCATCCAGCAGCGTCAGGAAGGTCGCGCCAATGATCATGTTCGACACCCAGTTGGTGGTGGTGGAACAGGTGATACCAAAGTCACGGCATTTCAGCGGCTGAATTTCAGAGCACAGGATCCACACCACCGGCGCGGCGCTCATCGCGTAACCGGCGATGCACATCATGGTCATGCCGACGGAGAGCCAGGAGAGGCCGCTTGACGCCGTGCCGTTATCGAACTGCATCAGGCAGTAGCCGAGTATTAAGGTGCCGAGCGCCATCACGCTAAAGCCAATTTTCAGGGCCGGTTTACGTCCGGCCTTATCAACGGTGAAGACCGCGATAAAGGTGGCGAACATAAAGGTCAGCCCTACCACCAGCGTGGCGATCATCTGCTGTTCGGTGGTGGTAAAACCGGCCATTTTAAAGATGCGTGGGGCGTAATACATGATGATGTTCATCCCCGTGAACTGCTGCATTGCCTGTAACAGCATGCCGAGGAACACCGCGCGGCGCACGTTGCGGTTTGCCTTAAACAGGGACCAGCCGCCCTGCTTCAGCTTCAGGCTTTCGCGGATTTCGTTCAGCTCTTCACGCGCTTTTTCAGACGTGTCGCGCAGCATGCGCAGCACCTCTTCCGCCTCCACGTGACGCCCTTTTTGCGCCAGCCAGCGCGGGCTGTTCGGCAGGAAAATGACTAACACAATCAGCAGCACCGCAGGCAGCGCCAACACGCCAAGCATTGCCCGCCAGTTGCCGCTGTAGCTGAAGTATGTATCCGACAGGAACGCCAGCACGATACCGAGCGTCACCATCAGCTGGTACATGCTGATCATCTTCCCGCGCACGTTTTCGCTCGCCATTTCGGAGAGGTAAAGCGGCGCGGTGTAGGACGCGATACCCACCGCCACGCCCAGCAGCACGCGGGAGAGCAGCAGCACCTCAACGTTGATGGCAAACGCCGAGCCAATGGAACCGGCAACAAACAGGATCGCCCCAACCATCAGGCTGTATTTGCGCCCGAGACGGAACGACAGCCAGCCATTAAACAGTGCGCCGATGGCCGCACCCAGCATCATGCTGCTCACCACCCACTCTTGCAGACGGTTGCTTAATGTAAAGTGGTCGGTAATAAAGGGCAGTGCGCCCGCGATAACGCCGATATCCAGACCAAACAGTAAACCGGCTACGGCGGCCGCAACAGAAACAAACTGGTTCATGTGTCGGGTATCGCGCAGCGCAGCGGGCATAAGGGTAGAGTCATTTACAGATGTCATAGTTTCCTGCCTCAACAGCGAAATTCGTTAAGTGAAATTACGAGATACCGGAAGAAAGTGTCAGGCCGGAACTGGTGAAGATATGGATTATTTCGCTACGACATACCGATCTGTGATGGACATTACAATTTCAAATCAGGGTGGTTTAACCTTATTTTTTATTAATTAGTTAATATTTAAGCAATAAATGTGTGATACCTGTCATTCATTCCTTTTCAGTATGGATTTTTCATCTTTAAGGATATGGATAAAGCCAATTTTGGCGCAAAAAAAACCTCCACCCGAGGGCAGAGGTTCTTTATTCGGGCTGAATTATCGTGCCAGCCAGCCGCCGTCAACGGCAACGGTGTAGCCGTTAATATAATCCGAAGCCGGGGACGCCAGGAACACAACCGGGCCCATCAGATCGCTCGGCAGACCCCAGCGACCCGCTGGAATACGCTCCAGGATTGCCGCGCTGCGCTCTTCATCCGCACGCAGCTGCTGGGTATTGTTGGTGGCCATGTAGCCCGGCGCAATCGCGTTGACGTTGATGTTGTGCTGCGCCCACTCGTTCGCCAGCAGACGGGTCACGCCCATCACGGCACTCTTCGATGCGGTGTAAGACGGCACGCGGATGCCGCCCTGGAAAGAGAGCATGGAGGCAATATTGATGATCTTGCCCCCTTTCCCCTGGGCGATGAAGTGCTTCGCAGCCGCCTGGGACATAAAGAACACGCTCTTGATGTTCAGATTCATTACGTCGTCCCAGTCCGTTTCGCTGAAGTTAATCGCGTCTTCACGACGGATCAGGCCGGCGTTGTTGACCAGAATATCGATATGCCCAAACTCCGCCACCGCGCGATCCAGCAGCTCAGGGATCGCATCGATTTTGCGCAGATCCGCGGTCAGGCTCAGGAAACGGCGGCCCAGTGCGGTAACGCGCTCGATGGTTTCCGTTGGCTCAACGATGTTAATCCCGACGATATTGCAGCCCGCTTCAGCCAGACCTAACGCCATACCCTGCCCCAGCCCGGTGTCACAACCGGAAACCACAGCCACTTTACCTTGCAGAGAAAATGCATCCAGAATCATGTTTATTCCTTAATCGTTCAGCGCCTGTCAGCAACAGGCAGATATATACTTAACTGCCTGCGACTAGCGCAGATCCTTAACAGCGACGTGGTCCATGTCATCGAAGACCTGGTTTTCACCGACCATACCCCAGATAAAGGTATAGGCTTTCGTTCCCACACCAGAGTGGATAGACCAGCTCGGCGAAATGACCGCCTGCTCGTTGTGCATAACGATATGGCGCGTCTCCTGCGGCTGTCCCATCATGTGGAACACGCAGGCGCCTTCATCCATGTTGAAATAGAAGTAGACCTCCATGCGGCGCTCGTGGGTATGGCACGGCATGGTGTTCCACAGGTTGCCCGGCGCAAGCTCGGTCAGCCCCATGCTGAGCTGACAGGTTTCCAGCACATCCGGAACAAAGTATTTGTTGATGGTGCGACGGTTGCTGGTGAGGTTATCGCCAAGGGTCACCGGGGCAACATCCGCTGGCGTGACTTTTTTGGTGGGGTAAGTCGTATGAGCCGGGGCGCAGTTGTAGTAAAACTTCGCCGGTTTGCTGCCATCAATGCTGGCGAACACCACTTCTTTCGCGCCTTTGCCGACGTACAGCGCATCGCGGTGACCAATTTCGTAGCACTGGCCATCGACGGTAATGGTGCCCGGCCCGCCGATGTTAATCACGCCCAGTTCACGGCGTTCGAGGAAGTAGCTCACGCCCAGCTGTTTGCCCACTTCACCGCCCACGGAGACGGTTTTCGCCACCGGCATAATCCCGCCCACAATAATGCGGTCAATATGGCTGTAGACCATGGTGTACTTGTCGGCTTCGAACACTTGCTCAACTAAAAACTCACTGCGCAGCCCCTGAGTATCCAGCGTTTTAGCGTGCGCACTGTGGATGCTTTGTCTGACGTCCACGTAAACCTCCAGAATTGATCGTGCCCGAAGGCAAAGATAATTAACGAAACAACGTTCCGTTTTCGTGATGAACACATATTATCCCCTGACCACGGGGTTTTCAATTGCATTTAAAACAACGTTTCATTTTTTCTGTATGTTTATGCCAGAAATGGTGTTTCGATCACGATAAATCTTTAAGACCCTCAATCTGGTTAATAAAACTGAGAAAGTGCGCTGTTAGTCACACATAATGAAACAATGTTTTGATAATTTATCACCTAGTTTTCAACCTACATTACGCGTTCAAAGGAGTGCATTATGGCTAAAGGTATGCGGGTCAAGCTGAACTATGAGGTCAGCCGCGATCCGGATACAGGCGTGGAAGTCACCCGCCTGACCCCACCGGAAGTAACCTGTCATCGCAACTACTTTTACCAGAAGTGCTTCTTTAACGATGGCAGCCACCTGCTGTTCGCCGGGGAGTTCGACGGTCACTGGAACTATTACCTGTTGGATCTGAAAAACGCCGAAGCGGTACAGTTGACCGAAGGCGCGGGCGATAACACCTTTGGCGGGTTCCTCTCTCCGGACGATAAATCCCTCTACTATGTGAAGAACGATCGCACCCTGCTGGAGGTGGATTTACAGACGCTGGCAGAGCGCGAAGTGTACCGCGTCCCGGAAGAGTGGGTCGGCTACGGCACCTGGGTCGCGAACAGCGACTGCACCAAACTGGTGGGTATTGAGATTGCCAGACGTGACTGGACGCCACTCAACGACTGGAAAATTTTCCACGACTTCTTCCACAAAGGGCCGCACTGCCGCCTGCTGCGCGTTGATCTGAAAACGGGTGAAAGCACCACCATTCATGACGAGAAGATCTGGCTGGGACATCCAATATATCGCCCGTTCGATGACAATACCGTGGCCTTCTGTCATGAAGGGCCGCACGACCTGGTCGACGCCCGCATGTGGCTGGTCAACGAAGATGGCAGCAACGTGCGGAAAGTGAAAACGCACGCGGAAGGTGAAAGCTGTACACATGAATTTTGGGTGCCGGACGGGTCCGCGCTGATCTACGTTTCTTACCTGAAAGGTCAGCAAGGGCGCACCATCTCCCGCTTCAACCCGGACACCGGCGTGAATGAAGCGGTAATGAATATGCCCGCCTGTTCGCACCTGATGAGCAACGTCGACGGCACCCTGTTGGTTGGCGACGGCTCCGGTACGCCTGTCGATGTGAAAGACACCGGCGGCTACACCATTGATAACGATCCTTATCTGTATGCCTTTGACGTGGCGAAGAAAGCCTGTTACCGCATCGCCCGTCATGACACCTCATGGGCTACGGTGGCGAACAGCCGCCAGGTAACCCACCCGCATCCGTCCTTCACGCCGGACGAAAAAGCGGTGCTGTACAGTTCCGATAAAGACGGCAAACCGGCCCTTTATATCGCGAAACTCCCTGAGCAACCTGAAATGTTGCATGCCTGACTTGAGTTAGTGTTTCTGTAACTGGCCTTGCCCTCCGATTCGGAGGGCTTTTTTTTGGGTGATTGCGCGACATACGAAACGACGGAGTGGAAGGAAGGTGTAGGCCGGGTAAGCGAAGCGCCACCCGGCAGTTTTAGCGAAGAAGATAAATTATCAGAAGGAGTACGCCACGCCTAAACGGAAACGGGTCTGGCGTTCGTCCGTGTCTTTAACCCCCACGTTGCCCACCTCCACATACGGCGCCCAGTTTTTATCCCATTTGTAGGCCAGCTTGGCGTTATATTCGTTGGAATAATCTTTATTGTTATTTCGGGCCACGCCTTCAGAACTTTTCGCGTAAACATAGTTCAGCTCGGTACGCCAGTCACCTAATACCCAACCGACCCACGCATCGCCACGGTTAACTTTATCGTCGTCCTTATTTGAGCTTGACGGGTAGCGGGTATATTCGTAACGGTAACGCGCAGCCACGTAGAAGCCATTATCGAAGCTATATTGCACATGCAGATTCGGTTTATAAATGGTGCGACTGTCTGTGCTTTCAATCGTAAACGCAGGGGTCAGGGCGATATTGTCTGTCGCTTTCCAGCGCCAGCTAATCTGATCTTCGTGACCGTTCCCCACTACATCCGCGAATGGCTGATCTGCCTTGTCCCCGCCTGATTTCCACTTCGCCTCGACTGAAAAACCGAAGCCATTATCAAAGCGGTGCGAGACGGCAACACGGTCGGCATTCGAGCCGCTGTCAATATATTCGTGACGCAGATCGACGGTAACGGCGCTAGCCGCAAAAGAGGCACTAATAAGGGAAGCAAGGAGCAGAGATTTCTTAAACATGAAAAAACCCTCAATTAAAATAACGTTTCGTTTTTATGAAACTTGAGTTTATTTTTTATGCACCGTTATTTTAGTGACAAGGATCGAAATTATTTGTTTCATTTTTTTTGGCAAAGATTGACGTGAACCCCATCAACAAAAAAAGGGTATTAACCGTAAATTTCAGGCGTGAGATCACATTAAGCACTTCACAAAGCAAATAATTAACCGCGCAATAATTATTGCGGGCTTCAGAAAGAACGCATAAGTGTTAAAAAAGGATTCTGCGGACACAAAAAAACCTCCCGTGGGAGGTTTTCTGTGCGCAGAGGGAGAAATTACCGTTCGATAGCCAGGGCCACCCCCTGCCCCCCGCCAATACAGAGCGTTGCGATCCCTTTTCGGGCGTTACGCTTTTTCATTTCGTGGACCAGCGACACCAGAATGCGGCAGCCGGAGGCGCCAATGGGATGGCCCAGCGCGATGGCTCCGCCGTTGACGTTGACCCGCAGCGGATCCCATTCCAGCATTTTCCCGACCGAGATCGCCTGTGCAGCAAAAGCTTCGTTGACCTCAATCAGATCCACATCGTTCAACTCCCAGCCCGCCCGCTCCAGGCAGCGGCGCGTGGCATAGACCGGGGCGATCCCCATTAACGCGGGATCAACGCCCACGCTGGCAAACGCTTTAATCCGCGCCAGCACCGGCAGCGCCAGCTCCTGGGCTTTGCTTTCACTCATCATCATCACCGCCGCCGCACCGTCGTTAATGGATGAGGCGTTGCCTGCCGTTACGGAACCGAGCGTTTCAAAGGCCGGATCGAGTTTTGCCAGCCCTTCTGCGCTGGCATCGGTGCGCGGCTGCTCGTCGGTATCGACGATGAGCGCTTCACCGTTCTGGCGCTGGGTACTGACCGGGACAATTTCATCGCGAAAACGCCCGGAGTCGATCGCTGCACGCGCTTTTTGCTGTGAGCTGAGGGCATATGCATCCTGAAGCTCGCGGCTGATACCGTATTCCCGCGCCAGGTTTTCCGCCGTTACGCCCATATGGTAGTCGTTGAAGGCATCCCACAGCCCGTCGTGAACCAGGCTGTCAAGCAGCTGGCTGTTTCCGAGCTGCGCGCCGGTCCGGCTGTCGGTCAGGACATGCGGGGCGCGGCTCATATTCTCCTGCCCGCCGGCAATGACCACATCCGCTTCACCACACTGGATGGCCTGCGTTGCAAGATGGAGCGCTTTCAAACCTGAACCACAGACGTCGTTGATGGTAATTGCCGAAACGGTATTAGGCAGGCCGCCCTTCAGCGCCGCCTGGCGCGCGGGGTTTTGTCCCGCGCCAGCGGTCAGCACCTGGCCCAGGATCACCTCATCAATTTCATGTGCGGCAACCCCGCTGCGTTCCACCAGCGCTCTTACCACCACGCTGCCAAGATCAACCGCAGAGTGACGCGCAAGCGCTCCCTGAAAACAGCCGATAGCCGTACGTAACGCACCCACTATAACGACATCTTTCATCACGACCTCTGTGCAAAATGACATGACGATAGTAGAGGATTGTTATCAACAATTGACGCAAATGTTTAAAATTAGTGAGTTTAGTCACAGGATTATCGTGCGTCCTGTAAGTACTGGCGCAGCCAGCTTCCGGCGACGCCGGGCGGGGTTCGTTTGTTCCATACCAGATCGATGGCAATCGACCTCGGCCAGCCCGGCACGTTCAGCTGCACCAGCGATTTCGACGCGGCAAATTCGTCGACCAGCGCGCAGGGTAACGCGCACCAGCCAAAGCCCTGTACCGCCATGCTCAGCAGTAACAGGTAATTCGGCGCAGACCAGACCGGCCCGCGCGAAAGGGGCGCTTCCCGTTCAAGATAGGTGCTCAGCCGCAGCTCGCGCCAGCCATGCAGCTCGTCCGCCTGCGTCTCATGTTGCCCTGCCAGAGGATGTCCGGCAGAAACGTAGATGGCCATCCGCGTCTGCATAGGCAGACGGGTCGCGCCAATATCGGTCGGGTAGCTGTCGCGCGCTTCCGTCAGGCCAATTTGCGCCCGCTCCTTTTGCAGCAGATCGATCACGTCCTCCTCTTCTCCAATCAGGCACTCAAATTCCGTGTGCGGAAAACGCTGGTCGAACTGGCTCATCATCTCTTCCAGCACGGCCGGGTTAAGCGTATCGGAGAGAACAAAGGTAAAACGCGCCTCCGTTTGCGCGGTTAACGATACGGCCAGCTCATCCAGGCGCGCGCTGGCGGCGAGTATCGACTGGACATAGCCCAGCACCTGTTCACCCTGGGCGGTTAATACCGGGTGACGCGCCGAGCGATCGAACAGCTCAAAGCCAAGGTCAGCTTCAAGGTTGGCAATGGAGGTGCTGATGGTGGACTGGCTTTTACGCAGCCGCCGTGCCGCAGCAGAAAACGAACCTGCGGCGACAGTTTCAACAAACGCGGTCAGTGCTTCGGGAGAGTAACGCATGATGTATCTACTTTATCGATGGATACCATCTTTTATATATCACCTTAAACGATAAGAATAGGCGGCATCAACGCCCATACTGGCGTCTATATGAGGTAAATATGCAATATCAGGATGCACTCCAACGTAAATTGCCGGAGCGGATCTTCCATGCCGTCTGTTTTGAAGGCATTGCTACGGCGATCCTCGCCCCGACGGCCGCGTGGCTAATGCAGCGCTCGGTGGTTGAAATGGGGGGGCTCACCATTATTCTGGCGACCACGGCAATGCTCTGGAACATTATCTATAACTTTGGCTTCGACCGTTTCTGGCCCGTCCAGCGGGTGAAGCGCACGGCGAAAGTGCGCGCCCTGCATGCCCTGGGTTTTGAATGCGGCTTTATTGTGATTGGCGTAACCATCGTTGCCGCCGTGCTGGGCGTGACGCTGCTACAGGCTTTTACCCTGGAAATTGGTTTCTTCCTGTTCTTCCTGCCGTACACCATGCTCTACAACTGGGCGTACGACACCCTGCGGGAGAAAATCATCAAGCGCCGCCAGCAACGACGCGCCCTGGCAAGCGAATAACCTTCCGGCCGGAGACCTGCTCCGGCCCACCCCCTGCGAAGCAACGGCGACCTCAACGCATAATTATGGTAAATTGCACTCCTTTTTGTTCGTTTTATAGTTGATACGTTGCTCTAATGTCGAAAATTTGGTCAAAAGAAGAGACTCTCTGGAGTTTCGCCCTCTACGGCACTGCCGTGGGCGCAGGAACCCTGTTCTTGCCCATTCAGCTCGGCTCTGCTGGCGCGATTGTCCTGCTGATTACCGCCCTTGTGGCGTATCCCTTAACCTACTGGCCGCATAAAGCGCTGGCGCAATTTATTCTGTCGTCGAAGACGAAAGGCAACGAAGGGATCACCGGTGCCGTTTCGCATTACTACGGCAAAAAGATCGGCAACCTGATCACCACACTCTATTTTGTGGCCTTCTTTGTGGTAGTTCTGATTTACGCGGTGGCGATAACCAACTCACTCACTGAACAGCTGGCGAAACGGATGACGGTGGATACCGGCATGCGGATGCTGGTGAGCTTTGGCGTAGTGCTGATTTTGAATCTGATCTTCCTGATGGGGCGGCACATCACCATTAAGGTGATGGGTTTCCTTGTCTTTCCGCTGATCGCCTATTTCCTGTTTGTCTCGCTGTATCTGACGGGCAGCTGGCAGCCGTCGCTGCTGACCAGCCAGATGGCCTTCGACCAGCATACGCTGCACCAGGTGTGGATTTCGATCCCGGTGATGGTTTTCGCTTTTAGCCATACTCCGATCATCTCGACCTTCGCCGTAGACCGTCGCGAGAAATACGGTGAAGAGGCGATGGGTAAATGCAAAAAAATCATGAAAGTGGCGTACCTGATCATCTGCCTCAGCGTGCTGTTCTTTGTGTTCAGTTGCCTGCTTTCGATTCCACCGTCGTATATCGTGGCGGCAAAAGAGGAAGGGGTGACGATCCTGTCCGCGCTGTCGATGATGCCATCGTCCCCGGCATGGCTGGGCATCTCCGGCATTATCGTGGCGATTATTGCGATGTCGAAATCGTTCCTCGGCACCTATTTTGGCGTGATTGAAGGGGCAACGGAAATTGTGAAATCGTCGCTGAATCAGGTGGGTGTGAAGAAAAGTCGCGCCTTTAACCGCGCGGTTTCGATTCTCGGCGTGTCGCTGATTACCTTTGCGGTCTGCTGCATTAACCCGAATGCCATCTCGATGATTTACGCCATCAGCGGTCCGCTTATCGCCATGATCCTGTTCATCATGCCGACGCTGTCGACGTACCTGATCCCGTCATTAAAACCGTACCGCTCCATCGGTAACCTGCTGACGCTGATTGTGGGTGTGCTGTGTGTGTCAGTGATGTTTGTGGGTTGAGTATGCTGCCCGGCGCAATGCCGGGCATCTGTTTTACGCCCGAATATCGTCATACTCCCGCGTATTATCAAACTCATGCTTCGCAAACGGACACAGCGGGATAATTTTACGGTTCTCACCGCGCATCTTCTCTACCACCTTCGCCACCAGCTGTTTACCCACACCCTGCCCTTTCAGGCTCGGATCCACATCGGTGTGCTCAATGATGCTCAGATGCTCGCCGGTCGGGACAAAGACGATCTCCGCTACCTGATTGCCTTCGGCGTCGTTGACGTAAAACTTGTTATGGCCTTCAAGAATTTCCATGGTTCCTCGCTTATTTTTGGCGGTACTTCAGCGCACCGCTCGGGCAGGTATCAATTACGCGCATAACCGTTTCTGCATCTACTTCATCCGGCGCGATCCATGGTTTACGCTTCAGATCGAACAGCTTCGCGCTGCCGCGCACGCAGTTGCCCGAGTGTTTGCAGATCCCGGTGTTGAAGTAGACATCGATTTTCTCACCGGTATAGGCCCGGTACCCCGCATCCAGTAGCTCCTGATCCATGACATTGCCTCTGTAATTATTGTGGTGACAAAAGAAGCATACCCTCACCCGATCCGCCTGACCACGTCAAAAACGAGGTTTAGCCACACTCTTTTCAGCGCATGACTTCTTCACGTTCATAGGATTATTCCGAATACAAGAACACCCGTTGCGAAGATATATTTTTGCGCTGTGTCAATTCTTGTAATAATTCACGCCACGTTCACATTAGGATTATTAGCTAAGCGCAATCTTAACCTCCGGATTTATTTTCATCTAACTGATGGATTTCCCATCCGTTTTTAAAACTCGTAACGAAGCGGTATTTCTTCACTCCCTGCAAAATTACCGCAAAACAACCCAGACAAGAAATTTGACTCTTCTCACATAACGACTAATGTTAATTTCTGAACGACAACTGATACGAATTACTTATCGTATCTCCTGACATAAACGCAACATGAGGGTTGATATATGGCAGAGCAACATCGTGGTGGTTCCGGTAATTTCGCTGAAGACCGTGAAAAGGCATCAGAAGCTGGACGTAAAGGCGGCCAGCACAGCGGCGGTAATTTCAAAAACGATCCGCAACGCGCATCTGAAGCGGGTAAGAAAGGGGGACAGAGTAGTCACGGCGGAGGCCGTAAATCTGATAACTCCTGATCTTATTTAAAGCTCTTATAAATATACCGAGAGCATGCTGCGGGCCCGTCGGCTCGCAGTACCTTCCCTTTATTTCACTGGAGCGAAAATATGAATATGAAAACTGTTGAAGATGTATTTATTCACCTGTTATCCGACACCTACAGCGCTGAGAAGCAGCTGACCCGCGCGCTAAGCAAATTAGCTCGCGCCGCATCCAGCGAGAAGCTGAGTGCCGCGTTCACGGCTCACCTCGAAGAGACGCAGGGACAGATCGAACGTATCGATCAGATTATTGAGCAGGAATCCGGCCTCAAACTGAAGCGCATGAAATGCGTTGCGATGGAAGGCTTAATTGAAGAAGCCAACGAAGTTATTGAGAGCACTGAGAAAAATGAAGTGCGTGACGCTGCATTAATTGCCGCAGCTCAGAAAGTTGAACATTACGAAATTGCCAGCTACGGCACCCTGGCCACCCTGGCTGAACAATTAGGCTATAAAAAAGCCGTTAAACTTCTTGCCGAAACGCTGGAAGAAGAAAAAGAAACCGATCTCAAATTAACCGATCTGGCTGTCGGTAATATTAATCAAAAAGCCCAGAAAGGATAATTAATATCTGATGAGCATCAGCACCAAAAATTAACCAGAAAATAAATCACAGGAGTTAATTATGAATCATGTAGAACACTACCATGATTGGCTACGCGATGCCCATGCGATGGAAAAGCAAGCCGAATCCATGCTGGAATCAATGGCCAGCCGTATTGATAATTATCCCGACTTACGTGCACGAATTGAACAACACGTTAATGAAACTAAACACCAAATTACCGTGCTGGAAGAAATTCTCGACCGCAATGATATTTCCCGTTCGGTCATAAAAGATTCCATGAGCAAAATGGCGGCACTCGGCCAGTCCATTGGCGGCATGTTCCCTTCCGACGAAATTGTTAAAGGCTCTATCAGCGGCTACGTTTTTGAGCAGTTTGAAATTGCCTGCTACACCTCTCTGCTGGCTGCGGCCAAACAAGCAGGCGATACCGCCTCCATTCCAGCCCTTGAATCCATTCTGGAAGAAGAGCGCCAGATGGCAGACTGGCTGCTCCAGCATATTCCACAGACGACGGAACAGTTCCTGCTGCGCTCCGACGCGGATGGCGTTGAAGCTAAAAAATAACGAAATAGGGAGAATGTATGTTTCGACACGTAAAACAGCTGCAATACACGGTACGCGTAGCCGAACCGAATCCGGGCCTGGCCAATCTTCTGCTTGAGCAGTTTGGCGGGCCACAAGGCGAACTTGCCGCGGCATGTCGTTACTTTACGCAAGGATTGAGCGACGACGATCCCGGTCGTAAAGATATGCTGATGGATATCGCGACCGAGGAGTTAAGTCACCTGGAAATTATCGGCACCCTGGTGGGTATGCTCAATAAGGGTGCGAAAGGCGAACTGGCGGAAGGCGTTGAAAATGAAGCGGAACTGTACCGCTCCATGACCGAGAACGGCAACGACAGTCATATCACCTCCCTGCTCTACGGCGGCGGTACTCCGCTTACTAACTCCGCAGGCGTACCGTGGACGGCGGCGTACGTGGATACCATTGGCGAACCGACCGCGGATCTGCGCTCTAACATAGCGGCCGAGGCGCGCGCCAAAATTATCTACGAACGGCTTATTAACGTAACGGACGATCCGGGTGTTAAAGATGCGCTGGCGTTTTTAATGACGCGTGAGGCAGCACACCAGCTCTCGTTTGAGAAGGCACTCCAGTCGATCCGTAACAATTTCCCACCGGGTAAATTGCCGCCAATCGAAGAGTACACCAACAAGTACTACAATATGTCTGAGGGGGGAGAAGTTCGCGGCAGCTGGAACAGCGATAAGCACTTCGACTACGTGGAATCTCCTCAGCCAGCGGTCGATGGCGGTGACGGCGGCGCAAGCGTAACGCTCACTACAGAGCAGGAAACGCTGGTCAAAGCGATGTGCGCACGCACGAAATCCGACCCTAATGCCGATCCGCTTACCGGTGCCGAGCTTGGCGCAGGTAAGAAAAAACCGTAACCGGTTTTGCCAGGCAGCCTGAGGCTGTCTGGCAATGCCTTGTGCGCTATCAGTTCCAGAGGTACGGAGCATGTTCGAGCTTGATGCGTTTCATCTGGCCAGGATACAGTTCGCCTTTACCGTCTCTTTTCATATTCTCTTCCCGGCGATCACCATCGGGCTTGCGAGCTATCTGGTGGTTCTCGAAGGCATGTGGCTTCGCACCAAAAATGATGTCTGGCGCTCGCTATACCATTTCTGGCTGAAAATTTTCGCCGTCAACTTTGGTATGGGCGTGGTTTCCGGGCTGGTCATGGCTTACCAGTTTGGGACTAACTGGAGCGGCTTTTCCCAGTTCGCAGGCAGCATAACTGGCCCTCTGCTCACCTATGAAGTACTAACCGCCTTCTTCCTGGAAGCTGGTTTCTTAGGCGTGATGCTGTTCGGCTGGAACAAGGTCGGCCCCGGCCTGCACTTCTTTGCCACCTGCATGGTGGCGCTGGGCACGCTGATGTCCACTTTCTGGATCCTCGCCTCCAACAGCTGGATGCACACCCCGCAGGGCTTCAGTATTCAGAACGGTCAGGTCATTCCCGAAGACTGGCTGGCCATTATCTTTAACCCCTCATTCCCTTACCGCCTGATCCATATGTCCATCGCCGCCTTCCTGTGCAGTGCCTTGTTTGTGGGCGCATCCGGGGCATGGCATCTGCTGCGCGGTAACGATACGCCCGCTATTCGCACAATGTTCTCCATGGCCATGTGGATGGCGCTGCTGGTCGCGCCCATTCAGGCCGTGGTTGGGGATATGCACGGCCTGAATACGCTTGAGCACCAGCCTGCCAAAATCGCCGCGATTGAAGGCCACTGGGAAAACCCGCCCGGCGAGGCCACCCCGCTGCTGCTGTTTGGCGTACCGGATATGGAAGAGGAGCGCACCAAATACGGGCTTGAAATTCCCGCGCTCGGCAGCCTGATCCTGACGCACAGCCTGGATAAACAGGTCCCGGCGCTGAAGGATTTCCCGAAAGAGGACCGCCCTAACTCGCTCATCGTCTTCTGGTCCTTCCGCATTATGGTCGGCATGGGGCTGCTGATGATTACCCTTGGCGTGCTGAGTGTCTGGCTGCGCTATCGCCGTCGACTCTATCACTCGCGGCTATTCCACTGGTTTGCCCTCTGTATGGGGCCTGCCGGACTGCTCGCGCTGCTCGCCGGGTGGGTCACCACCGAAGTGGGCCGCCAGCCGTGGGTCGTTTACGGCTATCTGCGCACGATAGATGCGGTGTCTCTGCACAGCACGTTGCAGATGAGCATCAGCCTGCTGGCCTTTATCGTGGTCTACTGTTCGGTGTTTGGCGTGGGTTATGTGTATCTCGCCCGGTTGATTAAAAAAGGTCCGCAGCCTGTGGGCACGCTAACGTCTAATACGTCGGGCACTCCTGCCCGTCCGCTGTCCGCCGCCGAGTCCGTTCCGGAAGAGGAGAAGATCTGATGGGCGTCGATATCCCGGTCATCTGGTTTGCCATTATTGTCTTCGCCACGCTGATGTACATCATCATGGACGGTTTCGATCTCGGTATCGGCATGCTGTTCAGCTTTGTGGGCGATGCCAAAGAGCGCGACGTGATGGTGAACAGCGTCGCCCCGGTCTGGGACGGAAATGAAACCTGGCTGGTTCTCGGCGGTGCAGGGTTGTTCGGCGCGTTTCCGCTGGCCTACGCAGTGATTATCGATGCCCTGACCATCCCGCTGACGGCCATGCTGATCGGGCTTATTTTCCGCGGGGTGGCGTTTGAGTTTCGCTTTAAGGCGACCCCTTCACACCGCAAATTCTGGGACTACTCCTTTGCCGGCGGTTCCCTGCTGGCAACCTTCAGCCAGGGGATCGTGGTTGGCGCGATGATCAACGGCTTTGACGTGGAAGGGCGTCGCTTTGTGGGCTCCTCGCTGGACTGGTTCACCCCGTTTAATCTGTTCTGCGGGCTGGGCTTAATTGTCGCCTATACCCTGCTGGCTACCACGTGGCTGATCATGAAAAGCGAAGGCGCGCTGCAAAACCGGATGCGCGAGCTGACCCGCCATGTGCTGCTGGCGCTGATCGCCGTTATTGCGGTGGTAAGTATCTGGACCCCGCTCGGCTGGCAGTTTGTCGCCGAGCGCTGGTTTACTCTGCCTAACTTCTTCTGGTTCCTGCCAGTTCCGGTTCTGGTGGCGGTATTCAGCCTGTGGATCTGGCGGCTGACGCGCAATCCCGACAGCCATGCCCGTCCGTTCCTGTTAACGCTGGGCCTGATCTTCCTCGGCTTTAGCGGCCTGGGCATCAGCCTGTGGCCACACATTATTCCGCCGCACATCACCCTGTGGGAAGCCGCCGCGCCGCCTGCCAGCCAGCTGTTTATGCTGATTGGTACGCTGTTAATCATCCCGGTGATCCTGGTTTATACCGCCTGGAGCTACTACGTCTTCCGGGGCAAAGTGTCTGATACCGAAGGTTATCATTAAGGATTGCTATGGCAGGCTGGCATACACGCGCCATTATTTACCAGATTGATACCGCCCTGTTTTACGATCTTAACGGCGATGGCTGTGGCGACATCGCCGGAATCACCGCGAAGCTGCGCTACATCCGCCGGATGGGCGCGACGGTTATCTGGATCACCCCGTTTTACCTCACGCCTTTTCTCGATGAAGGCTATGACGTGAGCGACCATTTGCAGGTCGATCCCCGCTTCGGCAAGCTCAACGATATCATCGCCTTTATTGAACAGGCGCGGGAGCTGGGGATGCAGGTCATTATTGAGCTGCTGATCCAGCATACCTCGGATGCGCATCCCTGGTTTCAACAGGCCCGCCGCAACCCCCAGTCACCCTACCGTGACTATTACCTGTGGTCCGACACCGACGACGACGATACGCCGCCGATGTTCCCCGGCGTAGAGAAGAGCATCTGGACATGGGACGACGAGGCGGGGCAATACTACCGGCATATGTTTTATCACCACGAGCCGGATCTCAATCTGGCCTCCCCTGCGGTGCTGAAGGAGGTTGAGAACATCATCATCTTCTGGCTAAAGCTCGGGGTGTCGGGCTTTCGCCTGGATGCGGCATCGCACCTGACAAAACAGGCCGGACGTGGGGATGAAAAACGCGGCCTGTGGATCCTGGAGCATCTGCGCCGTCTTATCGGGCAGCGTAACCCGGACGCGATCCTGCTCGGCGAAGTCGACGTGGAGGTCGAGGCCTACAAAGATTATTTTGGTCAGAACGACCGGCTCAACCTGGTGCTGAATTTTTGGCTCAATAAGTACTTTTACGTCAGCCTGGCAGAGAAGAGCGCACGACCGCTGCGCAACGCGGTGAAGAAGATGATTGTGCCGCCGGACTCCTGCTGCTTCGCCAACTGGCTGCGCAATCATGATGAGCTGGATCTGGAAGGGATAGGAAAAAAAGCGAAGCAGACCGTCATCGATACCTTTGCCCCTGATGAAGAGATGAGTGTGTATCAGCGAGGTATCCGCCGCCGTCTGGCGCCGATGCTTAATGGCGATCGAAAGCGGCTGGCCTTTTGCCATGCGGTCTTGTTTTCGCTACCGGGCGTACCGGTCATGCGCTACGGGGATGAGATTGGCATGGGGGATGATTTGGAACTGGAGGAGCGTTACGCCGTACGCACCCCGATGCAGTGGGCCGGATCGCAAGGCGGCGGTTTCTCAGATGCCGACCCGGAAACTTTTGTCGCCCCGATGATTGACCACGGCCCGTACCGCTATCAAAAAATCAACGTGGCGGATTCGCTGTTGCACCGCAACTCACTCCTGCACTGCATTATCGATATCGCCAATACGCGCTCGGAGTTCCCTGAGATCGGCGTCGCGCCGTTTCGTCTTATTAATATCGACAGCGGTGCGGTACTGGGGATCTATTACGAAACCGACACGCGCAGCATTCTGACCTTTGTTAACTTCAGCGATAAGCCCGTTAATTTTACCGCCAGAGGGATCCGGCATGCGACCTGGACCGCCTGCCTGGCGGACAAACGCTACGACGACGCGCTGGTGTGCGGCAAAACCGTCGCGCTTAACCTCAGCGGCTATGGCTACCGCTGGTTTTGGACCGATCGTACCGCACTGCGCTGATTATCGTCTCCGCGAGAGCAGCAGACGGGCCACGATCGCGCCCGTGACGGCAAGGGAGCCGAGCAGCACTTTCCCCGGCATGCCAGAGGTGACGCTGGTAGCACGCTCTTTTGCTTCGTCGGTGAAGTGCCCGTGGATTTTATGCAGGTCGTTAACCGGCTGATCCAGATAGTCCTGACGGTCATCCGCATTTAACGTATCGGTCATCTGCCCTTCCCAGGCCTTTTTAACCATCAGCCGATCCAGAAAGCCGGGGAAAAGAAATTGCCCGACAATCGACTGGACGGTGCTGCTGCCCACCCACAGTTCCCGCACCGGTTTCTGCGCCACCTTAAAAATAGCGCTGGCAGCTACTTCCGGCTGAAAAACGGGAGGAACCGGGCGCATCGCCCAGGCAAATTTATTCCTCGCCCACTCGAACTGCGGCGTATTGAGGCCCGGCATCTGTACCATTGCGATCTGCACCCGGCTGTTTTCATGCATCAGTTCGGTGCGCACGGCATCGGTAAATCCGCGGATTGCGGCTTTCGCCCCGCAGTAGGCTGACTGCAAGGGAATGGAACGGTAGGCCAGCGCGGAGCCAACCTGAATAATCGTTCCGCGATCGCGTGGGGTCATTAACTCCAGCGCGGCGCGGGTGCCGTTAACATAGCCCAGATAGGTCACCTCGGTGACGCGGCGAAACTCCTCCGGGGACATGGTGCGAAACGGCGCCAGCATCCCGCCCATGGCGTTATTCACCCACACATCGATGGCCCCAAGCCGGTATTCAATCTCGTTAGCAGCATCGGTCACCGCCTTGCTGTCCGCCACGTCGGCCTGAACGGCACGGGCGTTGATCCCAAAACGGCGCAACTCCTCTTCTGTGGAGCGCAGGCTCTGCTCGTCGCGGGCAATGATGCCCACAGCGTAGCCCGCTTTGGCAAAGTGCAGCGCCGTGGCTTTCCCCACACCCGCCGTACCGCCGGTAATAACGATCACAGCCATAGCCTTTCCCCTTGTTTCAGACGTTATCCCAGCCGGAGAGTATTTCGATCAGTTCAGACAGGGAATAACGCACCGCTTTATCCACCACATCCTGACATTCACCGGAAAACAGCACGGTGCGGGTTTCCGTCTGTCCGCGAATATTCCAGCCGAAGCAGACCGTACCGGCTGCGGTGCCATCGTCGCCGCCTTCCGGTCCCGCATAGCCGCTGATGGCAAGGCCGATATCCGCCTCGGCAATTTCGCGAATTTTAGCGGCCATCTCGGTCACCGTTTGTTCACTGACGGCGGTGAAGCGCTCAATGGTTTCGTGCCGCACGCCGAGGATCCTCTCCTTCGCCGCATCGCTGAACACCACCATGCCAACGTCATAAAATTCCGCCGTGTTCTCTTCGGCACAAAGCGCAACCGCGAGATTGCCACCGGTACAGGACTCTGCGGTGGTTAACCGCAAACCTCTGTCCGTAAGCTGAGTGGCGAGCTTTTTCGTCAGCTCGCTGATGGTGCTGTTGCTGTCGTGAATAAGGTTGCTCATCGCGTTGCCCTTAATTTTCGTCAGGAATAATAGAAATATGACCATTACGCTCAAGAATAGCGTATTTAATCTCCTTCAATTCTGTAATACCGTGATTCTGGCGGGCTGATACCAATATATCATCACAGGACACATCGACCTTTTTTAGTTTATCGGCGAGGGGAACACCGTTCTCCACCAATATCACCGGCGTGCCATCAAGAATATTCTCAACGGTGGAGAAATATTTTTTCAGTAAACCAAAAATAATATCCACCACCACCAGCGTTGTTATTGTAATCATCGCTCCGGTGACGGAAAAATCTTCGCCAAGCAGAGCCTGTTGTGTCGCCTCACTGATAATTAAGAGCAAAATAAGGTCAAAACTGGTCATTTGTAGCAGGGCGCGTCGCCCGGCAACTTTAAACACAATGACCAGAAACAGGTAGATTGCCAGGGCACGAAAAACCATGTCCATATTCGACTCCTAGGGGTAAATAAACTGCCAGAAACGGATATCTGGCTCGTTGTTTACGCGGATGCTGTTTGTCCACTTCCCTGCTTTTGACGGCGTGATAAATAACAAAACGGTAAATTTATCGGTATGTTGTAAACGATCGTAGACGAGAAACAGGGTATTCCCCCGGCTGTACATGCTGTCCGGCTGTGGCCAAACGCTGCCTGGCTCATACGCGTCGCTGCTTTCGCTGGTCATGCTGAGGGTATATTTCCCCTCAGACGTCACCGGAAACGTTATTGCCATCCGCGATTCGGTCTGGCGGCGACCGAAGCGCTCATAGCTCAGGGTCAGGGATTTTGCTTCGTTTGTTTTCTCCACGTCGCTGACCGCGCCGCTGGAAAACAGGCCGGCTATCGCCGCCACGATAATAGCTAACAGCACAATAAAACCCACCAGGCGAAATGCATACTCAAACGTCAGTAAACGGCTACTCTCTTTTATCCCAGGCACTTTTTCTTTTTTTGGTTCCATGGCTGTGGTCACCGTTTCGCTTAATTGCCGAAATTTTTGATTTTTCTGTGCAAATGCTTTTAAGACTTATCACATTTGCCACATAAAGGAATAGCAACAATACTTAATAAGTCAAGACATCCAAAATGAAGGATATCAAATGAAATTATCAGTGATTTCAGCCTTGTTTATATTAATTATCCCTACTGCATGGGCAGATAATAACGGCGGGTTACAAAAGGGTGATGCGCCGCCACCGCCGCATGCGCTGGACAGCGGTTATCGTGGTACCGATGATGCGCGCATTATGACCATTACTCAGGCAAAAGAGATGCATGATGGCGCCTCTATTTCACTGCGCGGCAATCTTATTGATGGCAATGGCGATAAATACGTATTCCAGGATAAAACCGGGAAAATCGACGTTATTGTCCCGAAAGCCGTATTTGACGGCAGAACCGTGGAACCTGACAACATGATCAGTATTAGCGGCTCGCTCGATAAAAAATCATCCCCACCCGTAGTGCGGGTCAGCCACTTGCAAAAATAATTCAGCGAAGCGTTAACGCTGTAACTATCCATCAAATCTCACCCCTAACAAGGAGTTAGCTATGAGTGATAATGAACAACGTACGAACGCTTACCCAACGCCACCTTTCCCGGAGCAGCCTCAGACGCCACCGGGCCTGGCCTCTGAGATGGAACCCGTACCCGACCACGGTGAGAAGAGCTACAAAGGGCATGGTCGACTTGCCGGTAAGAAGGCGCTAATTACCGGGGGCGATTCCGGCATCGGACGCGCGGTAGCCATTGCCTATGCCCGTGAAGGGGCAGATGTCGCGATTAACTATTTGCCGGAAGAGGAAGAAGACGCAGCGGAAGTCATCGCCCTGATTAAAGCGGAAGGACGGAATGCCGTCGCGCTTCCGGGCGATGTGCGGGACGAAACTTTTTGTCAGAACCTGGTGGAGCAGGCCGTCTCAAAACTGGGCGGGCTGGATATCCTGGTGAATAACGCAGGCCGCCAGCAGTACCGTGAGTCGCTGGAAGAACTGACCACGGAAGATTTTGACGCGACCTTTAAGACCAACGTCTATGCGCCTTTCTGGATCACAAAGGCGGCGTTGCGCCACATGAAAGCCCCTGCTTCCATCATTAACACCTCCTCCGTTCAGGCGGTTAAACCGAGCGCCGTACTGCTTGACTATGCGCAGACCAAAGCCTGTCTCGCGGTGTTCACCAAAGCGCTGGCGAAACAGCTGGGACCGAAGGGGATCCGCGTGAATGCGGTAGCGCCGGGTCCTTACTGGACCGTGCTTCAGCCCAGCGGTGGGCAGCCACAGGAAAAAGTGAAACATTTTGGCGAGAGTACCCCTCTGGGACGCCCGGGACAGCCCGTGGAGATCGCACCGCTGTATGTCACCCTGGCCTCGGATGAGTGTTCATACACCTCCGGGCAGGTGTGGTGTTCAGACGGCGGGGATGGCGTCATCTAGCGCTCAAGGCGCGCAGAGTGTAGGCCGGGTAAGGCGAAGCTGCCACCCGGCAAATTGTTGCAGGCGAAAGCTAAAGGGCTGCGAAAGCAGCCTTTTTTACGTTTAAGGGGTGACGACAGGAAACCAGAAGCTGAAGCTCTCCATGCAGCGCAGCATTTCGTTTACCTTCGCGGCATTGCCGACGATCGTCACCTCTCCTGCCTGTTGCGCCTTTTTCAACGTGGTCTCTTTGAGGATGATTTTATTCAGCGTTTCGCGGCTGAGCGTGATGGTTGCATCCGGATCTTCTGCCTGAGCGTTGGCGATATGGTTCAGCACGCCATTCTCCAGCTCCAGCTTGTACCTGCCGCCCTCGCGACCCAGATCAACGTTAAAAATCCCTCTGGCATTCGCAGCTCTGACGCCGTTAAGGTGAACGCCGAAGTAGTCAAAAATCATCTCAGTCGACATGGCACGAACCGCATCCGGGCTGGCGGTATTGGGCGTCGGCATCCTCTTCACCCCGTTACGCAACTCCTGCGCACCGGTGAGGTAGGCGTTACGCCAGGGTCCTGACTCGGCCTGGTATCCCAGCTGTTCAACCGCGTCCGCTTCCAGTTCGCGCGCCGTCTTATTATTTGGATCGGCAAAAACGACTTTACTCACTACCTGCGCCACCCAGCGGTAATTTCCCCGGGCATAATCAACCCGGGCTTTTTCAAGGATCGCGCGGGCTCCGCCCATGTAATCGACATATTTTTTCGCTGCCTCGACCGGAGGCAGTTCATTGAGCGTCGCCGGATTGCCGTCGAACCAGCCAAGATAGTAGACATAGGTGGCTTTGACATTATTACTTACCGAGCCGTAATAGCCACGGCCTGCCCAGGATTTTGCCAGCCCGTAAGGCAGGGCGAAATTAGCGGCTATCTCATCCCTCGTCAGCCCTTTATTCGCCAGCCTCAGCGTCTGGTCGTTGATATAGCGGTAGATATCACGCTGGCTTTTCATCAGCTTCACCACTTTCTTATTACCCCATGTGGGCCAGTGGTGCTGCGCGATAATAATTTCCGCTTTATCCCCCCAACGATCGAGGGCGTTATTGATGTATTTTGACCATGCCAGCGGATCGTGTATCTTCGCCCCGCGCAGCGAGTAAGTATTGTGCAGGGTGTGAGTGACGTTCTCTGCTGCTTCAATCAGCTTTTTCTCTTCCACATACCAGAGCATTTCAGACGGCGCTTCCGACCCCGGCGCCAGCATAAAATCATAGGTGAGACCGTCGATGATCTCTTTCTGCCCGTCTTCGGTAATGGCGTGAGTGGGCGCGATAAGCGTGACCGTCCCGGCTGAGGTGGTCGTCCCCAGACCCGCCCCTACCTGACCTTTTACATTGGCCTTTAACAGGTTTCCGTAGATATAACTGGCACGGCGGCTCATGGCATTTCCGGCCATGATATTTTCCGATACCGCCTCTTCCATAAAACCTGCTGGAGCATAGACTTTCACTTTGCCGGTTATCACTCCCGCTTCATCGACTACGCCACGCACGCCGCCATAATGATCGACATGACTATGGGTATAAATAACGGCAACAACCGGGCGTTTGCCACGATGTTGAACGTAAAGATCCATGCCCGCTTTGGCCGTTTCCGCAGACACCAGCGGATCGATAACCGTGATCCCCTCTTTGCCCTCTATAATCGTCATATTCGACAGATCGAGGTTACGGATCTGGTAGACGCCTTCCGTGACCTCAAACAGACCGCCAATATTATTCAGCTGCGCCTGACGCCACAGGCTCGGGTTGATGGTATCCGGCGCTTTTTGCCCTTCTTTGATAAAAGCGTATTTCTGGGGGTTCCAGATAACGGCGCCTTTTTCGCCTTTAATCACCGCGGGTGGCAGCGGGGCAATAAAGCCTTTGTGCGCATTTCGGAAATCCGTCTTATCAAAGAAGGGCAGTTGACCATAAAGTGCATCATTCATCTCTTTCGTATGGACAGTGGCTCTCTTCCCTTCCTTTTGTGCCAGGACAGGCAATGAGGTCAACGACACTAATAGCAGACCAGCAACGGCTATTGCGCTAACGAGAGTTTTAAATTTCATACTTCCTCGAGGAGTTATATTCACGCTGGCGGTACATGGGGGGAAAGGAGGCTATCACCAGGCTTATCTTTAACCTATGGAAATAACGTTTATAAATAAATTAGTTTATTCTTTCGTCGCTGCGTCCTTAAGGGATAATGCTGAGTCCAGTTATTTCCCCGGAGTGATTCGATGAAGAGCCTGCCGTTCTTTTTCGCTGTATTAACCCTCAGCACATTAACAGCCTGTAGTTCTCCCCAACCAGACAATGTTGAAAAAATTAATCATCTACAAATTCCACTGGTGTTGCCGGGGAAAAACCGCCGCAGGCACAGATATCGCATATCGCGTCTCTTTATCAGGAAAATAAACAGCAGATCGAGACCTTAACGCGCAGCGTAAAATCACAGTATCTACAGGACACCACCGCAAAAGAAATTTTTGTTGCGGACAGTGACGTTCAACGCGTCTATGCCTCGCTGACCAAACTGGAACAGTTAGATATGGTTAATCAGCAATACCTGAAAGATAATAATGTCACGGGCCTGCAAAATATTCATATCATTCTTGAACCGTTATTCACCAGCTGAAAATAAAAAACCCGGCAACATAAGCAGCCGGGTTTTTATTAATGGGCATATCACGGGCATCAGTCGTACTGACCAAAGCGATAGCTAAGCCCTGCGGTGACGGAACTCAGGTCGCTGCTCACGCCGATCTGGTTAACATTGCCCACGTTGCTTACCCACTGATATTCCAGGCGGCCCGCCCAGTTTTTATTGAAAGCGTATTCAGTACCCACGGCTGCAAGCGGGCGCACACCGGTTTCAAAACGATTGTGACCACTTACATCGGATTCAGCGCGATAGCCCATTGCGCCGGCACGGCCGTAAATATCCCAGTCATTGGTCAGGGCATAACTGGCCTTCAGAGACATTTGCAGGCCCTGCGTCTTCATTTGCGCCCCAGCGCCATGCTGACCTTTAATCTGCATGTTGCCTAAATAATCATAACCACCTTCTACCGCAAGCCATGGGGTAATCTGATAACCCGTATAAACACCCCCGCCGACATTATCATGGTTAAAATCGAAGTGATCGGAATGCGTGTTCTCAAACGCTTTTGAACCCATATTGGTATCAAAATAGTGAGACCAGCCGAATTTAGCCCCGCTATACCAGGTGCCCGCATCAGCGGCGGCGAACGCGGAAGTGGCGGTAAATGCATTAGCCATAATCAATGCGATAACTGTCTTTTTCATAAATATACCGTTTACTTGATAATGTTAAATCTGAGAAAGCAAACGATATAGAAAATTAACGGTAGCGTTAATTGCATTTCTGTTTAATTTTAAACTTCAGCTAGAATGACTCGGGTAAATGTCTGACCTCAAGCAGATATCCACCGCGCTTAAAGGCGATATATTCCCCCTGCTTAAGGGCAGATAATACATTGAGTATACTGCTGCGAGAGAGCAGAGTACGATCCTGGATATATTCCAGAATCGTGGTACGCAAACGCGTCTCTTCCGGGAGCAAAATCATTTCCTGAAGGTGGTTACGAATAACGGAATAGGTACGCTGCTGGAGTACCTGGGCATCACGGAATATTAAATAGGCCGTATGGTATGAGAGCAGCGCGGCGACATCCTCCCAGACGCCCTCGGCACGAAACAACTCAGCCGCCTTGTCCGCATCGAGACGTAAAATAGTCGACTCTCTTTCAGCACGGAGAAGGTGCCCCTGCGTAGGCTGGATCATCTCTGCAATACCAAACAAATGCGGCTCGTAAACGGTCACTACCACCAGTCCATCCGAAGCCCGCAGCAGGGACAGCTCTCCTTCCAGAAAGAGGTACATCTGCTGTTTCCCCTTCCGTAACCAGGTGAGTCGCTTACGCGGAACAACGTGCACTTTCTCCGCTAACGGCTCAAGGATGGCGGTCAGTCTTTCGATGGATTTTTCGGGTCGAACAGGCGGTAAAATATGCATGGTACAACCTTCTGACATTCAATATCTGCCATTATAGACCATATATTTTAAGCGGTTAGCCGATCAAAACTGATAGCTGTAGTTGACGCTGGCAAACCAAAGATAAGGATGATCGTAACTTCCGGCAAACGCCGTCGGGGATTTCACATGCGACGACTGCATATGAAGATACGACACGGCAATACCAATATTGCTGGCCGGGGTGATCTGATACTGGGCTCCCGTGCCAAATCGCCACTCATCCCCGGTGGGTAAAGTTAAGGCCACATCACTCTGACTCTCATACGGAGAGCTGTCGAACGCCACACCGGTATTCAGTCGCCACTGAGGTGTTGGACGATACTGCACGCCCACCGCGCCGTGCCATGTATCCTTCAGGCGGCTGACGTTGTTCAGTTGCCGATCCCCAACGACGATTTGCGGAGCACCGAACTGGCTCCAGTCCTGCCAGCCGAGATCGCCCATAACCGACCACCGAGGGTTAATATCATGCACAAGACTGAGCATGATTTGCTGCGGCGCGCTGATTTGTGCCGACACCGGGAGGTCGTAGGCACCATTCTGTACTCGAGCTTTGCCGTTAACAGAGTAGCGATAGTTCGTCTCGCTGTTCCATGTAATACCGGCTCGCGTCTGGTCGGTCAGTTGCATGAGTAGCCCAAGCCGATAGCTCATGGCCCAGTCCTCATCATGCTGCCGATAGTCATTATCATTAACGTTGCGGGTCAGCGAGAAATAACCGTAATTAACGTTGGCGGACGCCCCTATTGAGAGTAGGTCGTTGAGCTTGTATGCCAGTGACGGACTGAGCGTCATTGCAACCAGGGTACTCTTTTTAATCAGCCTGTCGCCCGCCCAGCTACCGTAATCGATCCCCAGACCGTAATTACCGTAAAGCCCGATCCCGGCATAAAGATCATCGTTTATCTTCTGGCTATAAAAGGCGCTGGCATTCGGGATGGTTTTCATCACGTCGCCGGGGCTTTGATGGGCATGGTTATCCAGCTGGTTGTCGATGGAGCCATCCATAACCTGTAACCCACCGGTGACCATATGATCCGGCAGGCGCGTCATGCCAGCAGGGTTGGTCATGATTGTCGAGGCGTCCTGCGCACGAGCCGCCTGCCCTGCTCCGGCAAGCGCGGTATCTTCGGTGCCGGCTTCATAAAAATAGAGGGCGCTGGCATGGGCACTGGAGGCGGCAAATAAGCCCGCGCACAGGAGGAGTCGTGTTTTCATCTGCGATCCGGGAAATAAAAAATTTGCCGACAGATATAACAGGGGCGCCTGATGACGTAAAAAGGAAGAGGGTTTAATTTTAAATTATGCGCGGTTCAGCCCCTCTTAATATCTCTGACAATTCAGCGACGTCCGGAATACGACGCCGCTACGTCCTGCACCTGTAATACGCTCAGGTACAGGACGATAAAATCCAGGAATTTTGTTCAGGTTTATCCGGCCTTACTTATAATGCTCCAGATTGGTTTCCGGGCCCGTTCTGGCAATTTCCTGAGCTTTGCCGAAACTTTCAATCAGGCACTTATATTCCGGACAGACATGCTCTGCCAGGATCGCAGCAAAGCGAGAACCTTCCGCGCGGTTCCAGGTTCTCATTAATTCAGCGACAATGGCAAACGTATCGGTAGGGATCGCTCCCGCCTGAGCCACGCGCGCGATGGTGGTATCGGTCGCGATTTTGGACCAGTTCCCCGAGGCATCCACAACACAGTAAACCTTATACCCCTCCTGGACAGCGCTAACCGCAGGGAACGCCATGCAGACGCTGGTGAGCGTGCCGGCAATAATCAGGGTCTTTCTGCCCGTCTTTTCCACTTCCTTCACAAACGCCGGATTATCCCAGGTATTAATCTGCCCGGTGCGTGGAACATACACGGCATGGGGTGCATATTTGTGAATTTCCGGGATGAGCGGGCCATTGGGACCGTCAGGAACAGAGGCCGTGGTGATCACCGGGATATTTAAAAGCGTGGCAACTTTGGCTATCGCTGTCACATAATTACGAAGGTCTGGTACAGGCACATCACGTACCGTGTTAAATAAGCCACTCTGATGGTCGATGAGTAAAATTACAGCGTCATCAGTATCAATCATACCGTTTGTAGCAGCCATATTTCTTTCCTCATGATTTCTTTTACATTGCCGTCAACTCTCCCGGCTCCGCGATTTTACATGCACATGGTCAGGGTATAATGCATTGATAAATCATAATGAATAGTAGTCCGATCCGGTCTGAATACCGCATCATTTCAGGACAATTTCTGGCACGGTACGCTGAGCCATCGACGCTGACGGAAAGCCCTCGTGAGGAGAAAAGATCTTTACAATGCCGTTATACGGCCATTCGTATTCGTTCGGCTGAAGGCAAGCGTTACTCACTACTGGGATCGCCCTTATCCTCCCGCATGGATTCGATAAACTCCCGTTGCTCCTCTGTGAGTTCAAGCTCATCCAGCAAGCGATCTAACTCTTCTTCAGGTGATTCCTTTTGGTTCTTTCTCTTCCCGGTAGCCATACTCACCCTTGAGTTATTAGGATTAATCTCAGGGTATCCAGGGTACAGGAAATGTGCAACTTAGCGTGTTATGCCGACAACCGATCATAACAATGAACGAAAGGGGGAAGCAGGTACGCCAGTACAGGAAAGACTGATAGGGGTATTCCTGTTCCGGCGATGAAAGATAGCCAATTGAAAGCCTTGCCAGATTACATACGGGCTTTGCAATAATCGAGAGGGTGCAATGCCTACCTTCCCTTTAGTTTAACTTAACTCAAATTTAATCACATTTAAATTAATGATTTTGTTAGATTTAATCGTTTATTGCCCTCTCACATATAGGTACACTTTCTCTATGGTTTTTTTTATAACAGCATGAGGAAAAAGTGAAAATGGCTATTCCAGCTTACCTATTGCTTAACGCAAAGCCGCGCAGGAACAACGGATCCGGCTTTTGGTGATTGGTTTGGCTCAACGCCTTACGGTGATGATCCTAACGACCAGTACTGGATAAGAGCGGGTATCGACTATGCAAAACGCACAGGTTTTTAAGAAGCGGTATCTACTTCTGATCCTGTTGGCTGTTGTCGCCTATGGGATATACAACTTGCTGCACTTTTCACCACTTGAGCAAGTGATTATTAAGAAGGCGAAAGTTAACAATCTGGCTAATCTTTACATCACAGAAGCGAGTGCAGGAGCCACCACAGGCTTTTCCTACCGTTTCTATCTCTATGATGTAACCAAAGATGATAAAGCGTTTATGGCGAGTCTGGAGAACGATCACCAGCCTTTCATGATCACCACGGACAAAGATGCATTGAAGAAGGTCGAGAATAATGCGATCTACCTTTCCGTGAAGGGAACCATTTACACCTTTCACAGCCCTGCGGATTATCTGGCAGGTGGCTCGATCTACTCCGTCCCTGTCTATTTAACCGCATCACCATACTAAAAACATAGCCAGCTGCCACGCTGGCTCTTTCTCTTCTGGTTTTAGACAACAGAAACCATTAAGCCCCTTAGAGGTTAGAAGACAAGCGTAGCACAGCGATTTCATAAGACTGTCAGAGGGTTACCTGCATTTCGTGTGCAGGGAGGACGTCAATGCTCTACAGGACATAACGCCTAAACAAGTTAGTCAGCGCTACTGAGCAACCTACTGAAATAAAGAGAGTTTTTGAACGGTTCTTCTTGGGGAAATTCTGGAGCGGGCGAAGGGAATCGAACCCTCGTATAGAGCTTGGGAAGCTCTCGTTCTACCATTGAACTACGCCCGCTTTGAGGTGCGTAAGGCATTATAGACCTTACGCCTCTTCATACAAGCCTTTCCCCCACTAAGTGGCGATTAAATAATCACTTAGCACTTCGGCTTACTGCCCTGCGCCGGAAGATAACGCTGCGGATCGATGGCCGTGGCCTTATAGCGGATCTGGAAGTGCAGCTTAACCATATCCGTCCCGGTACTGCCCATGGTCGCAATCTTCTGCCCCGCCTTCACGTTCTGCCCGTTATTGACCAACATCGTGTCGTTATGCGCATACGCCGTAATGTAGTCCTCACCATGCTTAATCATGATCAGGTTACCGTATCCACGAAGCTGGTTACCGACATAGACCACCTTCCCGGCCCCTGAAGCGTATACCGGTGTGCCGCGTGCGGCAGCGATATCAATACCTTTATTGCCACCTTCCGAGAGCGAGTACGGCGCAACCACTTTTCCGCTTGCAGGCCAGATCCAGCAGCGCTGACCGACCGGCGGCCAGGATGATTTAGGCACCTGATAGGATGGCGTGACTTTGGCTGTTTTACGCGTTGAGGACTTTTTCCCTGAGGAGGAACCGCCGTTAACCTTGAGCTTCTGCCCTACCTCAATAGTATACGGTGGAGAGATATTATTCAGGCGCGCCAGCTCCTTCACGCTGGTTCCCGTGGCGCGTGAGATGCGGTAGAGCGTGTCCCCGCGCTTAACGGTATAGACTGCACCGGAATAACTGCCCATATCCGAAGATTTACTCCCCGAGCATCCTGCTACAAGTAGCGTCAGCGTCAGGCAGAAAACGGCAATGATCGGGTTTCTCGTCAGGCTTCCTGCAAACAAAACAGCTCCTCGGTCAGCGTGAATGGCGCACTATGATAGCAGCCCAAACTGATGCCGGTCATGCCCTTTTCCGCTCTGTGGGCCAAACCGTTCGCATAAGAATGCAGTATAATAATTCCGCTGATGGTGCTGAACCATTAAGCATTTTGGCACTGGAGCATCAATGAGTATTCAAGAACACGTTATTTTGGTAAATGACCAGGGAAAGGTGATTGGCACTCAGGAGAAGTACGCCGCGCACACGTCACACACCCCGCTACACCTGGCCTTCTCTTCATGGCTGTTTAACGCTAATGGAGAATGTCTGATCACCCGGCGCGCATTAAGTAAAAAAGCCTGGCCCGGCGTATGGACCAACTCCGTTTGCGGCCATCCACAGGCCGACGAAGCGACAGAGCAGGCGATTATCCGCCGCTGCCGCTTTGAAGTCGGCGCCGAAATCACAGACATCACCCCCATTGCCCCGGAGTTCCGCTACCGTGAAGCCGACCCGTCAGGGATCGTTGAAAACGAAATCTGCCCGGTCTATGCCGCCCGCGTAACGAATACCCTCGCAATCAATGACGATGAAGTAATGGAGTATCAGTGGGTGGAGCTGGACGCGCTATTCCGCGCGCTGGACGCCACACCGTGGGCATTTAGCCCGTGGATGGTGCAGGAAGCGAACACCGCGCGTGAAAAACTCAGCGCCTTCGCGGCGCAATAAAAAAGCCCCGGCGATAAACGCACGGGGCTTTTTTTACGTCTTAAAGGCTTATTTCACCGGACGCATCGCCGGGAACAGGATCACGTCGCGGATGGTGTGGCTGTTGGTGAACAGCATCACCATACGGTCGATACCAATACCCAGGCCAGCCGTCGGCGGCAGGCCGTGCTCCAGCGCGGTCACGTAGTCTTCGTCGAAGAACATCGCTTCGTCGTCGCCTGCCGCTTTCGCGTTAACCTGATCCTGGAAGCGCTGCGCCTGATCTTCTGCATCGTTCAGCTCGCTAAAGCCGTTACCGATTTCGCGGCCACCGATGAAGAATTCGAAGCGGTCAGTGATTTCCGGGTTCTCGTCATTACGACGCGCCAGGGGAGACACCTCCGCCGGGTATTCGGTGATGAAGGTCGGCTGAATCAGGTGCGCTTCGGCCACTTCTTCGAAGATTTCGGTCACGATACGACCCAGGCCCCAGCTCTTCTCAACCTTGATACCGATGCTTTCAGCGATCGCTTTCGCAGAGTCGAAGTTATCCAGATCCGCCATGTTGGTTTCCGGACGGTATTTCTTGATCGCTTCGCGCATGGTCAGTTTTTCGAACGGCTTGCCGAAGTCGAACACCTCTTCACCGTAAGGCACCTGGGTGGTGCCCAGAATGTCCTGCGCCAGGGTGCGGAACAGGGATTCGGTCAGCTCGATCAGATCTTTGTAATCCGCATACGCCATATAGAGTTCCATCATGGTGAACTCTGGGTTATGACGTACGGAGATACCTTCGTTACGGAAGTTACGGTTGATCTCAAACACACGGTCGAAACCGCCGACCACCAGACGCTTCAGATACAGTTCCGGCGCGATACGCAGGTACATGTCCAGGTCCAGGGCGTTGTGATGGGTGATGAACGGACGGGCAGAGGCACCGCCTGGGATCACCTGCATCATCGGGGTTTCTACTTCCATAAAGTCGCGGTTAACCATGAACTGGCGAATACCGGCCATGATCTGGGAGCGAATTTTGAAGGTCTTACGGGATTCATCGTTAGAGATGAGATCCAGGTAACGCTGACGATAGCGCGCTTCCTGATCCTGTAAACCGTGGAACTTGTCCGGCAGCGGGCGCAGGGCTTTGGTCAGCAGACGCAGTTCGGTGCAGTGGATAGACAGTTCACCGGTCTTGGTTTTGAACAGTTTACCTTTCGCGCCCAGGATATCGCCCAGGTCCCACTTTTTGAACTGCTCGTTGTAGATGCCTTCCGGCAGGTCGTCACGAGAGACGTACAGCTGAATGCGGCCGCCAACGTCCTGTAAGGTCACGAAGGACGCTTTACCCATGATACGACGGGTCATCATGCGGCCCGCCACGGACACTTCAACGTTCAGCGCTTCCAACTCTTCGTTCTCTTTACCGTCGAAGTCTGCGTGCAGTTGGTCTGAGGTGTGGTCACGACGAAAATCGTTCGGGAACGGCACGCCCTGCTCGCGCAGCGCTGCCAGCTTCTCGCGGCGGGTTTTCAGTTCGTTGTTAAGATCGACTACCGCGTCAGCGCCCTGTGCTTGTTGTTCAGACATGTTGGTTCCTCATAACCCTGCTTTCAAACTTGCTTCGATAAATTGGTCCAGGCTGCCGTCCAGCACCGCCTGCGTGTTGCGGGTTTCAACCCCGGTACGCAGGTCTTTGATGCGGGAGTCATCAAGGACGTAAGAACGGATCTGGCTGCCCCAGCCGATATCGGACTTGTTGTCTTCCATCGCCTGCTTCTCAGCATTTTTCTTCTGCATCTCCAGCTCATAAAGCTTCGCTTTCATCTGCTTCATGGCCTGGTCTTTGTTCTTATGCTGGGAACGGTCGTTCTGGCACTGTGTTACCAGCCCGGTTGGAATGTGGGTAATACGCACCGCAGATTCCGTACGGTTAACGTGCTGACCACCCGCGCCGGATGCGCGGTAAACGTCGATACGCAGGTCCGCCGGGTTGATGTCGATATCGATATCTTCATCCACTTCCGGGTAGACAAACGCGGAGCTGAAGGAGGTGTGACGACGGCCGCCGGAATCGAACGGGCTCTTACGCACCAGGCGGTGAACGCCGGTTTCAGTACGCAGCCAGCCGTAGGCGTAATCGCCAATAATCTTGATGGTGACGGATTTGATACCCGCCACTTCACCTTCGGACTCTTCGATAATCTCGGTTTTGAAACCGCGCGCTTCCGCCCAGCGCAGGTACATGCGCATCAGCATGCTCGCCCAGTCCTGCGCTTCGGTACCGCCAGAACCTGCCTGAATATCGAGATAGCAGTCAGCGCTATCGTATTCGCCGGAGAACATGCGACGGAATTCCAGCTGCGCCAGCTTCTCTTCCAGCACGTCGAGCTCTGCCACGGCTTCGTTAAAGGTTTCTTCGTCGTCGGCTTCGACAGCCAGCTCCAGCAGCCCAGAAACATCTTCCAGACCCTGCGCCATTTGATCCAGCGTATCTACGATGGCTTCGAGGGAGGAACGCTCTTTACCCAGCGCCTGAGCGCGCTCAGGTTCGTTCCAGACATCCGGCTGTTCCAGCTCGGCGTTTACTTCTTCGAGACGCTCTTTCTTGGCATCGTAGTCAAAGATACCCCCTAAGAACGTCAGAGCGCTCCGTGAGGTCCTGAATGCGGTTTTTTACCGGATTAATTTCAAACATGGTCTGTTTTCTTTTATGAGCTTGTCAAAATGCGGTGATAAGAGCGGGATTGTACCGAATCCACGCCCTTTTTTATAGAGATTACTGACGCTAAATTGGCCAGATATTGTCGATGATGATCTGAAGGGAGCGGTTACCGCGGAACTCGTTAATATCCAGCTTATAGGCCAGCTCAACCTCGCGCACGCCGTTGTCCGGCCAGATGGAGGTATCAACGTTAAAGGCGATGCCATCGAGCAGCGGTCCGCCGCCGACCGGTTCCACCATCACTTTGAGATGGCGTTCGCCCACGATGCGCTGTTGCAGCAAACGAAAACGTCCGTCGAAAAGCGGCTCCGGGAACATCTGCCCCCACGGGCCAGCATCGCGCAGCATCTGCGCCACTTCCATGGTCATTTCAGCCGGTGAAAGCTCACCGTCAGAAACCACTTCACCCTGCAACAGAGCCGGATCGATCCACTCGGTGACCAGTTCGCCAAACAGACGCTGGAATTCGTCGAACTTCGCCTCTTCCAGCGACAGGCCTGCCGCCATCGCGTGACCGCCGAACTTAATCATCAGGTTCGGATGCAGCGTATCCAGACGCTCCAGCGCATCGCGCATATGCAGACCCTGAATGGAACGACCGGAGCCTTTCAGCGTGCCGTCCCCGGCGGGGGCGAACGCGATCACCGGGCGGTGGAAACGCTCTTTAATGCGCGACGCCAGAATGCCCACCACGCCCTGGTGCCATTCGGGGTGATACATCGCCAGCCCGCCCGGCAGGGTATCGCCGCTGCGCTCCAGCTTTTCGCACAGGGTCAGCGCTTCGGCCTGCATGCCCTGCTCAATCTCTTTACGGGTCTGGTTGAGTGCGTCCAGCTCACTGGCCAGCACGCGCGCTTCGCCGATGTTGTCGCACAGCAGCAGCGCAACGCCAACCGACATATCATCCAGCCGCCCCGCCGCGTTCAGGCGCGGGCCGAGGGCAAAGCCTAAATCGCTTGCCGCAAGCTTCAGCGGATCGCGGTTGGCAATTTCCAGCAGCGCCTTAATCCCCGGACGGCATTTACCTGCCCGAATGCGGCTTAAGCCCTGCCAGGTAAGAATACGGTTATTGGTATCGAGCGGCACCACGTCCGCCACGGTTCCCAGCGCCACCAGATCGAGATACTCCGCGAGGTTCGGCACGGCAATCCCGCGCGATTCGAACCAGCCCTTATCTCGCAGCAGCGTGCGTAACGCCAGCATCAGATAAAACGCCACCCCTACTCCGGCCAGCGATTTCGACGGGAAATCGCAGTCGCGCAGGTTCGGGTTAATGATGGCTTCGGCGGCAGGCAGAGTTTCGCCTGGCAGGTGGTGATCGGTGACCAGTACCGGGATCCCCAGCGCATGGGCATGATCGACCCCCGCATGAGAAGAGATCCCGTTATCCACGGTCATGATCATCTGTGCGCCACGGGCGTGGGCCTGATCGACCACTTCCGGGCTGAGGCCGTAGCCGTCTTCAAACCGGTTCGGCACCAGGTAAGTCACATTATCGCAGCCCAGCGCACGCAGGCTGAGCACGCTCAGCGCGGTACTGGTTGCGCCGTCGGCATCGAAATCGCCCACCACGACAATCCGCGTGCCTTCCCGGAACGCGTCGTAGAGCATTTCAGTCGCTTTTTCGATGCCACTCAGCGCTTGCCAGGGCAGCATGCCTTTGACGCTGCGCTCAAGATCGCTTGCCGTACGCACGCCACGGCTGGCGTACAGCCGCTTTAACAGCAGCGGAAGCGTGTCTGGTAAATCCGCGGTTTCACCCGCATCGCGGCGGCGCAGTTTTATCGGGGCTTTCACGCGAATTATTTACCACCCATCTGTTTCTGGTGCTCGTCGAGGAACGCTTTCATCTCTTTTGGCCCCTGGTAGCCCGGTACCACGTAGCCGTTACTCAGCACAATGGCTGGCGTACCGCTCACGCCAAACTGTACGCCCAGCGCGTAGTGGTTAGCGATGTCGATATCGCAGGACGCGGGCTTCACGCCTTTGCCGTTCATCGCGTCATCAAAGGCCTTGTTGCGGTCTTTCGCACACCAGATCGCTTTCATATCCTGCTCAGGCTGGCTCTGCACGCCGGCGCGTGGGAAAGCCAGGTAACGCACGGTAATGCCCAGCGCGTTGTAGTCTTTCATCTCTTCATGCAGCTTGTGGCAGTAGCCGCAGGTGATGTCGGTGAAGACGGTAATAACGTGCTTTTCCTGCGCCGCTTTGTAGACAATCATCTCTTTTTCGAGCGCGTTCAGGTTTTTCATCAGCAGCTGGTTAGTGACGTTCACCGGCTGCGCGCCGCTCACGTCGTACATAGGCCCCTGAATGATGTGCTTGCCGTCTTCGGTCACGTACAGCACGCCGCTGTTGGTCAGCACCGTTTTCATGCCAGCCACCGGCGCTGGCTGGATCTCGCTGCTGGCGACGCCGAGTTTCGTCAGAGACTGTTTAATGGCGGCATCGTCCGCATGGGCAATACCGGAAATCGAAGCTGCCAGCAGGGTGAACAGCGCTAAAGACTTTTTCATATTTGTTCCTGTAACAATTCGTCGGCACTCACGCGCGAGGGTGGTGCTGTTGGTGTAGCTGCCGCAGGCGTTCCGTCGCGACATGGGTGTATATTTGCGTCGTTGAAAGATCGCTGTGTCCAAGCAACATCTGCACCACGCGTAAATCAGCGCCGTGGTTTAACAGATGCGTCGCGAAGGCGTGACGCAAAACGTGCGGCGACAGCTTCTCACTGTCAATACCCGCCAGTGTGGCGTAATGTTTAATGCGATGCCAGAACGTTTGTCGCGTCATCTGCTGCGCGCGCTGGCTCGGGAACAATACATCGATGGAGACGCCGTTCAGCAGCCACGGACGCCCGTGTTCCAGATACGTCTCCAGCCAGTAGACCGCCTCTTCACCCAGCGGCACCAGCCGTTCTTTGTTCCCTTTACCGATAACGCGCACCACGCCCTGACGCAGGCTGATATCGCTCATCGTCAGGCCCACCAGCTCGGAAACGCGCAAGCCCGTGGCATACAATAGTTCAAGCATGGCTTTATCGCGTAACTCCAGCGGAAGGTCAACTGCGGGCGACTGTAATAATCTCTCAACTTGTGCTTCGCTGAGATCTTTTGGCAGCCGCTGAGGCAGTTTAGGCGATGCCAGCAGTGCGCTGGGGTCATCCGCGCGGATCTTCTCGCGGTACAGGTGCTGGAACAGGCGGCGCATGGCGCTCAGCAGACGTGCGGAGCTGGTGGCTTTGTACCCCCCTTCCATCCGCTCGGCCAGTAACCCTTGCAGGTCATCGCTTTGCGCGCTTTCAAGCGTCAGCCCACGATGCGCCAGCCACTCGACCAGCAGCGTGAGATCCCGACGATAGGCGCTGAGCGTATTTTCAGCGAGGTTTTTCTCCAGCCACAGCGCGTCGAGAAACTGTTCGATGAGTGCGAGATCCTTTTCCACATCAGCCCCTTTGGTTCTGCAATCTGGCCATTATGCCTGATTGCCATCGGTTTCTGGTACACTACGCGCAAAGTCATAGCAAGAATTGAGATAGTTACGCGATGAATATTGGTCTGTTCTATGGTTCCAGCACCTGCTACACCGAAATGGCGGCGGAGAAAATTCGTGACATCATTGGCCCGGAACTGGTGACGCTGCATAACCTGAAAGATGACGCGGTTGCCTTGATGGAGCAGTACGATGTGCTCATTCTGGGTATCCCTACCTGGGACTTTGGTGAGATTCAGGAAGACTGGGAAGCCATCTGGGATCAGCTCGATTCAGTCAATTTTGAAGGCAAAATCATTGCGATGTACGGCATGGGCGACCAGTTGGGCTACGGGGAGTGGTTCCTTGACGCACTCGGCATGCTGCACGACAAACTGGCGCCAAAGGGCGCGACCTTTATCGGCTACTGGCCTACGGAAGGCTATGAGTTCACCAGTCAAAAACCGATTATTGCCGACGGTCAGCTGTTTGTCGGGCTCGCGCTGGATGAAACCAACCAGTACGATCTTAGCGACGAGCGCCTCCAGAGCTGGTGCGAGCAGATTCTGGGTGAGATGGCCGAGCAGTTCAGCTGATTTACTCCTGCGTCGGCTGTTGCACGATCAACCGGCGCAGATCTCGCCACTCCGCGGGATCCATACTGTCTGCGGCCAGCCACAGGTGCTGGCGACGGTTATCCTCGACCCGACGCAGCCGTAGCATCATCCCGGTGTTAAGCATCCACGGCGCGCCCATCATCTCCCACTCTTTTCCCTGCCAGCGCAGGCGAGAATCCATCAGCAGCTTAATTTCACCCTGACGGGCGTTGATTCGACGCTGGCTGCGCACGCTGTCAAACACCACAAACGACAGCAATAGCAACCACAGAGGGGTATAGCTAAGCGGCCACGGCACCAATAACACCAGTGCCGCCACCAGACCGTGGAGCAGTAAGGACATCCACTGTGAGCGCCAGGAGACGCGAAGATCAGATTGCCACAGGACCACGTTCCTGATTCCGTGTTTGAATTAATTGCACCATCCGTTGCAACTCGGTGTCGGCGGGCTTGCCGTGATTCATCAGCCAGTTGAATAAATCCGGATCGTCAGACTCAAGCAGACGGACAAACAGGCGCTTATCGTCATCGCTTAAGCTGTCGTACTCATACTCGAAGAAAGGCATGATGGAGATATCAAGTTCACGCATGCCGCGACGGCACGCCCAGTGAATACGGGCCTTGTTGTTAATATCCATGTTCTGTTTCCTGCATTACGTTTGGCACAGTCGGTATCCCGTTTGGTATTCATTATTGCTCTCCGGGAACACCTGCTAGTGTAACGTGTTTTTGACCGTTTCTTTACTGGAATATTGCGAACCTCGAGCAGGCTCCCTGAATAATCCTTATAAAGACAGCGGATTACACTATTTTGCGTAGCGCCACGCATAACCGCGTAATGGCACGAATGGCCTGCTGAAAGCGCTTGCATTGAATACAGTCTCTTTTACCATTAGGTATTATCAAAGCGTTAAGCAATTCAGGACATCACTATGGCATTTACACCATTTTCTCCTCGCCAGCCCGCCGCCTCTGCGCGTCTGCCGCTGACGCTGATTACTCTTGATGACTGGGCACTGGCGACACTGACTGGTGCGGACAGTGAAAAATACCTGCAAGGTCAGGTCACGGCGGACGTGGCGCAGTTGACTGAGCACCAGCATCTGCTGGCCGCGCATTGCGATCCAAAAGGCAAAATGTGGAGCAACCTGCGTCTGTTCCGCCGTCAGGACGGATTCGCCTTTATTGAGCGCCGCAGCCTGCGTGACGCCCAGCTTAAAGAGCTGAAAAAATACGCGGTCTTTTCTAAAGTCACCATCGCCCCGGACGATGAACACGTTCTGCTGGGGGTCGCGGGTTTCCAGGCGCGTGCAGCGCTGAAAAACCTGTTTGCCGAGCTGCCGGATGCTAAAAAACAGCTGGTCAGCGAGGGAGCGACCTCCATTCTGTGGTTCGAACACCCGGCGGAGCGCTTCCTGCTGGTAACCGACGAAGCAACGGCGGAACGCGTCACTGACGCCCTGCGCGGTGAAGCACAGCTCAACAACAGCCAGCAGTGGCTGGCGCTGAACATCGAAGCGGGCCTGCCGGTGATTGACGCGGCAAACAGCGCGCAGTTTATCCCGCAGGCGACAAACATCCAGGCGCTGGGTGGTATCAGCTTTAAGAAGGGCTGCTACACCGGTCAGGAAATGGTGGCGCGTGCGAAATTCCGCGGCGCGAACAAACGCGCCCTGTGGACACTGGCTGGTCACGCCAGCCGTGTGCCGGAAGCGGGTGAAGATCTTGAGATGAAGATGGGCGAAAACTGGCGCCGTACCGGCACCGTGTTAGCCGCCGTCCAGCTCGATGATGGCCGCCTGCTGGTGCAGGTTGTCATGAATAATGATATGGAGCCCGACAGCGTGTTCCGCGTGCGGGATGATGCAAACACGCTCAGCATTGAGCCGCTACCGTATTCTCTGGAAGATTGATGCTGTATCGCCCGGTGGCGCTGCGTTTACCGGGCCTACGGTGTTGATATTCTCCCTCTCCCTGTGGGAGAGGGTCGGGGTGAGGGCATCAGACCGCACCTTACAAAAAAACTACACCTGCCCAACATACAGATAAATTGCCAGGAAGTGGCACACGCTGCCGCCCAGCACAAAGCCGTGCCAGATGGCATGGTTGTACGGAATACGCTTGCAGACGTAGAAAATAACGCCCAGCGAGTAGACCACCCCGCCCACCGCCAGAAGCGTCACGCCCCCCACCGCCAGCTTAATGGCTAACTGATACACCACAATCAGCGACAGCCAGCCCATTGTCAGATAGGTAACCAGCGACAACACTTTAAACCGGTGCGCAATAGTCAGCTTAAACAGGATCCCCAGCAGCGCCAGGCTCCAGATCACAATCATCAGGCCACGCGACAGCGGTGAGTTGAGCCCCACCAGCAAAAACGGCGTATAGGTACCCGCAATAAGAAGATAGATAGCGCAGTGGTCAAATTTCTTGAGCCATATCTTCGCCCGTTGATGCGGAATAGCGTGATACAGCGTTGAGGCCAGGAAAAGCAGGATCATACTCCCGCCATACAGACTGTAGCTGGTAATGGCCATCGCGCTGGCGTTGGTATCCACTGCCTGTACCAGCAATAACACTAAGCCGACAATCCCAAAAACCAGGCCAATGCCGTGGCTTATACTGTTGGCTACTTCCTCAGCCAGCGAATATCCCTGTGCGATTAATGGTCTGCTCACCATACTTAACTCCGGGAAAACAAAAGATGATTATTCATCGCCAGTCTATGCTAACTGAGAATGATTCCAGTGAACACCTGTTAGCTAAAATAAATCCACACTCAAGATTTATCCTTAAAAATCAGCATAATATAAAAACAATCCACCGCACAGGTGTAAATGATTTCATTAACATCTAAGTAATCAAGGAGATAAATCCGTCTCCCGCCCTTCGTCATCATGGTATGCTTCAGGAATAGTGTCCGACAGCGAGTTTAGCCATTGTGAGTATGTTCAGCCATTCCGCCATTGCCAGCCTCAACAATCTGGAAATGATGGTCTACAACTATGTCATTAAGAACCGCGATAAAGTGATGTACATGACCATCCGCGAGCTGGCGGATGCGGCGGGCGTTTCCACTACTACCATCCTGCGCTTCTGCCGCAAGCTTAACTGCGATGGCTACTCGGAATTTCGGGTGCGCTTTAAACTCTATCTGGAGCAGAACGAGCCGCAGCAGGCGAATTTTGGTGCCAGTGAAATTATCAGCTTCTTTAAAAGCGTAAATAACGAAGAGTTTGATGCGCTATTAGATAACGCGGTCGATATTATTTTATCATCTGAACGAATTATTTTTGTCGGTGCGGGCACCTCCGGATCGCTGGCAAAATATGGCGCACGTTTCTTTTCAAATATCGGGAAATTCAGTAACCATATCGACGATCCTTATTTCCCGGTCACTAACGACATGGCTAAAAATGCGCTGGCCATTGTACTCTCCGTCTCCGGCGAGACCGAGGAGATCCTGCGCTTCGCCAGCCAGTTCAGCCTGCACCACTGCAAGGTGCTCTCAGTCACCAGCCACGAACATTCACGTCTCGCAAAGCTGGCGGACTTTAACCTCTCCTGGCACGTACCGCAAACGCGCATTGGCGGCGTTTACGATATCACCACGCAAATTCCCGTCATCTATATTCTGGAATCATTAGGCCGGAAACTGGCGAAGAAATTAACAGAATAAAACATCCTGTTTTTTTGATGTGACAAATTACAATTTCCGCAAAATGTTATATCGTGACATTTAATTCCGCTTTGCTAGACTCGAAATCAATAAGTCCTGAATTGAGAATAGCAAAGATGAAAAAACTCACCTTACCGAAAGATTTTTTATGGGGCGGCGCGGTAGCGGCGCACCAGGTTGAAGGCGGCTGGAACAAAGGCGGCAAAGGGCCAAGCATCTGCGACGTGCTCACCGGCGGCGCACACGGCGTTCCGCGAGAAATCACGCAGGAAGTGATTGAAGGCAAATATTACCCCAACCACGAAGCCGTCGACTTCTACGGCCATTACAAAGAAGACATCAGGCTGTTTGCCGAGATGGGCTTCAAATGTTTCCGTACCTCCATCGCCTGGACGCGCATCTTCCCGAAAGGCGACGAAACTCAGCCAAATGAAGAGGGGCTGAAGTTTTACGACGACATGTTCGATGAACTGCTGAAGTACAACATCGAGCCGGTGATCACCCTCTCCCACTTTGAAATGCCGCTGCACCTCGTTCAGGAATATGGCGGATGGACCAACCGTAAAGTGGTCGATTTCTTTGTGCGCTTCTCGGAAGTGGTATTTGAGCGCTACAAAAATAAGGTCAAATACTGGATGACCTTCAACGAAATCAACAACCAGCGCAACTGGCGTGCGCCGCTGTTCGGCTACTGCTGCTCTGGCGTGGTCTATACCGAGCACGACAACCCGGAAGAGACCATGTACCAGGTGCTGCACCACCAGTTCGTGGCCAGCGCGCTGGCGGTGAAAGCCGCACGCCGCATTAACCCGGAAATGAAAGTCGGCTGCATGCTGGCGATGGTGGCGCTCTATCCGTACTCCTGCAAACCAGAAGATGTCATGTTCGCTCAGGAATCCATGCGCGAGCGCTACGTCTTTACCGACGTACAGCTGCGCGGCTACTACCCGTCTTACGTGCTGAACGAGTGGGAACGCCGTGGCTTCTCCATCAAAATGGAAGCGGGCGACGAGCAGATCCTGCGTGAAGGCACCTGCGATTACTTAGGTTTCAGCTACTACATGACCAACGCGGTCAAAGCGGAAGGCGGTACCGGTGACGCCATTTCCGGCTTCGAGGGCAGCGTGCCGAACCCACACGTCAAGGCGTCCGACTGGGGCTGGCAGATTGATCCGGTAGGCCTGCGCTATTCGCTGTGTGAACTGTACGAGCGTTATCAGAAGCCGCTGTTTATCGTGGAAAATGGTTTCGGCGCCTACGACACCGTGGAAGAGGACGGCAGCATCAACGATGACTATCGTATCGACTACCTGCGCGCCCACGTGGAAGAGATGATGAAGGCGGTGACCTGGGATGGCGTGGATCTGATGGGCTACACGCCGTGGGGCTGCATCGACTGCGTCTCCTTCACCACCGGCCAGTACAGTAAGCGCTACGGCTTTATCTACGTCAACAAGCACGACGACGGTACCGGTGACATGTCCCGCTCCCGTAAGAAGAGCTTTGAGTGGTATAAAACCGTCATTGCCAGCAACGGCGAAACGCTGTAATGGCTCGCCCTCTCTGCAAGCGGAGAGGGCAAACCGCTTATCTTCCAGACACTTCTTTACAGCTTTTGCGTTGCCAAAATATGTTCGCCCGATAATATAGGCGTCCTGAATATTTGAGGCGAACATGATCAAGCGACAACGCAACGCTATCCTGCTTGTAGCCCTGGCCTGCCTGGTGGTGCTGATATGCACCGCCCAGCGGATGGCCGGGATGCACGCGCTTGTCATGAACGTCACCACCACGAGCCAGTCTGTCCAGCAGGGACAGGAGAGTGCCGACGCACCGGTAACCCCGTGTGAGCTTAGCGCCAAGTCGCTGATGTCGGTCCCGCCTGTTTTATTTGAAGGCGCCCTGATTGCCGTCACCCTGCTGCTGGCGTTGCTGGCAGCCAGTCCACCGCGCCGCGAACGGCAGTGGCCTCCCCGCGTTATCTCCCCGCCCCGGTTAAGGGTGCATCTGCGATTATGCGTCTTCCGTGAATGAGCCTTCGCCTGTTACTTCAGGTTAATTCATCATTTACGGAGAAAATTTATGTTTACTGTATTCAGGCGACTGCTGGTCTGCCTGCTTTGGCTATGGCTGCCCCTCAGCCAGGCTGCCGACAGCGGCTGGCTGCGCGCCGCCGATAATCAGCACGCCAGCGTCAGGCTGCGTGCGCAACCCGAAAGCACTGGCGAAACCCGCCTGCTGCTGGACGTCGCCCTGCAAAAAGGCTGGAAAACCTACTGGCGCTCGCCGGGCGAAGGCGGCGTCGCCCCCGCGATTAAATGGCATCAGCCCGTCGAGGCGATCTGGCGCTGGCCTGTGCCGCAGCGTTTCGACGTCGCGGGCATCACCACGCAGGGCTACCACGGCGATGTCAGCTTTCCCATCACTCTGCGGGGCGACGTCCCGAAGATCCTGAGCGGCGTACTGACGCTCTCCACCTGTAGCAACGTCTGTATTCTTACCGACTACCCGTTTTCGCTGAACATGACCGCATCCGCAGGCGCCGGTTTTGATTACGATTTCAGTCGGGCCATGGGCACCCTTCCGCTCAGCGGCGGGTTGACCTCAACGCTTAACGCCACCTATGCCCCCGGCAAGCTGACCGTAACGGCGCAGCGTGACGCAGGCTGGCAGGCGCCGTCCCTGTTTATCGACGGTATGGATGATGTTGATTTCGGCAAACCGGCCCTCACCGTGCGCGGTGACTCGCTGGTCGCCACCGTGCCCGTGACGGACAGCTGGGGCGAGGCCGCGCCCAACCTCAGCGGCAAAACCCTGTCGCTGGTTCTGGCCGATAGCGGGCAGGCACAGGAGTCCAGCCTGAGCATTCAGCCGGGGAACGCCGCGCCGACGCTCTCGTTAGGCTGGGTGCTGCTGATGGCGCTGGCGGGCGGTCTGATCCTTAACGTCATGCCCTGCGTACTGCCCGTGCTGGCCATGAAGCTAGGCACGCTGATGCAAACCGAACGGCAGGCGCGGAGTCAGGTACGCCGACAGTTTCTTGCGTCGGTAGCCGGGATCGTGATCTCGTTCCTCGCGCTGGCGCTGATGATGACGGTTTTACGCTTAGGCAATCAGGCGCTCGGCTGGGGGATCCAGTTCCAGAATCCGTGGTTTATTGGCGCGATGGCGCTGGTGATGGTGCTTTTCAGCGCCAGCCTGCTGGGGTTGTTTGAAATCCGTCTCCCTTCCGGCGCCAGCACCTTCCTCGCCACGCGCGGCGGCAACGGGCTTGCGGGTCATTTCTGGCAAGGCGCGTTTGCCACGCTGCTGGCGACGCCCTGCACCGCGCCGTTCCTGGGTACGGCGGTCTCGGTCGCGCTGGCGGCGCCGCTTCCCCTGCTGTGGGGGATCTTCCTGGCGATGGGTATCGGCATGAGCCTGCCGTGGCTGCTGGTGGCGGCCTGGCCGGGGCTGGCCCAGCGGTTGCCGCGTCCGGGACGCTGGATGAACGTCGTACGCGTAGTGCTGGGGATGATGATGCTCGGCTCATCGCTGTGGCTGCTGAGCCTGCTGACGGTGCACATTGGCAGCCTGCCCGTCATCACGCTGGGCGTGTTCCTGATCCTTACGCTGCTGCTGGTCACCGCCTGGCGCTACCGCTGGCAAACGGCACTGCGCGCCGGGGTATTAGCTGTAGTGGTGGCCGGGGCGGTCGCGTTTGTATCCGGTTCCGGCGGCGAGGGTTCCCGCCGCGATCGTATTCACTGGCAGCCGCTCAGCGAGCAGGCCATTGCCCGCGCGCTGGCGGAGAACAAACGGGTGTTCGTCGACGTGACCGCCGACTGGTGCGTGACCTGTAAAGCCAATAAATACAACGTGCTGCTGCGCGACGACGTGCAGGATGCGCTCTCCGCCCCGGACGTTGTCGCCCTGCGCGGCGACTGGAGCCGCCCCTCAGATACCATCAGCCAGTTCTTAACCACGCGCGGCAGCGCCGCCGTGCCGTTTAACCAGATCTACGGACCGGGATTACCGCAGGGCCACGTGCTGCCTGCGTTGTTAAGCCGCGAAGCGGTGCTGAGCACCCTGTCCGATGCAAAAGGAAAATAACATGAGAGCCTTCGTTGCCTTACTTCTGCTGTCGTTATCAACGTTCGGTTTCGCCGCACCTTCTGATGACGCTTCCAGCGACCAGCTGGCAAAACTGCTGTTTAACGACCCCAACAGCCCGCGAACCGGCGCGACATCGCCGAAGCTGACCATCGTCTCCTTCACTGACTACAACTGCCCGTATTGCAAGCAGTTCGACCCAATGCTTGAGAAAATCGTGCAGGAAAATCCCGACGTGCAGCTCATCGTCAAACTGCTGCCGTTCAAGGGACAAAGCTCGGTAAATGCCGCGAAAGCGGCACTCTCAACGTGGCAGCAGGCGCCGGATAAATTCTGGGCGCTCCACCAGCGGCTGATGATGAAAAAGGGCTATCACGATGACGCCAGCATCGCCGCCGCGAAGGTAAAGACCGGAACGGACAGCATTAAAAAGGATGATAAAACCATGGACAGCCTAAAGATGAACCTCATCCTGGCGCAGGTGCTGAATATTCAGGGTACCCCGGCGACCATTATCGGCGACCAGATGGTGGCGGGCGCAATTCCGTATGACGACCTGGAGGGGCTGGTCAAAGAACAGCTGGCAAACGCCCGTGGCAAGTAAGCTTCCGCGCCTGCTGCGCGAGCTGGGCGTATGGCTGCTGATTGGCGTAGCCGTGAGCCTGGCGGTGGACTATTTCCGCCAGCCCGCGCTGCCGCAGAATTTCTCCGCGACGGCACTGCACACCCTCGACGGCCAGCCCGTCGATCTTATCGCCATGAGTAAGGAGCGACCGCTGCTGGTCTACGTCTGGGCGACATGGTGCGGCGTCTGCCGCTACACCACGCCGTCGGTGGCGGCGCTTGCCGCGGACGGGGGTAACGTGATGTCGGTTGCGCTGCGCTCGGGCGATAACGCGACGCTCGAAACCTGGATGAGGAAGAAGAAGGCGACGATGCCCACGGTCAACGACGCCAGCGGAGAACTGGCGCGTGAGTGGGACGTTAAGGTTACGCCAACGCTGGTGGTGATCTCTCACGGTGAGGTGAAGTCGATCACCACCGGCTGGACCAGCGGCTGGGGAATGCGCCTGCGGCTGTGGCTGGCGTCGTAGCGTTACTTCCCGCCAGCCAGCTCCAGGAAGCTACCGGTGACATAGGAGGCTTTGTCGCTCAGCAGCCAGACAATGGCCTGGGCGACCTCCTCCGGCTGACCGCCACGCTGCATCGGTAACATCGACTTCACCCGATCCACACGCCCCGGCTCGCCGCCGGAGGCGTGAATATCGGTATAAATCAGGCCTGGCCGCACGCCGTTAACGCGAATGCCCTGCGCCGCCACCTCCAGCGCGAGGCCGGTGGTCAGGGAATCCACCGCCCCTTTTGAGGCGGCATAATCCACATATTCCCCCGGCGCGCCCAGCCGTGATGCCGCCGAGGAGACATTCACAATCGCGCCGCCCTTGCCGCCGTGTTTATGCGACATGCGCTTAACCGCTTCACGGCAGCAGAGAAAATAGCCGGTGACGTTGGTAGCCAGCACGCGGTTAATACGTTCAGCGGAGAGGTTTTCGATGGTGGATTGTTCAAACAAAATCCCGGCGTTGTTCACCAGCGCGGCGAGCGGCTCACCTTCGCGATCGATGCTGTCGAACATCGCCATCACCTGCGCTTCATCGCTGATGTCCGCGCGTACGGCAAAGGCTTTACCGCCCGCGTCCACGATCTGATTAATGACGTCCGTCGCGGCTTTGATGTTGTGATGAAAATTCACCGCAACGGTGTAGCCTTCGCTTGCCAGCTGTAGCGCGGTGGCTTTACCAATACCCCGGCTGGCGCCGGTGACCAGTGCAATTGCCATTCTTTTCTCCCAATAAAAAAGCCGGGTAGCGGCTTCGCCTTACCCGGCCTACGTTACTACAGGAACAACGTTACTGGTATTCGCTCATCGGCACGCAGGAGCAGAACAGGTTACGGTCGCCGTAAACATCATCAAGACGTTTCACGGTTGGCCAGTATTTGTTTGCCACACCTGCCGGGAAGACAGCCAGCTCGCGGGTATAACCGTGGTTCCACTCTGCCACCAGTTCGTTCTGGGTATGCGGCGCGTTCACCAGCGGGTTATCTTCCAGCGTCCACTCGCCGCCTTTCACGCGGTCGATTTCGCTGCGGATCGCCAGCATGGCGTCGATAAAGCGATCCAGTTCCACCTTGCTTTCAGATTCGGTCGGCTCAACCATCAGCGTTCCCGCAACCGGGAAGGACATGGTTGGCGCGTGGAAGCCGTAGTCGATCAGGCGCTTGGCAATATCCAGCTCGCTGATGCCCGTCTCTTCTTTCAGAGGACGAATATCGAGGATGCATTCGTGCGCCACGCGACCGTCGCGGCCGGTATAGAGCACCGGATAGGCGTCCTTCAGACGCGTTGCGATGTAGTTGGCGTTGAGGATCGCCACCTGGCTGGCCTGCTTCAGCCCTTCCGCGCCCATCATGCGGATGTACATCCAGCTGATTGGCAGGATAGAGGCGCTGCCGAACGGTGCCGCGGAGACCGCGCCCTGACGGGTCAGCATGCCTTCAATCTGCACCACGCTGTGGCCCGGCACAAACGGTGCCAGGTGCGCCTTCACGCCGATTGGGCCCATGCCCGGGCCGCCACCGCCGTGCGGAATGCAGAACGTTTTATGCAGGTTCAGGTGCGACACATCCGCGCCAATAAAGCCCGGAGAGGTGATGCCCACCTGGGCGTTCATGTTTGCGCCGTCGAGGTAAACCTGGCCGCCGAACTTATGCACCACTTCACACACTTCACGGATAGTTTCTTCGTACACGCCGTGGGTGGACGGGTAGGTCACCATGATGCAGGAGAGTTTGTCGCCCGCCTGCTCGGCTTTGGCGCGCAGGTCGGCCAGATCGATGTTGCCGTTTTTGTCGCACGCCACAACCACCACTTCCATTCCTGCCATCTGGGCAGAAGCCGGGTTGGTACCGTGGGCAGAGCTTGGGATCAGGCAGATATCACGGTGGCCTTCGTTGCGGCTTTCGTGATAGTGACGGATCGCCAGCAGACCAGCGTATTCACCCTGCGCACCGGAGTTCGGCTGCATGCAGAGCGCGTCGTACCCGGTCAGCTTCACCAGCCAGTCGGAGAGCTGGTTGATCATCATGTGATACCCTTCCGCCTGCTCAGCCGGGCAGAACGGGTGCAGCTCAGAGAATTCAGGCCAGGTAATTGGGATCATCTCAGCCGCGGCGTTCAGCTTCATGGTGCAGGAGCCCAGCGGGATCATCGCCTGGTTTAGCGCCAGATCTTTACGTTCCAGAGAGTGCATGTAACGCATCATCTCGGTTTCGCTGTGATAGCGGTTGAACACCGGGTGAGTCAGGATCGCGTCGTCGCGCAGCATGCTTTCCTGAATGGAGCGGCTGTCGAGCGCAACCTCTTTGTCGAGCGTATCAACGTCCAGACCGTGTGCGTCACCCAGCAATACGTTGAACAGGGTCAGGATATCGTCACGGGTGGTGCTTTCGTCCAGCGTAATGCCGACCGCATTGTGAATGTCGCTGCGCAGGTTGATTTGCGCTGCCTCGGCGCGCGCCAGCACGGCCGCTTTGTCTGCCACCTCGACGCACAGGGTATCGAAATAGTGTTCATGACGCAGTCTGAGACCTTTCTGTTGCAGACCGCAGGCCAGGATATCGGCCAGACGGTGGATGCGGCTGGCAATACGTTTCAGGCCAGCCGGACCGTGGAACACCGCGTACAGGCTGGCAATGTTAGCCAGCAGCACCTGCGAGGTACAGATGTTGGAGTTCGCTTTCTCGCGGCGGATATGCTGCTCGCGGGTCTGCATCGCCATGCGCAGCGCGGTGTTACCGGCGGCATCTTTCGATACGCCGATAATACGGCCTGGCATGGAACGTTTAAATTCATCTTTCGCGCCAAAGAACGCCGCGTGCGGGCCGCCGTAGCCCATCGGCACGCCGAAACGCTGAGCTGAGCCGAAGACAATATCCGCGCCCTGTTTGCCTGGCGCCGTCAGCAGCACCAGCGCCATAAAATCAGCGGCGACGCTAACAATAACCTTACGGGATTTCAGCTCGGCGATCAGTGCGCCGTAGTCGTGCACTTCCCCGGTGGTGCCCACCTGCTGCAACAGCACGCCGAAGACGTCCTGGTGATCCAGCACTTTTTCAGCGTCGTCGACAATCACCTCAAAGCCGAAGGTTTCCGCACGGGTGCGCACCACGTCCAGCGTCTGGGGATGCACGTCCGCCGCGACGAAGAAGCGGTTGGCGTTTTTCAGCTTGCTCACGCGCTTCGCCATCGCCATCGCTTCGGCGGCGGCGGTGGCTTCGTCCAGCAGCGAGGCAGAGGCGATATCCATACCAGTCAGATCCAGCGTCACCTGCTGGAAGTTCAGCAGCGCTTCCAGACGGCCCTGGGAGACTTCTGGCTGATATGGGGTGTAAGCGGTGTACCAGCCCGGGTTTTCCAGCATATTACGCAGGATCACCGGCGGTAACTGCACGTTGGTGTAGCCCATGCCGATATAAGACTTATAGCGCTTGTTAAGGCCGGCGATGGCCTTCAGCTCCGCCAGCGCGGCGAACTCCGTCGTGGACTCGCCTACCTGCGGCGGCGTAGCAAGCTGGATGTCTTTTGGCACGATCTGGCCGATCAGTGCGTTTAATGAATCCGCGCCAACTGTCTTCAGCATCTCCTGCTGTTGCTGAGCATCCGGCCCAATGTGACGTTCAATGAAGGCGCCACGGTTTTCAAGCTGGCTTAAAGTCTGTGTCATGAGCGATGGTTCCTGAAACGTGCAGTGAATGTGTTTTCTCCCTCTCCCTAAGGGAGAGGGTTGGGGTGAGGGTGTCGTCTGTTCCCCTCACCCTACCCTCTCCCCAAAGGGGAGAGGGAAATGGCTTATTCGTCTTCCAGTAGTGCTTCGTACGCGGTCGCATCCAGCAGCGCGGCAACCTGCGCTTCGTCGCTGGCTTTGATCTTGAAGATCCAGCCGCCTTCATACGGTTCGCTGTTGACCAGCTCCGGGGAGTCGCTCAGCGCGTCGTTCACGGCAACAATTTCACCGCTTACCGGGGCGTAGATGTCAGAGGCCGCTTTAACGGATTCCGCCACCGCACAGTCGTCGCCTGCGCTCACGGTTGCGCCCACTTCCGGCAGATCAACAAACACCATGTCGCCCAGCAGCTCCTGCGCGTGCTCGGTGATCCCAACGGTGTAAGTGCCGTCCGCCTCTTTGCGCAGCCACTCGTGTTCTTTGCTGTATTTCAGTTCTGCTGGCACATTGCTCATTGAAGTTCTCCTGATAAAAATAGTTAGGCGACCGGCTTACCGGCGCGAACAAAAATCGGTTTGGTCACGTTGACCGGCATTTCGCGGTTGCGGATCTGCACCACCGCCGTTTCGCCAATCCCCGCCGGCACGCGTGCCAGGGCAATACTGTAGCCGAGCGTCGGGGAGAACGTTCCGCTGGTGATCACGCCTTCGCGATGATTGCCATCGGCATCGGTGAAGCGTACAGGCAGCTCGCCGCGCAGAACGCCTTTTTCTTTCATCACCAGGCCTACCAGCTGTTCAGTGCCCTTCTCGCGCTGCATCTCCAGCGCTTCACGGCCAATAAAATCACGGTCAGCCGGTTCCCACGCAATGGTCCAGCCCATGTTGGCCGCCAGCGGAGAGACGCCTTCGTCCATCTCCTGACCGTAGAGGTTCATCCCTGCTTCCAGACGCAGCGTATCGCGCGCGCCCAGGCCCGCAGGCTTCACGCCCGCCTCCACCAGCGCACGCCAGAAATCAGCGGCCTTCTCGTTTGGCATCGCAATTTCGTAGCCCGCTTCACCGGTGTAGCCGGTGGTGGCGATAAACAGATCGCCCGCCTGCACGCCGAAGAACGGCTTCATGCCTTCGGTGGCTTTGCGCTGCTCGTCGCTGAACAGAGAGGCGGCTTTCGCCTGGGCGTTTGGCCCCTGCACGGCAATCAGCGACAGATCGTCACGGACGGTGATGTCTATGGCGTAAGGTTCAGCGTGTTGGGAAATCCAGGAGAGATCTTTTTCGCGGGTGGCGGAGTTTACAACGAGGCGGAAGAAATCTTCGGTGAAGTAGTAGACGATGAGGTCGTCAATCACGCCGCCAGAGGCATTGAGCATGCCGGTATAGAGCGCTTTGCCCGGCGTTTTCAGTTTGGCGACGTCGTTTGCCAGCAGATAACGCAAAAACTCCCGGGTGCGGCTACCGCGCAGGTCGACAATCGTCATATGAGACACGTCGAACATACCGGCATCGGTGCGCACCGCGTGGTGCTCATCAATCTGCGAGCCGTAGTGCAGCGGCATCATCCAGCCGTGGAAGTCCACCATGCGGGCGCCGCACAACACGTGCTGTTCGTACAAAGGAGTCTGTTGAGCCATCTTTTCCTCGTTGAAAAATTCACCGTGAAACCCGGTGTCGGCCTCGCGATCGGGGGCCGACGCAAACGTTCTCTTTTACCTGAACTTACCACCGAAACCGGCGGTTAACCATAAGGTAAAACGGGTCATCACATTAGCTTATGACCAAAAATCGCTGAAAAGCCTACAGAGTTATTCACTGGGAAAATGCGATTAAACCCGCATAAAATTAACAATGATCTAACAGAATTTAGCAGATGGTGATATTTCGTGCGGAAAAACGGGCCGAATTTCCGTAACATAAAAATAGTAAGATTAGATTTTCTAATGCGAAAAATGACGTGAAATTAGATTATTTCAAACGAGGAAATTTCCCCGGCGCGGAGGCCGGGAAAATAAAGTGTGACGGGGATCGAGATTAACGTAACCAGTCGGGAAGATCGTTGAGGCCCATTGCCTGACGAAGAAGCTGCGGTTTTACGCCGGGAAGAGTGTCGGCCAGCTTGAGGCCAATATCGCGCAGCAGTTTTTTCGCCGGATTCGCTCCGGCAAACAGCTCGCGGAAACCCTGCATCCCCGCCAGCATCATCGCCGCACTGTGTTTGCGGCTGCGCTCGTAGCGACGCAGATACAGATGCTGGCCAATATCTTTGCCTTCCCGATGCAGGCGACGCAGCTCTTCAACCAGCTCAGCCGCGTCCATAAAGCCGAGGTTCACCCCCTGCCCGGCCAGCGGATGAATGGTATGCGCCGCATCCCCCACCAGCGCCAGACGGTGCGCGGCAAACTGACGCGCGTAGCGACCGGTTAACGGAAACGTCTGGCGTTCGCTTTCAAGCATGCACAGGCCCAGACGGTTATCAAACGCCACGCATAGCGCCTGACTGAAGGCATCCGGCGTCGCCTCCTGCATCTGCTGCGCTTTCTCCGGCTCTAAGGACCAGACGATGGAGCAGAGATGCGGATCGGCAAGCGGCAGGAAGGCCAGAATGCCGTCATTATGGAAAATCTGGCGCGCCACGCCGCCGTGCGGCTCTTCGGTGCGGATTGTGGCCACCAACGCGTGATGGCGGTAATCCCAGAAGGTCAGCGGAATATCCGCTTTGTTACGCAGCCAGGAATTGGCGCCGTCGGCACCCACCACCAGACGCGCGGTCAGCATGTCGCCACTTTCAAGAGTGATAAACGCGTCGTTTTCGCCCCACGCCACCTGCTGGAGTTTCGCCGGTGCGATCAGCGTGACGTCGCTGCACTGCTGTGCTTTCTGCCACAGCGCGTGGTGGATCACCGCGTTTTCAACGATGTGTCCAAGGTGGCTGTAACCCATGCTTTCATCGTCAAACGCGATATGGCCGAAGCTGTCTTTATCCCACACTTCCATGCCATGGTAACAGTTGGCACGCAGCGCCACGATTTCAGACCAGACGCCAAGGTGCGTCAGTAGCTTTTCGCTGGCGGCATTGATCGCCGAGACGCGCAGCTCCGGCGGTGCATCCTGCGCCACAGGCTGCGGCGCTTTTTGCTCAAGCACGGCCACGCGCAGGCCGCTGCCCTGTAAACCACAGGCCAGCGCCAGTCCTACCATTCCGCCGCCCACAATGGCGACATCAACATTTTGCACGGTCAATACTCCTTAACGCGCGACCCAACCCAGGGTCCGCTGCGCCAGCACGTCACGTGCCGGAATGAACAGTTCCATCGCCATCAGCCCAAGGTTGCGACCCGCAACCAGCGGTGCCCAGCGATTGGCAAACAGGTGGACTAAACCGTCGGTGACGCCAATGGTCGCCGCTTTGTCCGCCTGGCGTCGTTTCTGGTAATGGCTTAGCACCGAGTATGCGCCACAATCCTGTTGTTCGCTCCACGTCCGGGCCAGTAGCTCTGCCAGGCTTATCACGTCACGGAGGCCAAGGTTGAAGCCTTGCCCGGCGATGGGGTGCAGCGTCTGCGCGGCGTTGCCGACCAGGGCGACGCGATGGGAGACAGTCTGCGATGCGGTCGTCAGCGCGAGCGGATAGGCCACGCGTTTTCCGGCATGGGTGATGCGCCCAAGCCGCCAGCCGAAGGCTTTTTGCAGCTCGGAACAAAAACGTTCGTCGGACCAGGAGAGAACCTCATCGGCCCGATCCTGCGCATGGCACCATACCAGCGAGCAGCGCCCGTTCGACATCGGCAGCATGGCCAGCGGGCCGTGCTCCGTGAAGCGCTCAAATGCCCTGCCGTTATGCGCGCCAGCCGTAGAGACGTTAGCGATGACCGCCGCCTGCCCATAGGGTTCAGAGCGCCATTCGACGCCGCACTGCGTGGCGATCGCGGAGCGTGAACCATCTGCCGCCACCAGCAGTTGCCCCTCCAGCGTGGTGCCGTTGTCCAGCGTCACGCTGACGGCCTCGTCACGACGGCTAAAGCTGGCGACGCGCGCCGGACAGTGCAGCGTGACGCCAGGCGCGTCCTGTAACAGACGGAACAGCCGCAGCCCTACGTTATGCAGCTCGACAACCTGCCCCAGCGCCTCGATCCGGTAATCGTGGGCATCCAGCGTCACAAACCCGGCATGCCCGCGATCGCTGACGTGAACGGTGCCGATCGCCGTTGCGCAATCCGCTATCGCCTGCCAGATCCCAATACGCGCAAGCTGCTGACAGGTTCCCTGCGCCAGCGCGATAGCGCGGGCGTCGAAACCGGGATGATCGGCCGCCTGCGGCGCGACCGCCTCGACGAGATGCACCGGAAGCTGGCCCTGGGTTAACTGCGAAATAGCCAGCGCCAGAGTAGCGCCGGTCATGCCTCCGCCAACGATGATTACGCTCATCCGCGTGCCGCCGCCATCAGCGCCTCGATGTCGTCAGCTTTTTTCACCACGGTCGCGGTCAGGTTTTCGTTACCGGTTTCGGTGATGACGATATCATCTTCAATACGAATGCCGATCCCGCGGTACTGTTCCGGCACGTCGGCATCCGGCGCGATGTACAGCCCCGGCTCAACGGTCAGCACCATGCCAGGCTCCAGCACGCGCGAACGTTCCGGACCGTATGCCCCGACGTCATGCACATCCAGCCCCAGCCAGTGGCTCAGGCCGTGCATAAAGTACGGACGATGGGCGTTTTCGGTTATAAGGGTGTCCACATCGCCTTTCAGAATGCCGAGCTTCACCAGCCCGGTAATCATGATGCGCACCACCTCGCCCGTAACCTCCTGGATGGAGGTGCCAGGACGGAACTGCGTCAGCGCGGTCTCCAGAGACTCAAGCACGATGTCATAGATTTCACGCTGCGCGGAGGTGAATTTACCGTTCACCGGGAAGGTACGGGTGATGTCGCCCGCGTAACCCTGATATTCACAGCCGGCGTCAATCAGCACCAGATCGCCGTCGCGCAGTTCACTTTCGTTTTCGGTGTAGTGCAGAATGCAGCCATTTTCCCCGCCGCCTACGATGGTGTTATAGGACGGGAAGCGCGCGCCATGACGGTTAAATTCATGGTGAATTTCGCCTTCAAGCTGGTACTCGAACATACCGGGACGGCACTTTTCCATGGCGCGGGTATGCGCCAGGGCGCTGATTTCGCCCGCGCGGCGCATCACGTTCAGCTCTTCTTCAGACTTGAACAGGCGCATCTCATGCACCATCGGTCGCCAGTCCGTCAGGGTGGCGGGTGCAGACAAATTCTGACGTGAGCCTTTACGCAGCTTATCCAGCGCGGTGAAAACAATGTCATCCGCATACGCGTATTCGCCCTGCGCGTGATAGAGCACGTCCAGACCGTTCAGCAGTTGGTAGAGCTGCTGGTTGATTTCGCTGTAGGCCAGCGCGCGGTCCACGCCCAGTTTTTCTGGCGCCGCCTCCTGTCCTAAGCGGCGGCCAAACCAGATTTCCGCGGTCAGATCGCGCACGCGGTTAAAAATCACGCTGTGGTTGTGGGTGTCATTGCTTTTAATCAGCACCAGTACCGCTTCCGGCTCGTTAAACCCGGTGAAGTACCAGAAATCACTGCTCTGGCGATAGGGGTATTCGCTGTCGGCGCTGCGCGTCACTTCCGGCGCGGCGAAAATCAGGGCAGCGCTTCCCGGCTGCATTTTTGCCAGCAGCGCCTGACGACGGCGAGAATACTCTTGACTGGAGATAACCATGACACCCTCCTGTGCGTTATTTTTCTTAGTGTAATGTTGGCTTGCGAACTTCCGGCGCGGTCGGCTGCGAGCGCGTAAAGTTGTCGTGGCACAGCAGAGACGCCACGCGCACGTACTCGATAATCTCTTCGAGAGACATTTCCAGCTCTTCCTGGTCTTCGTCTTCATCGTAGCCGAGCTGAGCGATGTTTCGCAGATCGTCGATCGCTTCACCCGCTTCGCCGGTCACTTTATCCAGTTTAGGCTGGGTTACGCCCAGGCCAAGAAGATAGTGGTTTACCCAACCCGCGAGCGCATCAGCGCGATCGAAGACGCTGACATCGTCGCCTTCAGGCAGATAAAGCTGAAAAAGAAAGCCATCGTCTTCCAGGGAATCGCTGGTTGCGGCGTGCATTTTACGCAGCGCTTCCGCCAGTTCGTGGCCAAACGCCAGCCCTTCGTTGGTGAGGTCGTGGATCAGCGGCTGCCATGAGCTGTCGCTGTTTCCGCCGCACAGTATGCCGCTGATCAGACCGTGCATTTCGGCAGGGGTCAGACCGACTCCCTGCTGGTTCAGTAACTGGTTTAAATCCTTGTAACCAGGCATTTCGTTCTGTATAGACATACGCATTCGTCATCAAAGGGAGGATATTCATGATATGCTACCACTTTGGACCCTGGTGATACCAGAAAAGGGCTTGTATCTTCACATCAGGGTAGCTATAGTGTCGCCCCTTCGCAGCCCCCGGGGCAGTAAGCGAAGGCAGCGCAGTCAATCAGCAGGAAGGTGGCATGTCTGCACAACCCGTCGATCTCCAGATTTTTGGCCGTTCACTGCGAGTGAATTGTCCGCCTGAACAAAGGGATGCCTTGAATCAGGCTGCGGACGATTTGAATCAGCGGTTGCAAGATCTAAAAGAACGCACTAGAGTCACAAATACTGAGCAGTTGGTTTTCATCGCCGCGTTGAACATCAGCTATGAACTGACTCAGGAAAAAGCGAAGACCCGCGATTATGCGGCAAGCATGGAGCAGCGCATTAAAATGCTCCAGCAGACCATAGAACAGGCATTGCTTGATCAAGGTCGCAGTCCCGAAAGACCGGGACCAAAGTTTGAATAACACTTCTCAGTTGACTATGGTAGAGTAACTGTGAAGACAAAATTTCTCTGAGATGTTCGCAAGCGGGCCAGTCCCCTGAGCCGATATTTCATACCACAAGAATGTGGCGCTCCATGGTTGGTGAGCATGCTCGGTTCGTCCGAGAAGCCTTAAAACTATGACGACACATTCACCTTGAACCAAGGGTTCAAGGGTTACAGCCTGCGGCGGCATCTCGGAGATTCCCTCTCTTTTCTTCTACCGACTACCATGACTCAACTCCCTGAAGTTTCTGCTTCACGCCAGGACATCCGTCAGCTTATTCGCCAGCGTCGTCGCGCCCTAAGCGCCGAGCAACAGGCACAGTTTGCTCAGCAGGCCGCCGCCCGCATGATGGCCTATCCGCCTGTGGTGATGGCAAACACCGTCGCCCTGTTTCTCTCGTTTGATGGTGAGCTGGATACCCAACCGCTTATCGACCAGCTCTGGCGCGCCGGGAAAAAAGTTTACCTGCCGGTGCTGCATCCTTTTAGCCCGGGCAATCTGCTGTTTCTGCACTACCATCCGCACAGCGAGCTGGTGGTAAATCGTCTGAAAATCACCGAACCCAAACTCGACGTGCGCGACGTGCTCCCGCTTTCCGGGCTGGATGTGCTGATTGCGCCGCTGGTGGCGTTTGACGAGCAGGGCCAGCGATTAGGCATGGGCGGGGGGTTCTACGACAGGACGCTGCAAAACTGGCAGCAGTACGGGTTGCAGCCGGTGGGCTATGCGCATGATTGCCAGGGCGTGGAGGCATTACCCGTAGAGAAATGGGATGTGCCGTTACCGGCGGTAGTGACGCCCAGTAAAACCTGGACCTGGTAGAACAAAGCCGGGTGGCGGCTGCGCCTTACCCGGCCTACATAAATCCTCGAACATTGTAGGTCGGGTAAGCGTAAGCGCCACCCGACACACAGACCGCACGACCATTGTAGGTCGGGTAAGCGTAAGCGCCACCCGACACACAAACCGCACAACCATTGTAGGTCGGGTAAGCGTAAGCGCCACCCGACACACAGACCGCACGACAACTGTAGGTCGGGTAAGGCGCAGACGCCACCCGACGCCACAGACCGCACCATCAGTACAGCAGGCGCGCGCGAATCGTCCCCGGAATGGCCTTCATGCTCTGCAATGCTTTCTCGGCGATGTCTTCATCCGCTTCGATATCAATCACCACATAACCCATCTGCGAGTTAGTTTGCAGATACTGCGCGGCAATGTTAACACCCTGCTCGGCAAAGATCTGGTTGATGGCGGTCAGCACGCCAGGACGGTTTTCGTGGATGTGCAGCAGACGACGCCCACCGTGCAGCGGCAGAGACACCTCCGGGAAGTTCACCGCAGAGAGCGTTGAACCGTTGTCGGAATATTTGCTCAGCTTACCCGCCACTTCCAGGCCGATATTCTCCTGAGCTTCCTGAGTAGAACCGCCGATGTGCGGCGTCAGGATCACGTTGTCGAACTCGCACAGCGGAGAAGTGAACGGATCGCTGTTGGTGGCCGGTTCCGTCGGGAATACGTCAATCGCCGCACCCGCCAGATGCTTACGCTTCAGCGCGTCGCACAGCGCAGGAATGTCAACCACAGTGCCGCGCGCGGCGTTGATCAGCAGAGCGCCCGGCTTCATCAGCGCCAGCTCTTCCGCCCCCATCATGTTTTTGGTGGACGCATTTTCCGGCACGTGCAGGCTGACCACGTCACTCATATTCAGCAGATCAGAGAGATGCTGCACCTGCGTCGCGTTACCCAGCGGCAGCTTGCTTTCGATATCGTAGAAAAACACGTGCATGCCGAGGGATTCCGCCAGAATACCGAGCTGCGTACCGATATGGCCGTAACCGATAATCCCGAGCTTTTTACCACGCGCTTCGTAGGAGCCCGCGGCCAGCTTATTCCACACGCCGCGGTGCGCTTTAGCGTTAGCTTCCGGAATGCCGCGAAGGAGCAACAGCAGCTCGCCAATCACCAGCTCCGCCACGGAACGGGTGTTGGAGAACGGCGCGTTAAAGACCGGGATACCGCGTTTGGCGGCGGCATTCAGATCAACCTGGTTGGTGCCGATGCAGAAACAGCCAATCGCCACCAGCTTTTCCGCCGCAGCAATAACGTCTTCAGTCAGTTGGGTACGGGATCGCAGGCCAATGAAATGGGCATCACGGATGGACGCTTTCAGCTCTTCAGTGTCCAGCGCGCCTTTGTGAAATTCGATGTTGGTGTAGCCTGCTGCGCGAAGGCTATCGAGCGCTTTCTGGTGCACGCCTTCAACCAGCAGGAATTTAATCTTGTCTTTCTCCAGTGATACCTTTGCCATTTACCCGACCCTGTTTTTATCTGAACTGATGTTGTGCTGGATATAAATCCCGTGCAGCCAACATATCAAAAAAAACTATTGCAGCAATATGAACGTTTGCGTCGGCACTCTGAAGAAAAGTCATACAGAGCAAAATGGCAGAGGAAAATGCTGCGGAAAATTACGAACGTGGCAGGATCGGCAAAAGAGGCGGAAAAACGTGACACAAGTCACCGAATTTAGCTTTTCAAAATTTTTTTAGCGGGGGGAGCGTTCCCCCCGTCAGATCATTTTACGATGGTTTTTACACCGTCAGCCGTGCCGATCAGCGCCACATCCGCGCCACGGTTGGCAAATAACCCTACGGTAACAACGCCTGGAATGCCGTTGATCGCATTTTCCAGCGCAATGGCATCGAGGATCTCAAGGCCGTGAACGTCGAGGATCACGTTGCCGTTGTCGGTCACCACACCCTGACGGTATTCCGGACGACCGCCCAGCTTCACCAGTTGACGTGCCACGGCGCTGCGCGCCATCGGGATCACTTCGACCGGCAGCGGGAAATTCCCCAGAATGTCGACCTGCTTGGAGGCGTCCGCGATGCAGATGAACTTATCCGCAACGGAGGCAATGATCTTCTCGCGCGTCAGCGCCGCGCCGCCGCCTTTGATCATCTGCATATGGCCGTTGATTTCATCCGCGCCATCAACGTAAATGCCCAGACGGTCCACTTCGTTGAGGTCGAAAACGGTGATGCCGAGGCTTTTCAGCTTTTCCGTGGAAGCATCGGAGCTGGAAACCGCGCCCTCGATCTGCCCCTTCATCGTGCCCAGCGCATCGATAAAGTGCGCCGCCGTCGACCCCGTACCAACACCGACAATGGTGCCCGGCTGTACGTACTGGAGAGCGGCCCATCCTACTGCTTTTTTCAGTTCATCCTGCGTCATGATCGTTTTGCCTGTGGTGTGAAAACTCAGGGCGCATTATAGAACACGTCGAATGGATTTCGTCTGCCACGAAGGGAAAATTGTGTCATAGTGCAGATTAAGCAAAATTAAGGAGTCAGCCAGAGCAATGAAACGTCCGGACTACAGAACACTACAGGCACTTGATGCAGTTATTCGTGAACGCGGTTTTGAGCGCGCGGCGCAAAAGCTGTGCATCACCCAGTCCGCCGTATCACAGCGTATCAAACAGCTTGAAAACATGTTCGGGCAGCCGCTGCTGGTGCGTACCGTGCCGCCGCGTCCGACGGAGCAAGGGCAAAAGCTCCTCGCCCTGCTGCGTCAGGTTGAACTGCTGGAAGATGAGTGGCTGGGCGATGAACAGACCGGCTCCACGCCGCTGCTGCTGTCGCTGGCGGTGAACGCCGACAGTCTGGCAACCTGGCTGCTGCCGGCCCTTGCGCCGGTGCTGGCCGACTCCCCGATCCGCCTGAACCTCCAGGTTGAAGATGAAACCCGCACCCAGGAACGCCTGCGACGCGGCGAAGTGGTTGGTGCCGTCAGTATTCAGCCTCAGGCGCTGCCAAGCTGTCTGGTGGACCAGCTGGGGGCGCTGGATTATCTGTTTGTCGGTTCAAAAGCCTTTGCCGAGCGCTACTTCCCGAACGGTGTGACCCGCACCGCGCTGCTGAAAGCGCCTGCCGTCGCGTTCGACCATCTGGACGATATGCATCAGGCTTTCCTGCAACAAAACTTCGATCTGCCGCCGGGCAGCGTGCCGTGTCATATCGTTAACTCGTCCGAGGCCTTCGTACAGCTCGCGCGTCAGGGAACCACCTGCTGCATGATCCCGCATTTGCAGATTGAGAAAGAGTTGAAAAGCGGTGAGCTGATTGATTTAACCCCGGGGCTGTATCAGCGCCGGATGCTGTACTGGCACCGTTTTGCGCCGGAAAGCCGCATGATGCGCAACGTCACTGACGCGCTGCTGGCATTTGGGCATAAGGTTTTGAGGCAGGATTAAAAAGAAAAGCCGGGTGGCGGTTACGCCTTACCCGGCCTACGGGTTACTGAGCTGGCTTTTCAGTCGGTTCCAGCTGGAACACCACATCAACCTGATCGTCGAACTGAATGGTTGGCTGCTCGTAGGTTTCCTGAGCAGAAACCGGCGCGGCGTCCGCCTTCATCATCCGAACCATCGGGCTTGGCTGGTAGTTTGAAACGTGGTAGCGCACGCTGTAAACCGGACCGAGCTTGCTCTTAAAGCCGGATGCCAGCTGCTGCGCCTGATGAATGGCATCATCAATCGCCGCTTTACGCGCTTCGTCTTTATATTTCTCCGGTTGCGCAACGCCCAGCGAGACGGAACGAATTTCGTTCAGCCCAGCCTTCAGCGCACCATCCAGCAATCCGTTGAGCTTATCAAGCTGGCGTACAGTCACTTCCACAGTACGCACGGCGCGATAGCCTTTCAGGATGCTTTTGCCGTTCTGGTAGTCGTAATCCGGTTGGGTACGCAGGTTCGCAGAGCTGATGTCTTTTTTCGCGACACCGTTCTGTTCCAGGAAAGAGAGGTATTGCGCAACACGATCGTCTGCCTGTTTCTTGGCGGAAGCAGCATCTTTCGCCGCCACGTTCACTTCAATTGCCAGGGTTGCAACATCCGGTACCGCATCCACGCTTGCCGTGCCTGAAGTGACAATGTGCGGGCCGTTTGGCAGTTCATTCGCCTGCACCGACACCGCACCTAAACTTACTAATGCCGCCAGGGCCATCACCTTAAACTTCACTGTCATTCCTCCATGTTGCGAAGAGTGCCCCATCAACAGGGCTCATGCCAGCAAGCTTAGCGGGTCTTGTTCAGATGTCCATAAGACAACGCTTAGTTGAACAATCCCTGTACGTGATGAATCCCCTCTTTCGCCAGCTGGAAGGCAATAAACCACATCACTAGCCCCACCAGCGTGTTAATGATGCGCTGCGCTCTGGCAGTCCGCAGCCGTGGTGCCAGCCACGCCGCCAGGATCGCAAGACCGAAGAACCAGAGGAAGGAGGCGCTGACCGTACCGAGCGCAAACCAGCGTTTGGGCTCAACGTCCAGCTGTCCGCCCAGGCTGCCCAGCACCACAAAGGTATCAAGGTAGACGTGCGGGTTAAGCCACGTCACGGCGAGCATGGTGACGATAATCTTCCAGCGCCCCTGCTTCATCACTTCGGCGCTTGCCAGCTCAAGATTGCTGCTCATGGCCGTTTTCAGGGCGCCAAACCCGTACCACAGCAGAAACGCTACGCCGCCCCATGTCACCAGCGCCAGCAGCCAGGGCGACTGCATCAGCAGGGCGCTGCCGCCAAAAATCCCGGCGCAAATCAGTAGCAAATCGCTCACCGCGCACAGCAGGGCAATCATCAGATGATACTGGCGGCGAATGCCCTGGTTCATCACGAACGCATTTTGCGGGCCGAGGGGAAGGATCATGGCCGCACCTAATGCAAGCCCTTGAAAATAGTAAGTTAACATTGATAACTCTCAGGCAGTTTTCTCTACGTGCAGACTATACTGCGTGACCATCATTAGATAAAATTTAAAATTTTAATGATTTATTAGAATCACTAATAAAACCCAGCTGTATACAATATTAAGATTTTATAAAACCTGCCCTCTCGCGACCCGGCGTATGCTGTATTGCCCCAGGCCGAAAAATTCTCACAGGAAATCATATGAAACATCAAGGCGTTGCAATGGTCATCTCCGCCATATTTGCGCTCTTAACGGCATTTCCGGCCATAGCGAGTGCAGAAAAGATACTTCGCTACACGGACCACGAACCGTACGGCAATATGCGTACGCAATTTATCAAAAACGTTTTCTTTAGTGAGATTGAAAAAGAATCGCAAGGCCGCCTGAAAATTGAAGCCCACTGGAAAGGTGATATATCAAGTAGTTACAATGCGCTAAGTACGCTTGGCCAGGGCACCAGAGCTGATATTGGCATCGTTGTCCCTGAATATACAGCTGAGCAACTGCCGCTTCATCAAATATTCAAAAGCTTTCCCCTGGGGCCTGCAAACGGCGAGGCCCAGGTGCGCTTCTTTCATCGCGTGTTCCAGCAATATCCACAGTTTGCCCGCGAGCTTGGGCAGAATAACCTGGTGAATTTGCAGTTCTTCCTGGGTTATCCGGTCGGGTTCTTTACCCGTCAGCCAGACGTTAAGCTGAAGCAGCTAGAGGGAACAAAATGGCGAACCGCCAGCTTCTGGCACCAGTCATTTTTGCGCAATGCTGGCGGAGCTACCCTGGCAATGCCCTGGAATGACAAGATTACCGACGCGTTGCGCACGGGACAGTTGAATGGCCTTATGGTGAATCTCGACAGCGGAGATGACATACATGCGCAGCGCGCGGCGCCCTACATTCATTATTCTCCTGCGCTCTGGCTGGGGCATGTCTACCTTCTGGTTATAAATAAGGACACCTTAAACGCACTGGACGAGCGGGATCGTCTTGCTATTCGTCGTGCAGCCGAAACCACGGAGAAACAACTCGGTGCGGCGTTGGACAGCGGGCTGGCTTCTCTCACCACGCGTCTGGAAAACGAAGGCGCTAAGCTTCATCTTCTGAGCCGTGATGAGCAATTGGAATGGCAGAAAGCAACGCGATATCAAGAGGTTCAGGAGGAATGGGTACGGCAACAGGAAAGTAAGGGTAATACGGACGCAGGCAAATTGATGCACGAGCTACGCCTATTGCTGGAGGCTAACGCCCGGCAAAAGCGATAGGCTCAACGCCCGCATACAATGCGGGCGTTGTCTGAACTGACGGGCGTTAGTCAGCTTCTTTCACTTTTTTGAAGTTCACATCCATCTGCGGATAAGGGAAGCTGATACCGTTGGCGTCAAAGTCACGCTTGATGCGTTCCAGCACGTCCCAGTAAACGTTTTGCAGATCGCCACTTTTACTCCAGATGCGCACCACAAAATTAATGGATGACGCGCCCAGCTCGTTCAGGCGAACGGTCATTTCACGATCTTTAAGAATGCGGTCATCTGATTCGATGATATCGGTAATCAGCTTTTTCACCAGCTCAGTATCTGAATCATAGCCAACCCCGATAATGAGTTCATTACGGCGAACCGGCTCACGAGAGAAGTTAGTAATGTTGCCATCAATCACTTTCTTGTTTGGCACAATGACGATTTTGCCGTCTGCCGAACGCAGCGTGGTGGAGAAAATCTGCACGTTCAGCACGGTGCCCGCAGTGCCACCGAGATCAACATACTCTCCGGCACGGAAAGGACGGAACGTCACTAACAGTACGCCAGCCGCAAGGTTAGCCAGCGAGCCCTGAAGAGCGAGACCTACGGCCAGACCAGCGGCACCAAGTACAGCAATGACCGAAGCGGTCTGTACACCGACCCGCCCCATTGCCGCAATGAGGGTAAACGCAATAATCCCGTAACGCACCAGCGCAGAAAGGAAATCAGCAACGGTTGCATCGATATGACGGGATAGCATTACGCGATTAACGCCCCTGGAAACCGTACGGGCAATAATCATCCCCACGACAATGATGGCAATTGCTGCCGCAATATTCACAGCGTAACTAATCAGGAGAGCCTGATTGCGCACCAGCCAGGAGCCAGCGTTATTGATGCTATCTACAACACCGAGATCTTCCATTTATCTTTCCTTATGCTCATAAAAACCACTAAAAACCATCCCACAGAGAGACAGGCAGGTCAGTAAAGGGTAAACAAAAAGACATGATATTGCCAAACAGATCACAAAAACAGAGGCATCAGGCTATTGAAAAGGCATAAAAAAAGGCCCGCGTTTGCGGACCTTTCTGAGGCGTTTAGCAGCTCAAATTACAGAACGTCAACCGCGTTCAGTTCTTTGAATGCCTGCTCCAGACGAGTAATCATAGAAGTCTGGGCAGCGCGCAGCCATACGCGTGGATCGTAGTATTTCTTGTTCGGCTGGTCTTCGCCTTTCGGGTTGCCCAGCTGACCTTGCAGGTAAGCTTCGTTGGTTTTGTAGTATTGCAGGATACCGTCCCAGGTTGCCCATTGGGTGTCGGTATCGATGTTCATTTTCACTACGCCATAGCTTACGGAGTCTTTGATTTCCTGAGCAGAAGAACCGGAACCGCCGTGGAAGACGAAGTTCAGGCTGTTGTGCGGCAGGTTGTGTTTCTTAGACACGTATTCCTGAGAATCACGCAGGATGGTCGGGGTCAGAACCACGTTACCTGGTTTGTATACGCCGTGTACGTTACCGAAGGACGCTGCGATGGTGAAGCGTGGGCTGATTTTGCTCAGCTCGGTGTAAGCGTAATCAACGTCTTCTGGCTGAGTGTACAGAGCAGAAGCGTCCATGTGGCTGTTGTCCACACCGTCTTCTTCACCGCCGGTGCAACCCAGTTCGATTTCCAGGGTCATGCCCATTTTGGACATACGCGCCAGGTACTTAGAGCAGATCTCGATGTTTTCTTCCAGAGACTCTTCGGACAGGTCGATCATGTGAGAAGAGAACAGTGGCTTACCGGTTGCTGCGAAGTGTTTTTCACCTGCGTCCAGCAGACCGTCGATCCATGGCAGCAGTTTTTTCGCGCAGTGATCAGTGTGCAGGATAACCGGAACACCGTAGTGCTCAGCCATCTGGTGAACGTGATGTGCGCCAGAGATAGCACCCAGGATAGCAGCGCCCTGAGGAACGTCAGTTTTCACGCCTTTACCTGCGATGAACGCAGCGCCGCCGTTAGAGAACTGAACGATAACCGGTGCTTTAACTTTTGCAGCGGTTTCCAGTACGGCGTTGATGGAGTCGGTACCTACGCAGTTAACTGCTGGCAGAGCGAAGTTGTTTTCTTTAGCTACCTGGAACACTTTCTGTACGTCATCACCAGTGATAACGCCAGGTTTTACGAAATCAAAAATTTTAGACATGTTGCTTAGTCCTGTATCTTCGGCCGTTAGAAAAGGTGCGAGCTCTGATAAGCGCGCTGAAAATTGGGCAGGTTTCCCTGCCCCTGAATGGCTTACTTCTTAGCGCGCTCTTCGAGCATTGCTACTGCTGGCAGGACTTTACCTTCCACGAATTCGAGGAATGCGCCGCCACCAGTGGAGATGTAGGAGATCTTGTCAGCGATACCGAACAGATCGATAGCTGCCAAGGTGTCACCACCGCCTGCGATAGAGAACGCTTCGCTGTCTGCGATAGCGTTAGCCACGATCTCAGTCCCTTTGCGGAAGTTCGGGAATTCGAACACGCCGACAGGACCGTTCCACAGGATAGTTTTTGCGTTTTTCAGGATTTCAGCCAGTTTCTGTGCAGAAACGTCGCCCAGGTCCAGAATCTGCTCTTCATCTTTGATGTCGTTAACAGATTTCAGGGTTGCGGTAGCAGTTTCAGAGAACTCAGTTGCCACGCGAACATCAGTTGGAACCGGGATATCACAGGTGCCCAGCAGACGTTTGGCTTCGTCAACCAGATCCGCTTCGTACAGGGATTTACCCACGTTGTGGCCCTGAGCGGCAACGAAGGTGTTCGCGATACCACCGCCAACGATCAGCTGGTCAGCGATTTTGGACAGGGAATCCAGTACGGTCAGTTTGGTAGACACTTTAGAACCACCAACGATAGCGACCATTGGACGAGCAGGTTCTTTCAGAGCTTTACCCAGCGCTTCCAGTTCGTCAGCCAGCAGCGGACCTGCACAGGCGACGTCTGCGAATTTACCGATACCGTGGGTAGATGCCTGCGCACGGTGAGCCGTACCGAATGCATCCATCACGAATACGTCGCACAGCGCAGCGTATTTTTTGGACAGGGTTTCGTCGTCTTTCTTTTCGCCTTTGTTGAAGCGAACGTTTTCCAGAACAACCAGCTCACCTTCGGCAACTTCCACGCCGTCCAGGTAATCTTTCACCAGGCGAACCGGGCTGGACAGTTTGTCTTTCAGGTAATTAACAACCGGCAGCAGAGAGAACTCTTCGTTGTACTCGCCTTCAGTTGGACGGCCCAGGTGGGAGGTGACCATCACTTTAGCGCCCTGCTTCAGAGCCAGTTCAATGGTTGGCAGAGATGCACGGATACGCGCGTCGCTGGTCACTTTGCCATCTTTAACCGGTACGTTCAGATCGGCACGGATGAAAACGCGTTTACCTGCCAGATCCAGATCGGTCATCTTAATTACAGACATGGTGAATCCTCTCGTTGATTCTTAAAGTTTTGCAAGCGCAAGGTGCGCTCTACCTGAAACCTTTTGCGGCCATGGCTAACGTGGTGTCGAGCATTCGGTTAGCAAAGCCCCATTCGTTATCACACCAGACCAGCGTCTTGATAAGGTGCGCACCACTGACTCGCGTCTGCGTGCCATCCACGATGGCGCTGTGCGGGTCGTGGTTAAAATCTACTGAGACCAACGGTAATTCCGTATAGTCAACTATACCATGAAATGCTCCCTGTGCCGCTTTTTGCAGCAACAGGTTGACTTCACAGGCTTTTACCGGTTTTTTCACCGTCACGCTAAGATCGATTGCGGTGACGTTTATCGTCGGCACGCGCACGGCAATCGCTTCGAAACGGTCGTTAAACTGCGGGAAAATACGGGTGATCCCGGCAGCCAGTTTCGTATCCACCGGAATGATGGACTGGCTCGCCGCGCGAGTGCGCCGTAAATCCGGATGGTAAGCGTCGATGACCTGCTGATCGTGCATGGCGGAGTGAATCGTGGTCACGGTGCCGGATTCAATGCCATACGCATCGTCTAACAGTTTAATGACCGGAATAATGCAGTTGGTGGTGCAGGAGGCGTTGGAGACAATGCGGTGTTCAGCTTGCAGCTCGTGCTGGTTGACGCCAAACACGACGGTGGCGTCGAGGTCGTTACTGCCGGGATGGGAGAACAGCACTTTTTTCGCGCCAGCATTCAGATGCGCTTCGCCATGTTCACGGTTACCGTACACGCCGGTACAGTCCAGCACCACATCCACACCCAGTTCGCGCCAGGGCAGCCCTTCAATACTGTTCTCATGCAGCACGCGGATGGCATCGTCACCGACGAACAGCTGTTCCCTTTCCTGGCGAACGTCCCAGGCAAAGCGACCGTGGCTGGTGTCATATTTCAACAAATGCGCCATGCCCGCAGCATCCGCCAGTTCATTGATTGCCACCACGGTGATTTCCGCACGACGCCCGGATTCATATAAAGCACGAACCACGTTGCGTCCGATGCGACCGAAGCCATTAATCGCTACGCGTACGGTCATAGATCTCCTGCAAAGCTATCCCTGAGTTTGAGGTGGCTGAAAGAGTAATCCAGCGACGCCCGAAGGGGAATCCTTGCTGTCACAAACTGCGATTGATTGGTCAATTGTCGAACATTTAATCGACTGAAACGCTTCAGCAAGAATAAGCGAATCGGGGAATAAAAGGAATCTCTGTCCAGATGAATAAGCGAGCTATATGACTTGCATCACATTTTCGGTGGAATAATTTACAGAGCAGTTACATGTCTGAGGAATCGTGCATACAAAAAAGCCGGGTGGCGCTAACGCTTACCCGGCCTACATTTTATGCCATTTGTAGGCCCGGTAAGCGTTAGCGCCACCGGGCAAAACGGCAATTACAGCAGTTCTTTCGCCTTAGCGACAACGTTCTCAACGGTGAAGCCGAACTCTTCAAACAGCTGTTCAGCCGGCGCAGACTCACCAAACGTGGTCATACCGACGATAGCGCCGTTCAGGCCAACGTATTTGAACCAGTAGTCAGCGATACCCGCTTCCACTGCCACGCGAGCGGAGACCGCTTTAGGCAGTACGGATTCGCGGTACGCGGCATCCTGCTTGTCGAACGCATCGGTAGACGGCATGGAGACCACGCGCGCTTTCACGCCTTCGGCAGTCAGTTTTTCCCATGCGGCAACGGCCAGTTCAACTTCAGAACCGGTAGCGATGAAGATCAGCTCAGGCTGGCCTGCGCAATCTTTCAGCACGTAACCACCGCGCGCGATGTTTGCCAGCTGCTCTGGGGTACGCTCCTGCTGCGCCAGGTTCTGACGGGAGAGGATCAGTGCGGTCGGGCCATCATGACGCTCAACGCCGTATTTCCACGCCACCGCAGATTCAACCTGGTCACATGGACGCCATGTGCTCATGTTCGGGGTCACGCGCAGGGAAGCCACCTGCTCTACTGGCTGATGGGTAGGACCGTCTTCGCCCAGACCGATGGAGTCGTGGGTGTAGACCATCACCTGACGCTGTTTCATCAGCGCAGCCATACGCACGGCGTTACGTGCATATTCCACAAACATCAGGAAGGTAGAGGTGTACAGCAGGAAGCCACCGTGCAGAGCGATACCGTTGGCAATCGCGGTCATCCCGAATTCACGTACACCGTAATGGATGTAGTTACCGGCAGTATCTTCGTTGATTGGCTTAGATCCGGACCACAGGGTCAGGTTTGATGGCGCCAGGTCAGCGGAGCCGCCGAGGAATTCTGGAAGCAGAGGGCCAAACGCTTCGATCGCATTCTGAGATGCTTTACGGCTGGCGATCTTGGCTGGGTTCGCCTGCAACTTCGCGATGAATTCGTTCGCTTTCGCGTCGAAGTCAGACGGCATGTCGCCTTTCATACGACGGGTGAATTCAGCCGCTTCCTGAGGGAAGGCTTTCGCGTATGCCGCGAACTTCTCGTTCCAGGCCGCTTCTTTCGCCTGGCCCACTTCTTTCGCATCCCACTGAGCGTAGATTTCAGACGGGATTTCGAAGGCAGGGTGTTTCCAGCCAAGCGCTTCACGGGTCAGTGCAATTTCCGCGTCGCCCAGCGGTGCGCCGTGGGAGTCGTGAGTGCCCGCTTTGTTCGGAGAACCGAAGCCGATGATGGTTTTGCACATCAGCAGGGACGGTTTGTCGGTCACGGCGCGCGCTTCTTCTACGGCACGTTTAATCGAGTCAGCATCGTGGCCATCAACGCCGCGCACAACGTGCCAGCCGTAGGCTTCGAAACGTGCGGCGGTGTCGTCAGTGAACCAGCCTTCAACGTGACCGTCGATGGAGATGCCGTTGTCGTCGTAGAACGCAACCAGTTTGCCCAGCTTCAGGGTGCCTGCCAGGGAGCACACTTCGTGAGAAATGCCTTCCATCATGCAGCCGTCGCCCAGGAAGGCGTAGGTGAAGTGGTCAACGATGTCGTGGCCAGGACGGTTAAACTGCGCCGCCAGGGTCTTCTCTGCAATCGCCATACCTACGGCGTTAGCGATGCCCTGACCCAGCGGACCGGTAGTGGTTTCAACGCCAGCGGTGTAGCCCACTTCCGGGTGACCTGGAGTTTTGGAGTGCAGCTGACGGAAGTTTTTCAGCTCTTCGATTGGCAGATCGTAGCCAGTGAGGTGCAGCAGGCTGTAGATCAGCATAGAGCCGTGGCCGTTAGACAGCACGAAACGGTCGCGGTCTGCCCATGCCGGGTTCTGCGGGTTGTGGTTAAGGAAATCACGCCACAGGACTTCGGCGATGTCAGCCATGCCCATAGGGGCGCCCGGGTGGCCGGATTTGGCTTTCTGTACTGCGTCCATGCTCAGCGCACGAATAGCATTAGCAAGCTCTTTACGTGAGGACATTTTAACTCCAGATCGGACTGTTAAAGGCCATGCCCTTGACGACAGCGCGTTTTGGGCTACGCCGGAAAAAAGTGCCAACAATGTAACCCAAGCCGCAGGGCATGTACATGGACCATTCTTTTGCAGCTTAAGAAATCTCTGGATCATGCTCGCATGTTGCGCAATCTGCTCGCCCGCCCCTGTCGATATTCCTTATACTTAGCCTCACCGGCTTCGCTGACGGTGCACTTTTCGGATTTTATTCAGATTAACGAGTACGGAAGCAACATAATGAAAATGCGTGCAATAGTGCTGGCCCTGGGTACAACGCTCCTGCTGAGCGGCTGCCAAAATATGGATTCTAACGGTCTGATGTCGTCAGGGGCCGAGGCCTTCCAGGCGTATTCCCTGAGCGATGAGCAGGTTAAAACGCTGAGCGACCAGGCCTGTAAAGATATGGATGCAAAAGCCACCCTCGCCCCGGCTAACAGTACCTATACGCAGCGTCTGAATAAGATTGCTTCCGCCCTGGGCGACAACATCAACGGCCAGCCGGTGAACTACAAAGTCTACGTGGCGAAAGACGTGAACGCCTTCGCGATGGCAAACGGCTGTATCCGCGTATACAGCGGGCTGATGGACATGATGACCGACAACGAAGTCGAAGCGGTGATCGGCCACGAAATGGGCCACGTTGCACTGGGTCACGTGAAGAAAGGCATGCAGGTTGCGCTGGGTACTAACGCCGTTCGTGCGGCGGCGGCCTCCGCGGGCGGCATCGTCGGCAGCCTGTCTCAGTCTCAGATTGGCGACATGGGCGAGAAGCTGGTCAACTCGCAGTTCTCCCAGCGCCAGGAGTCCGAGGCGGACGACTACTCCTACGATCTGTTGCGCAAACGCGGCATCAATCCATCAGGTTTAGCCACCAGCTTCGAAAAACTGGCCAAGCTGGAAGAGGGCCGTCAAAGCTCCATGTTTGACGATCACCCGGCCTCGGTTGAGCGCGCGCAGCATATTCGCGACCGTATGGCGGCAGACGGAATTAAATAATTTCAGAAGGAGGCAGTTTTGCCTCCTTTTTATTTCGCATGAATTGTTAACTTAAAAGCACGTATCGATAAAACCCCTGAAAGCCCCGCCAACTCTGCCCTGTCACACTGAAATGTCTGGTCACATAATTATTGCAAAGGTAATTTTTTCCGGTAATTATCTCTTTCGCAGTTATTTAAATTAATATATCCAGACAGAGACGTTCCCTCCGTGAAAAAAGAATTATCATTAATTGCTTTAAGTTTATTTGCCGCATTACCTGCCGCCGCAAGCCAGCAATCCGACAGCAAGGGTTTTATTGACGACAGCCATCTGGATCTGTTTTTACGCAATGCGTATATCAGCCGCGACTACCACCAGGGCCAGCAGGACAAAGCCGAATGGGGTCAGGGGATCATCGCCACGTTTGCATCCGGCTATACCGAAGGGCTCGTGGGCTTTGGTGTGGACGGTATTGCTCAATACGGCGTGCGCCTGGACGGCGGCCGTGGAAAAAGCGGCGCAGGCGGCATCGACTTCTTTAAACAGGAAGATGATGGCCGGGCAAAATCCGATCTGGCAAAGTTTGGCGCAACCGCCAAAATGCGCATCTCGAATACCGTACTGAGCTACGGGAATCAGCGCCCTGAGCTGCCCATCGTGAATGCCGACAGCTCCCGCCTGCTGTTTGAAAGCTACACCGGCGCCATGCTGACCTCGAAAGAGATTGACGGTCTGGAAGTCAACGCCGGTTACTTCACCGACGAGCAGCGTAAAAGCGATGACCGCCACGACAGCGGACTGAAGAGCCTCTCCTTCGGCGGTGCGAGCTATCAGTTTAACGACCAGTTCAGCGGCGCGCTGTACGCCTCTCATAACGAAGAGGTGATGAACAAGCAGTACCTGGGCATGAACTTCAAACAGCCGTTCAGTACCGGGCAGCAGCTGGTGCTCGACTTCAACGGCTATAACTCCCGTCTCGACCAGGATTACGCGGACAGCCTCGACACGGGCCGCAGCAACACCATCTGGAGCCTGGCGGCGAGCTATATCTGGGACATTCACACGTTCAAAGTGGCGTACCAGCAGAGCAGCGGCAGTACCGGCTACAACTACGGCGGCTATCGCGACAAAGGCGGCGTGGGTGACGGCGGTAACACCATCTGGCTGGCGAACTCCTACTGGTCTGATTTCAACGGCGAAGATGAACGTTCCTGGCAGGCATCCTACGGTCTGGACTTTGGCGGCCTTGGCTTACCGGGCCTGAGCTGGACCACCGCCTACGTGCGCGGCGATAACATCAAAACCTCTGAAACCAGCAATGGCAAAGAGCACGAGTGGTTTAACCAGATCCAGTACCAGGTGCAGGATGGCCCGGCGAAAGATCTGAAGCTGAAGCTGCGCTACTCCGTACTGCGCGTCTCCAGCAACGCCAGCGAGTACAACGTGGGCGGGGACGAGATCCGCGCCTACGTGGAATACCCGTTTAACGTGTTCTGATGAAAAAAGCCGGGTGGCGGCTTCGCCTTACCCGGCCTACCGTTTTCTCCCTCTCCCTGTGGGAGAGGGTTGGGATCAGGGGAAACAGCTAGTAAAGCGTCTTCTGCGGCGGCCCCGCAAACTTAAGGGCGCCAATCTGCCCCATCCGCACTTCCACAACCGACGGCCCCGGCATCGCCAGCGCTTCCGTCATCACCGCATCAAAGTCCTCAGCCCGCTCAACGCTCCAGGCCTGTAGGCCAATCGCCTGCGCCAGCAGGGTAAAGTCCGGCGTATGCAGCGCGTTATAATACTGACGCCCGCCAAAATATTTATCCTGAATACCGCGCATCACCCCGTAGCCCCCGTCGTTCATGACCAGCAGCGTCACGTTGGCTTTCTCCTGCGCCAGCGTCGCCAGCTCGCCTAAATTCAGACTCAGGCCGCCGTCGCCCACCAGCCCCACCACCTTGCGCTGCGGGTTGGCAATCGCGGTGCCGATGGCCATCGGCAGCCCCATACCAATCGCCCCGGCGAGGGAGTGAATGTTCATCATCGGACCGTTAGCCCTGAACAGGCGGCTACCCCACAGGCTGCCGGACACGGTGATATCGCGCACCAGCAGGCCGTCTGTCGGCAGGGCTTTTGCTATGGCGTCGTTAAGCTTCGCATAGGCGCCGCACTGCTCGCGCAGCCCCTGTTCGGCTTGCCCGACCGCCTGCTGCACCTGCATATCCCACTGGGGACTGCCCCACTCGCGGCCCTGCACTTTTTCAGCCAGCGCGCCAAGCACCGCTGAACAATCGGCTATCAACGTGCTATCCATCAGGTAGTTACGGCTTGCCGCCGCCGGGTCGATATCGATCTGCACCCGCGGGGAAGGCAGCTCAAGCGTCCAGGAACGGGTTTCGTTGCTGCGCAGGCGTGAACCGGCGACCAGCGTAAAATCGCACTGCGCGATCAGCGCCTCAACCGACGGCGAGTTGTGGAACGCGCGAAGGCTGGCGCGGTGGCTGTCCGGCAGCACGCCGCGCGCATGGGTGCTGGAAATCACGGTGATGCCCGCATCCGCCAGCGTTTTAACCGCGTCTGCGCTGCCCAGCGCCCCGCCCCCCAGCCACAGCAGCGGCTGTTTCGCCTGTTTGAGCTGCGCCCACAGCGCGTCAACCATTTCGGTATCCACGGCTGGAACCGATGCCGGTTTAACCGGTTTAGTCACCAGCGACAGCGGAATTTTGGCGCCCTGAATATCAATCGGGATTTCCACCGAGACCGGTCCGCACGGCGGGGTCTGCGCGTCCTGGATAGCTTTATGCAGAATCGCTATCGCCTGATTCGCATTGCTGATGCGGTACGCCCGTTTTGAGCTGGCCTTCAGGAAGGTCAGCTGGTCACGGGTTTCATGGATAAACCCGGTGTCGGCGTCCAGCCAGGCTTTCTCTACCTGCCCGGTTAAATGCAGCAGCGGCGTGCAGGCATTCATGGCTTCCACCAGCGCGCCTACCGCGTTCCCGGCCCCCGCGCCGGTGCTGGTCAGCGCCACGCCGAGACCGGAAAAGCGCCCGTGGGCATCGGCCATGGTGACGGAACCGGCTTCACCGCGCGCAGGCACAAAGCGGATATGGCCCCGCTGCCCAACCGCATCCGCGATCGGCAGGTTGTGAATGGAGATGACGCCGTAGATGGCCTCAACCTGATACTGCTCCAGCGTTCTGGCGATGGCGTCGCCGACGGTTATCATTTCGCTCATTGCTCACCCTTTCTCAGTCGCACCAGTGGTTGACGCTGTTACCCGTCGCCAGATAAATGCTCTTTTGTTGCATCCAGGCTTTCAGCCCCTGAATACCCTTCTCGCGGCCCAGACCGCTCTCTTTAAAGCCCCCGAACGGGGTCGAAATCGCAAAAACCTTGTAGGTGTTGATCCACACCGTGCCTGCCTCCAGCTGCTCGCTGAGACGCAGGGCGCGTCCGGTATCGCGCGTCCAGATCCCCGCCGCCAGGCCGTAAACCGAGTCGTTCGCCTCGCGGATAAGCGTGGCTTCATCGCCAAACGGCATCGCCACCAGCACCGGGCCGAAGATCTCTTCCTGACAGGCGCGGGCGCTGTTGCTCAGCCCTTCGATAATCGTGGGCAGGAAAAAGCTGCCGTTTGCCAGAGCGGGATCGGCGGGTATCTCACCGCCGCACAGCACGCGGCCCCCTTCACGCTTCGCCAGTTCGACGTACTCGATCACGCTCTGGCGATGTTTTTCGCCGATCAGCGGTCCGACATGCACGCCGTCGGTAAACGGGTGTCCGACGCGCAGCCCGCGAGTTAATTCCAGCAGCCCCGCCATCAGCGGGGCGTAAATGCTCTCGTGGATAAACAGCCGCGACCCGGCGATACACGCCTGCCCCGCCGAGCTGAAAATGCCATAGCAGATCCCGCGCGCGGCCTGTTCGATATCAGCATCCTCCAGCACGATGGTCGGCGATTTGCCGCCCAGCTCCAGCGAGGCCGGGATCAGTTTTTCCGCCGCCACGTGCGCCAGATGACGGCCCGTGGTGGTACCGCCGGTAAAGGAAATTTTGCGCACGCGAGGATGACGCGCCAGCGCATCGCCAATCACCGAGCCTTTGCCCGGCAACACGCTCAGCAGCCCGGCGGGCAGCCCGGCCTGTTCAAAAATCCGCGCCAGCTCCAGCGCCATCAGCGGCGTGGCTTCAGCGGGCTTGAGGATCACCGCGTTCCCGGCGGCAATCGCCGGTGCGACCTTCTGCATTTCGCTGGCAATCGGCGAGTTCCACGGCGTGATGGCCGCCACCACGCCGAGCGGCTCATAGCGGCTCAGCGTCAGCAGATCCGGCTGGCGCGGCGTGGGCAGTTCCCCTTCCAGCAGCTCGCAGGCGGCGGCAAAGTAGCGCGCCGTTCCCGCCGCGCTCATCACCAGCCCGCGCGCTTCCGCCAGCGGCTTGCCGTTATCACGGCTCTGCATCTGCGCCAGCGCGTCGACGCGGGATTCAATGAGATCGGCAACCTTATACAGGATCTTCGCGCGCATATGCGGCAGGCTGTTACGCCATGCGGGATCGCGCCAGGCGCGCTCTCCGGCGTCTACCGCCTCCTCCAGGTCATCCAGACTGGCGGCGTTCAGCGTCGCGTTGATCGACCCGTCTGCCGGGAAGTGGCTCTGCATCGGGTTGCCGCCGCCGTGTCGCCACTGGCCGCCGATAAAAATCTTCAGATCGTCCATCGTCTCTCCTCAGCTCAGGGCCAGCTCGCGGCAGGCGCGCACCGCGCTCAGTGCCGCCAGGGTGGAGGTTTTAGGATTAGAAGCCAGCGGCAGTCCGCTCAGCTCCAGATGAAACTCGCCGAACAATCCTTCCACGTGGAGCGTGTGGGTGTTACGTTTCGTTGCCGGGTCAACCATCAGCTGCACGCGGGTGTCGTCCATCCCGACGCCGCCGAGCGCCACGGTCGCCGCCACGTTGGCGTTCGCCGGGAACAGGCGCGCCGCCTCGCGGGCGCTGCCCTCGAAGAAAACCTTTGCCTCTGACACCGCATTCAGATCGATAAGCTGCTCGGCATAGCTGCCGCGCCAGCTGGCCGGGCTTTTGCGCGACTGATAGGTAACGCGCTCAAGGCCGCCCTCTTTCGCCGCCGCCAGCCCGTCGATACCGGCCACCGCACCGGAAAGCAGGGTCAGTTTTCCGCCCGCAGCGAGCAGACGCTGCTCCAGCGCGCTGTCCGCCAGCGCGCCGGTGGAAATGACGGCCAGATGCCAGCCGCGACGCAGGATCTCTTCCCCGTACTGGGCCACCGCCTGCTGGCTGGCGCATTCCAGCACCAGATCCGGCGTTTGTGCGCACGCCATCGGCGACGTCAGCGCCTCGACCGCATTGCCAAACTGGTCGTGAATGGCGGCATGGTGAGACGCGCGCGCCACGATCCAGCCGATAGCCACGCCGGCGGGCAGGCGCTCAATCACCGCCTGCGCCATGGCGCCAAAACCAATCAACATTACCTTTTTCATGATGTGTCCTTACAGATGGCGGCAGAAGCCGCCGGAAACGTCCAGCGCCGCGCCGGTGGTAAACGAGGCCAGCGGCGAAGCGAGGAACAGCAGCGCCTGCGCGGGCTCCTGCGGCTTGCCGAGGCGCGCCATCGGAATTCCGCGCTTGCGCGCGATATCCGCCGTCCATTCCGGCCAGCTCTGGCTTTTGTCCGCCCGGTTTTCAAAGCGGCGCTGCCACTGGCCGGATTCCACCATGCCGAGCAGAATGGAATTGACGCGAATACCTTTGCCCACCAGCTCTTTCGACAGTGTCAGCGTCATGTTCAGCAGCGCGGCACGAGCGGCGGAGGTGGCGATCATGTGCTCCTCCGGCTGTAGCGCCAGCAGGGAGTTCACGCAGGTAACAGAGGCAATGTCGGACTGCTCCAGCAGAGGCTGAAACGCCTGCACCGGGTTAATCACCCCGAACAGTTTGAGTTCGGCTTCGTGCAGCCACGCCTCGCGCGGGGTGTCATGGAAGTGCGCCACGTAGCCCTGCCCGGCGTTGTTGATCAGCATATCCGCCGCGCCAAAACGCGCCTGCACCGCATCCGCGAAGGCCTGAACTTCGTCGGCGTTCAGCACGTCGCAGCGGTAAGCAAAAATCTCCCCGTGGGGAAATTCGTTTTGCAGCGTCGCATGGGCGCTGGCGAGCCGGTCCGGGTCACGGCCGCAGAAGGCGACTTTCGCCCCTTCACCCAGCAGCAGGCGCAGCGTTTCAAAGCCAATGCCGGAAGAACCGCCGGTAACGACCGCTACGCGCCCGTCAATTTGTGCATTCATCGCGCACCTCTTCGTTAATGCGTAAAAGCTGTTGGTTGAAAAACGCGTCGTTATCGAGATAGCTGGCGTGCCCGGCCTGCGGAATGGCGATAAACGGCATGCCGTAGCGCAGCGCCAGACCCTGAACAAGTTCCGGCTGGGTGATGGCATCCTGCTCGCCGCACCAGACTTCAAACGTGCCGGAGTAGCGTTTAAGCCAGCCGTGAATGTCGTCATGTGCCAGCATCCATGCGGCAGCGAGGTAGCCTTCCGGGCGCAGCGCCCGCATGCCCGCCGCGACGGTGGCGATATCTTCCGCGCGCGCGCCGGGGCGCAGCAGCTTCGCGGCGCGGGTCTGGGCGAGGATGTCGCCCCCCAGCGCCATCTGCTGCTCGCGGTTGCGCCAGACCTGCTCCCGCTGCTCCGGCGCGGCATTGCCGTACCCCTGCGCGGCGTCGGCCAGCACCAGATGGATGACGCGCTCAGGGAACTTCGCGGCAAAGGCGCTGGCCACCAGCGCCCCCAGGGAATGGCCGACCAGCACTGTCTGCCAGACACCGGCGCGATCCAGCATGGCCGCCAGCGCGTCGGCGTAATCCCCCGCGTTCGCCCGCGCTACGGCCAGCATCGGGCTTTCGCCGTAACCGGGCATGTCCCACGCCAGTACGCGAAAACCGTTCAGCGCCATCTGCTTGTGCCAGGAGGCGGCGCCGGAGCTGATCCCGTGCAGCAGCACCAGCGGTATGCCGCTTCCCTGTTCACGAAAACCCGTCATCATGCCCCCCTTAGTTCCGCTTCACTTTGGAAAGCGGATGGTCGGACGGATAGGTTGGGATTTCCGGCTTGTTGGTCCCCAGCATGACGCACATCAGCGCTTCTTCTTCGCCGTGGTTAAACAGCCCGCGATAGATACCCGGCGGAACGGAGATCAGATCACGCTCACGCAGCACGGTTTCGGTGTAGTTGTCGCCGTCCTGGATCATCAGCGTGATCTGCCCCTTGAGCATGAAGAACACCTCTTCCACGTCGTCGTGCAGGTGCAGCGGTCCTTCGCACTTCGACGGCAGCACCATGGTGGAGAAGGTAAAATGGTCCGCCTGCACGGTGTTGGTGTCGTTCGCGACGCCCGTTGCGCCGGTGCCGATGTAGCGCATCTGCGCCCGGCGGTATTTCGGGTCAAAATCGGCCTGGAACTTCAGCGCGTTCCAGTCGTATTTACGCCCTTCGAAGCGCGCGATGCGCGACTCGACCCACTCTTCCATCGTCAGGTGGTCAGGTTTGATGCCTGTTGTGTTGGTTACGGTTGAATCAGTCATGACACTCTCCTCAGTAACGTCTCAGCAGCGGCAGTAACAGGACGCAGCCCACCGCCGCCATCACCGCCAGAAAAATCAGCCCGGAATCCATGCTGTGGGTGAAGGCGATAAGCGCACCCATCACCGCCGGCGACAGCGCGCCCGCAAAGTTTCCCAGCCCGTTGAAGATACCGCCCGCCGTGGCGCTCACCCGGGGATGGGTGGCCTTCGCCAGCAGGGCGAAAATGTTGGGTGCGCCGGTGCCCCACATAAAGGTGCTGAAGCTCATCGCCGCGATGACGGCCAGCGGGGTATCAAGGTGCATCACCGCCGCCAGCCCGACGGCCGCCCCCGCCATGGAGATAAAGCATGCCGCCGCGCGCTTATCGACCCTGTCCGAGAGCCACGCGCCAATCACTTCCCCTGCCAGCATGGCGATGAACGGCATCGACGACAGCCAGCCCGCGTGCTCCAGATGAATGCCTTTGCCTTTGATCAGGTAGCCCGGCAGCCAGCCGTTGATGCCCCACAGATAGGTCAGGAAAGCGATGTTAAAGATGCAGATGATCCAGAAGTGCGGGCTGACGAACAGCTCACGCCGCGCCGCGCGCCGCTCGTCCCGGGACGCCTGCGAGGTGCCGGGTTTTGCCTCCAGGCGGATCCCGCGCAGACCAATGCGCACAAAGATAAGCACCGGCACGGTAAGCATGGCCATCACAAAGAAAGTGCTCTGCCAGCCAAAGGTGTTCAGCAGCCAGAGGGAAAGCGGGAAACCAATCGCCGCGCCCACCGGGGTCCCCAGCAGCCACAGCATGGTGGCGCGTGCCTGTAAATGCTGCGGGAAGTTGTGACGTACGATGGCGAAGGCCAGCGGGAACAGCGGTCCTTCCGCCACGCCCAGCAGAATACGCAGGACGATCATCAGCGTGTAGTTATGGGTAAAGCCCATCGCCACCATCAGCACGCACCACACCGCCATCATCCCGGTGAGCAGGCGCAGCGGCGCGATTTTGTCGCCTAAACCGCTTAAAAACACCGATGAGAAGCCATAGCTCAGCAGGAAAGCGCTCATCAAAATGCCGAGACGCGTGGTGTCGAAATCAATGCCCATCGCCTGCTGGAAATGGGTATCCGAAAAGAGCGCCGCGATGCTGATTTTGTCGAAAAACGCCAGCAGCACGCAGGCCAGCAGCGACAGCGGGATGGCCCAGCGCACCGCTTTTTCGGGCGTGCGGGTCCCCTCACCGCTCGCCTCAACCGGTGCGGTGTTAGTCTCGAGTGTGGTCATCTCTCCCCCTACGGGTGCGGGTTAGCTATCGCAGTGACATCAGTGAAAAGGTCGGGTCGGCGAGCGGCACGTCGGACAGATCCCGCCCCGCCGCCATCCAGCGCTTCGCCAGCTTGACGGTACGCGCATCGTCGAACGCCACCAGCTGCGTCAGCCTCCCGTTGTCGTCCAGCGAGAAGTACAGCGCCTCTTTACGCACGACCGTTCTGCTGCCTGGCTGCGGAATACCGAGGATCTGAATATTGTGCTGGTATTGATCCGACCACAGCCACGGCGCGTCGTCGTAGCCTGGCGCATCCGGGTTGAGCATCGCTTTCGCCGTCGCCACCGCCTGATTCTGGGCGAAGGCCCAGGACTGGATGCACAAGCCGTAGTGATGGTGCTGGGCGACATCTCCTGCGGCAAAGATGAATGGATCCGAGGTGCGTCCCTGGGCATCCACCACGATCCCGCGCCCGGTTTTCAGCCCCGCATCGCGCGCCAGCTCCAGATTGAGATCGACGCCGATCCCAACCACGACCGCATCAAAGGTTTCACGCTGGCCGTCGCAGTGGATGACCGGCAGGCCGCCGTCGTCCTCCAGCTCCAGCGCACCGCAGCCGGTACGGATCTCCACCCCCTGCTCGCGGTGGATGGCCTCCAGGCGCTGCGACACCTCGCCGCTCACCGAGCGCATGCAGAGCGCGGGCTGCTGCTCGAACAGGGTGACCGCCACGCCGCTTTTCCGCGCCGAGGCAGCAATCTCCAGTCCGATCCAGCCGCCGCCGACGATCGCCAGTTTTTTACTTTCCGCCAGACGACTTTTCAGGCGCTGCGCGTCCTGCCAGTGGCGCAGGGTATAGACCTGCGGATGGCTGGCCCACGCCTGCGAAGGCAGGCGCGCCCGACCGCCGGTAGCGATTAAAAGGATGTTGTAACTAAGCCGCTCGCCGTTGCTAAGAACGACTTTTTTCTCATCGCGATCGACAGATTCAGCGCGCAGCGGCCGGTACCAGGCCAGGTTCAGCGCCTGCTGCACCTCGTCGGTAAACAGCCTTGGGAGCGCCGCGTTCGGCTCCAGCAAAGACGCTTTCGACAGCGGCGGGCGCTCGTAGAAATCCCATTCTTCTTCCGCTACCACGCAAATCTCGCCGTCGAAACCCTCATCGCGCAGGGTTTTCGCCGCCCAGCCGCCCGCCTGACCGCCGCCGATAATGACAATGCGCGATGTCATACCGCCTCCGGCTTTTTCTGCTGACGGCGCGTGTCGTGGTCAATCCCGCCTTCCACCGCCCACTCGGTAAAGGAGACCAGCGAATGCTCCAGCTCGCGCGGCTGCCAGTTTTCCGTCAGATAATCATCGTTGGTGTAATACTCAAACGCCCCGCCGGTCGGGCTGTTGACGTACCAGAAGTACGCCGACGACACCGGATGACGGCCCGGCCCGATAAAGGTGCTCCAGTCATGTTTATTCATCGCGATACCGCCGCCGATCACCTCGTGGATGTCGCGCACGGTGAAGGCCACGTGGTTGAGGCCGCGCTTGCGGTTCGGCAGTTGCAGCAGGAACAGGTTGTGATGGCCGCCGCGCACGCCGCAGCGCAGGAACACGGCGCGGTTGATATAGCGGTCCGAGACCTGGAAGCCGAGCACCTCGCGGTAGAATTTCTCCACTGCCGCCAGCTCTTCCACGAAGAACACCACATGCCCCACGTTGATCGGCTGGGCGCGATCGTAAACCGGGCTGGGGGTGTCGATACGGCGGGCATCGCCCCACTGGTTAATCGGCTCGACGTTCAGCTCCACGTCAGTTTGCTGGGTCACCTGCACGCGCAGCGTCATGCCGTTCGGGTCCAGGCACTCCAGCGCGTCGCCCACTTCACGAAAACCTGGCTGTTGCGCCAGCTTCGGGCGCAGCGCGTCCAGATCAGACTGGCTGGCAACCGCCCAGGTCATGCGGCGCAGGGTGTTGCCCGCTTCAAACGCGGGCGGCAGGTCGGGGCTGTCGATCGGGTTAAGCTCCACGCGCGCGCCGCTCAGGGTGGTGAAACGCTGGCCGCTGGCATCGCCCGTCAGGCCAAAATCACGCATAAATTTGGCGCAGTGCGTCAGGTCTTCCACACCAAATTCCAGCTTTTCAATTCCGGTTACACTCATCGTTCGTTGCCTCATCTGGCCCAGATTGGGCGTAAAACATGCCCGACGCAGTCAAGCGCCTGACGTTAACTCACTGATTTAACTGGCCTGTGACAAATACCCTAAGAAGCCAGAAATTTTATCCGCCGCGAGGCGAACCTCGTTTTGCAGGCGCTCGCGGTCGCTCTGCGGGATCTCCTCCGACGGCACCAGAATGCTGACCACCGCCGCCACGCGGCCGCTTCGGTCATACACCGGGTAGACGATGGAAGAGATGCCGTGGCGGAAGAAGGATTCGCCGATGACATACCCGCGGGCTTTGTCCTGCTGCACCATCTGCCACAGGGCTTCGCGGTCGTGAAGCTGCCCCGGCGTGTTGCCCGGCAGACGCTCATGCGGGAACAGCTGTTCGAAATCAGCGCGGGAAATATCGGTCAACAGCATGCGGCCGAGCGAGGTGCAGTGCACCGGCAGACGGGTACCAATACTGACCTGGTTGATGCGCGACCCGGCGGCGCTGACGCGGGCGATGTAGATAATGTCGCGCCCGTCGCGGATCGCCAGATGGCTGCTGCACTGGCTCACGTCGCGCAATTGCTCGATCACCGGCTGGCCGACCTGCGCCACGTCCAGCGAGGCGATGTACTCAAAGCCCAGGCGCAGCACGTTCATGCCCAGCGAAAAGGTATTGGTGCGCGTGTTGCGCTCCAGAAATCCCATGAACTCCAGCGTCTGTACCACGCGGTAGGCGGTGGCCTTCGGCATATCCACCAGCCGGTGCAGCTCGGCAAAGGTCAGTTCGCGATGCTGCTCGCCAAAGGCCAACAGCAGCTGTAAACCGCGCTCCAGCCCCGGCACCAGATACTTCACTTCCCGATCGTTTGCCATCATCGCCCTACCTTAGTTAAAGACAAAACCGCCGTTGACCGGGATCAGCTGTCCGGTGATAAACCGCGACAGATCGCTTAACAGCCAGACCACGCTGCCGGTGACGTCTTCCGGCTGCTGTGCCCCGGTTAACGCGCGTCCGTTTTCGTAGAGCTGATGCCGTTCGGCGGGGACATATTCCGTCGCCTCGACGCGGGTTAGCCCTGGTGCGATGGCGTTGATACGGATACGTTTTTCCCCCAGCTCGCGCGCCATTGAGCGGGTCATGGCAATCACGGCCCCTTTACTGGCGACGTAGGCCATCAGGCGCGGCGCGCCCCACAGCGCGGTGTCGGACGCCACGTTCACAATGCCTGCCCCTTCGCGCAGCAGCGGCACGGCGGCGCGCGTCACCAGCCAGGTGCCTTTGACATTGACGCTCATCACCCGATCCCAGAGATCCGGATCGTAATCAAGCATGTTTTTGCCGCCGACGCCCGTCGCCATCGCCGCGTTGTTCACCAGGCCGTCAATCTGCCCCTGCTCGCCAATGGCGCTGAACACCTGGTCGATGGAGTGCTGATCGGCCAGATCAATAACGTGCGATTCGATCGCATAGCCCTGCTCGCGCAGCCGGTGGGCGCTCTCGGCCAGCTCGCCTTTGAGGATGTCGCACATCACCACCGCCGCGCCCTGCTCCGCGCAGGCCTGGGCAAAGTGGTAGCCCAGCCCGCGCGCGGCACCGGTCACCACGATGCGCTTGCCGCTCAGCAGCCCCTTCATCAGGCGGCTCCCTGCTGTGCTTCACGCATCGCCAGCTGCTCTTTGGCGGCTTTTTGCATCATGCGGCGCAGGCGCGAGAGGCCAACGTCGTGTTGATACAGGTATTCATGATCGCGCGCGTTTGGCGCCAGGCTCTCCAGCACCACGCGGTCCTGCTCCAGCACTTCCCAGTGCAGTTTTTCCAGCCGGTTGCGGTACATGAAGCGCCACATATCGCGCTGCCAGCCCTGTACGCGGCGGATGCGCCAGAAGAAGACGCGGCAGTTGTCGTTATCTTCCGGCACCACCATGCCGACGATAAAGAAGTGGCCGCCCGGTCCGAAGCGCTTCTTGTACGGAATGGAGAGGCGCATCCAGCAGGTGCCGCTGTTGCCCAGCTCCACCCAGTCAAAATTGACGCCGCTCTGCCCTTTTTTCTCGAAAATAAAGCCGGTTTTGGTCGGCTGGAGCACCATGTCGGCCTTGCGATCCCCTTCCGCCATCGAGTGCGACGAGGAGTGCAGATAGGTGCCGTGCATCGGGTCCATCACGTTTTCCAGCGCGTACTGGTAATTACATTTCCACGCGGCGGTGCAGAGGAAGTTGCTGAAGTTTTCCGTGTCGGCGAGTTCATCCGGGAAGGTCAGTTCGTCCGGCTGCTGGTCCGCGGTGACGCCAAACCACAGGAAGATGGCGCCGTGCGCCTCCTGCACGTTATAGCTGCGCACGCACTGCTGGCCGACCAGCGGACATTTATCCACGGCGGGCACGTCTTTCACTTCGCCGTTGCCCGCCACCTCTACGCCGTGATACCAGCAGGCAATGCGGTCCCCGAGGTTCCAGCCCATCGACAGGCGCGCGCCGCGGTGCGGGCAGCGGTCCTCCAGCGCCTGCACCTGGCCATCTTTATTGCGCCAGACCACAATCTGCTCGCCCAGGCGGGTGATGCCCACTGGCGCAGACTGCACTTCCCAGCTCGCCAGTACCGGATACCAGAGGCCGCGCAGACCTTTATCCAGATAATGTTGTACGGTCGTCGTCATCACGTTGCCCTCAGTAGCCGTTAACCTGTAAGAATGCCTGGAAACTGGCGTCGCTCCACGGCTCGCCCTGCTGATCGTGCATACGCACCGCGTTCAGCCCGCTTACCAGCTCCGGCAGGGTTTCAACGCCCTGCTCGAAGAGATCTTCCAGCGTCGCAATCAGCTTCACTTCCCAGCTTTCCGGCTCGCGGCTGCGGGTCTGCCAGATCAGGTTCTGGTACTCGCCCGGCTTGTGAATGGCGCCATTACCGCCCTCTGCCGGCGGGGTAAACTGGCGGCTTTCCGGCAGCGCCGGGTTGTAGTTCAGCGTGTCGCTCATGCCACGGTCTCCTCAACGAAGGTAATCTGAATCTGGTTTTCAAAGACCCGAACCGGGTATCGGTTGAGGTTGCGTCCTCCGGGGCCGTGCAGACACTGGCCGGTTTTGACGTCGAACACCGCCTCATGCAGCGGGCATTCCACCTTGCCGTCTTCCACGAAGCCCTGACTCAGCAGGGCATAGGCGTGCGGGCATACGTCCTCCAGCGCGTAATATTCACCGTCGATCAGGTAAACGCCGATCTCTTTACCGTCGACGTTGCCGCTAAAAGGGAAATCTTCCTGTACTTGCTCTGCGTCACATACGCCTATCCAGCTCATCACGATCCTCCAGGCTTTTGTTTCATATATGAAACTCTGTTTCTTATTTAATACGGTCAATATAAAAGCGATGAATGTTTCGTCAAGCGACAATGTGACGAATTTGTTAATCGATCGGCAATTAATTAACTAAGTGTGCAAGGGATCACGAAAAAATGCAGCGATATGAAATTTTCATTATTGCAGCGTGAGAAATAGGTTTTTTTAATGGTCTCTTATTTTCAATAAAACAGATTGACTTCTTTTCTTTTTACTCTCTAAAAATAAATGAACGTTACCTCTATCGCGTTTCACCCGTGAAACTTATTTTTTATTTATCTTTATTAAACAAAGAGTTTCACAGGCGAACCATTTTAGCTCCGTGACAATCACATTGATGAAAAATATAAGTTACAAAAAACGTAAGGCGGACATGATGACGGCAAGATGGCAAGGCACGATTGCGCTTTTATTACTCATTATTATTTCCTACGTCGATCGGGTAAATATCTCGGTAATGATTTTAAACCCGGAATTTGCCGAACATTTTCAGTTAAATGAAAACAGAATGTTACAGGGCCTGCTCATGACCTGCTTTCTTCTGGGTTATGGGTTTTCCGCTTTATTATTAACGCCAGTTATTGAAAGCAAACTTCATTATCGGCAAGGATTATTAAGCAGCATTGCGATTTGGGCCGCGGTCTGCGCGGCTTCACCTTTGCTCGGCTCGCTGACGGGAATGCTCATCGCCCGCGTGATTCTGGGGATCGCGGAGGGACCGCTTTTTTCACTGAAAACGCGCTTTATCAGCGATAACTTTAGCGCGCAAGAGATCGGCAAACCCAACGCCGTGACCGCGCTGGGCGTCTCGCTCGGGCTGGCCGTGGGCTTTCCGCTGGTGACCTGGCTGATGTCGCATCTGGGCTGGGCCGGGTCGTTTTACGCGCTGGCGGTGATGAATCTGGTGTTGGGCGGCGGGCTCATCTGGCGTTTTCTGCCCGCGCCACACAGCCCGGTGAAGATGAAAAAACCGGGGTTTGTTCACACCTTCACGCTGGCCTGGCAGACGCCGCTGCTGGGCTGGATCCTGCTGGTTGAAATCGCCACGCTGAGCTATCTGTGGGGCAGCAGCGCGTGGCTGCCCGCATGGCTGCGTGACGAGCACCACTTCTCGCTGCACGCGACGGGCATGCTTGCGGCGGTCCCCTTCCTGCTGAGCCTGGGGTCAAAGTTTCTGGGCGGCGTGCTGCTCGACAAAATGCGGCCGGAACAGGCGCCGGTACTGTTTGTGGTGGGCGGTACGTTGACGGCACTCTCCGTGATCGCACTGATGCTCAGCCATCAACCCGCATGGCTGGCGCTCTTTATGCTGTCTGCCAACGTGTTCTGGGGGCTTCAGGGAGCGGCTATTCCGGCGGTGATCCAGCATCACGCAGCGCGGGAAGCGGTGGGCAGCGCTTACGGCATTATCAATGGGATCGGCAATATCTGCGCGGCGTTTATTCCGCTGCTGATGGGGATGGTGATGAGATCGGTGGGGTCGGTCAGTTCAGGCTTTTCGGTGCTGGTCGTCTCGCAGGTTGTCACCCTGCTTGCCGGGGGAATGTTGCTGCTGCGCATGCGGCGCGCAGCAGCAATCAGCGCGTAAGGCTTATTCGCCTTTTTTCGCCGCCTGGATGTAGAGCATTTCCAGCGCCAGGGTCGCCGCGGCCAGCGCGGTGATCTCGGACTGGTCATAGGCCGGAGCCACTTCCACCACGTCCATCCCGACGATGTTCAGATCCTTCAGGCCGCGCACCAGCTTGATGGCGCGGTCTGATGACAGGCCGCCGATCACCGGCGTACCGGTACCCGGTGCGAATGCCGGATCCAGGCAGTCGATGTCGAAGGTCAGATAGACAGGCATGTCGCCGACGATCTGCTTAACCTGAGCCAGAATATCGTCCACGCCGCGATCGTTCACCTGGCCCGCGTCGAGTACGGTGAAGCCGTTGTCTTTGTCGAACTCGGTGCGGATGCCGATCTGCACGGAGTGGTTTGGATCGATCAGGCCTTCTTTCGGCGCGGTATAGAACATGGTGCCGTGGTCGAATTCACAGCCGTTCGCGTAGGTGTCGGTGTGCGCATCGAAGTGCACCAGCGCCATTTTGCCGAAGTGCTTCGCGTGGGCGCGCAGCAGCGGCAGGGTCACGAAGTGGTCACCGCCAAAGGAGAGCATGCGTTTACCGGCCGCCAGCAGCTTCTCAGCGTGCGCCTGCAATTTTTCGCTCATTTCACGCGCGTCACCGAAGGCGTACACCAGATCGCCGCAGTCCACCACGTTCAGGCGCTCGCGCATGTCGAAGTTCCACGGGAAGCGGTTGTGCTCCCAGGCCAGGTTAGTGGAAACCTGACGGATCGCCGCCGGGCCATGACGCCCACCCGCACGACCGGACGTTGCCATGTCGAACGGTACGCCGGTGATCACCCAGTCCGCATCGCTGTCGTACGGCTGGAAGTTCATCGGAAGGCGTAAAAAACCAAACGCGTTAGATACCAGAGAGTTATCGTACTGATGACCTAAAGTGCTCATGTCCTGACCTCTTATAAAGTCGATACATTAAAAACAGATGAAAAAAAATCCCCTCCGCGTCGTTAAACCCGACGAGGAAGGGATTGATTCGTAAATCGCATATTGGGGCGAATTATCGCCGTTAATTCATACGGGTTCAAGTGAGTATAGCATTCTGCCGGATGGCGGCTTCGCCTTCTCCGGCCTACATTCGTAGGCCCGGTAAGCGCAGCGCCACCGGGCATCGGCGGCACAGCGGCCTGATGCCCTCTCCCACAGGGAGAGGGAGGTTTTCTTACTCGTCTTCCAGATACGTATACCCGTACAGACCCGCTTCAAACTCTTCCAGGAACTGCTGCTGCAAGGCATCGTCCAGACCGGTGTTTTTCACCTGATCGCGGAACTGGGTGAGCAGTTTTTTCGGATCCAGCTGAACGTATTCGAGCATGTCCGCCACGGTGTCCCCTTCGTCGGACAGCTCAACCTCCACGCTGCCGTCAGGGAAGACAAACACGTCAACCGCTTCGGTATCACCGAACAGGTTATGCATGTTGCCGAGGATCTCCTGATACGCCCCCACCATAAAGAAGCCCAGCATTGGCGGGTTCTCCGGATCGTACTCCGGCATTGGCATCGTCGTTGCGATACCGTCGCCATCGACGTAGTGGTCAATTGCGCCATCGGAGTCACAGGTGATGTCCAGCAGCACGGCGCGGCGTTCCGGGGCGTGGTTCAGCCCTTCCAGCGGCAGAACCGGGAACAGCTGGTCGATACCCCAGGCATCCGGCATCGACTGGAACAGGGAGAAGTTGACGTACATTTTGTCCGCCATACGCTCCTGCAACTCGTCGATAATCGGACGGTGCGCGCGGTTGCTCGGGTCGAGCTGTTTCTGCACTTCGTGGCACATATTCAGATAGAGCTGCTCGGCCCACGCGCGCTCTTGCAGGCTGAAGGTGCCTGACGAGTAGCCGACGTGAATATCGTGCAGGTCCATCTGGCTGTCGTGCAGCCATTCGCGCAGGGAACGACGCGTGCCCGGCTCGTGCATCTCCTGCCAGGTTTCCCACATGCTTTGCAGGGAACGTGGGGCATCGTCTGCCGGAGGCGTGGCTTCGGTGATTTCGCTACGCTCAACGCCAATGATGTTAGAGACCAGTACCGTATGGTGCGCGGTGACCGCGCGGCCGGATTCGGTGATCACCGTCGGGTGCGGCAGGCCGTGCTCTTCGCAGGCATCGCCAATCGCCCAGATGATGTTGTTGGCATATTCGTTCAGGCCATAGTTTACCGAGCAGTCAGACTGCGAGCGGGTCCCTTCGTAGTCCACGCCCAGGCCGCCGCCCACGTCAAAGCACTGAATATTCACGCCGAGCTTATGCAGCTCAACGTAGAAACGCGCGGATTCACGCACACCAGTGGCGATGTCGCGAATATTGGCCATCTGCGAGCCGAGGTGGAAGTGCAGCAGCTGAATGCTGTCCAGACGACCGCGCTCGCGCAGAATTTCCACCAGCTGAAGCACCTGGTTCGCCGCGAGGCCGAACTTGGATTTTTCACCGCCGGAAGACTGCCATTTACCGGAACCCTGCGACGCCAGTCGCGCACGCACGCCAAGGCGTGGGATCACGTTCAGACGCTCGGCCTCTTCCAGCACGATCGCGATTTCGGTCATCTTCTCGATCACCAGATAGACCTTGTGGCCCATCTTCTCGCCAATCAGCGCCAGACGAATGTATTCGCGGTCTTTATAGCCGTTACAGACGATCACCGACCGGGTCATGCCCGCATGCGCCAGAACCGCCATCAGCTCCGCTTTAGAGCCTGCTTCCAGGCCCAGCGGCTCGCCGGAGTGGATCAGGGACTCAATCACGCGACGGTGCTGGTTAACCTTGATCGGGTAAACGAGGAAATAGTCGCCGTTATAACCATACGATTCCCGCGCGCGTTTGAACGCGGCGTTAATAGAACGCAGGCGATGTTGCAGGATCTGCGGGAAGCAGAACAGTGCAGGCAAGCGCTGACCCTGCGCTTCACGGGTTTTCACCAGTTTAGCGAGATCCACGCGCGCTTCCGGGACGTCCGGATCCGGGCAGACACTGATGTGGCCCAGCTCGTTAACGTCGTAGTAGTTATTGCCCCACCAGGCAATATTGTAAGTGCGCAGCATCTTGCTGGCTTCCTGGGAGCTCATCGCAACCTCCTGCATAGAACGTAGTACACCCTGTTCGCCTGCTGACGAAGGCGAAAGCGAAGACATGTCGTCAGACATAGCGAACCTCAACTCTTTGTATTAAGTGTAAAACAGTTGACTACTATCGCAGCGTTATACGGCGATAACAACCCATTAACGGCTCCATTTCCCAGCAGAGTATGCTGAAATCCAGACCGTGCGACCGGTTTCTTATTCATATCATTGTAAAACACGTATCCGAACTCTGTATGACAAGGTTCGGCGAAACCACGAGAAAACTCCTGTATTAACAAGAGCGCCCTTGTTCAGTTTTCACAAAGCGTGACCGGCTCTGGAATCCTGAGAAGCACCGAGATGGGTATAACATCGGCAGGTGTTTAGACCAGAAGTGCGGGTGGGAATCAAATGCGCGCCAGAACGGCTGCGCTGAATGAGCGGAAAACGATGGTTCATTATCTGGTATCACCTCCACGGCCGCCTCTGCTGAAACGGACCACAAGCCAAAGCTAAAAGTTCACTGCTTAACCCGGCTGGAAGTGGCGACACGATGTGTTCATCGAGCGCTTATTTTATATGAGCCGCGCGCCGCGTTTTATACCGAGAAGGTCGCTAAAAAGCAAAACAAAAATGCGCAGGTTGCCAGCGTCGTCAGGAAAAATTTCCAGCCGTGTTTTCAACGCAGTGAGAGGTGAGTCAAAAAAAACTGGAAATCGGGTGAAGAAGTGACCTAAAATAGACGTCCAGATGTTAATCCATCCATACCGATTAACACTCAGACTGCCAGTGTCAAAATCCTGTAGGCCTTGGTAGAATTATCTCCTATGGCTATTCCACACAGCAGCTTGAGCTAACCAAATTCCTCTTAGGTGAAATAAAACATGGCAAAACACCTGTTTACGTCCGAGTCCGTATCAGAAGGACATCCTGATAAAATTGCTGACCAAATCTCCGATGCGGTGCTGGATGCGATCCTCGCGCAGGATCCAAAGGCGCGCGTAGCGTGTGAAACCTATGTCAAAACCGGCATGGTTCTGGTTGGCGGTGAGATCACCACCAGCGCATGGGTTGATATCGAAGAGATCACCCGTAACACGGTGCGTGAGATTGGCTATGTACATTCTGATATGGGCTTTGATGCCAACTCCTGCGCCGTACTGAGCGCGATTGGCAAACAGTCTCCGGACATCAACCAGGGCGTTGACCGTGCCGATCCGCTGGAACAGGGCGCGGGCGACCAGGGCCTGATGTTCGGCTACGCAACCAACGAAACCGACGTGCTGATGCCAGCGCCGGTGACCTACGCCCACCGTCTGGTGCAGCGTCAGGCTGAAGTACGTAAAAACGGCACCCTGCCGTGGCTGCGTCCGGATGCGAAAAGCCAGGTGACCTTCCAGTATGACGACGGGAAAATCGTCGGTATTGATGCCGTGGTTCTTTCCACGCAGCATGCTGAAGAGATTGACCAGAAATCCCTGCAAGAAGCGGTGATGGAAGAGATCATCAAGCCGGTTCTGCCAACTGAATGGCTGAGCTCTGCGACCAAATTCTTCATCAACCCAACCGGACGCTTTGTTATCGGCGGCCCAATGGGTGACTGCGGTCTGACCGGTCGTAAAATCATCGTAGATACCTACGGCGGCATGGCACGTCACGGCGGCGGCGCATTCTCCGGTAAAGATCCATCTAAAGTTGACCGTTCTGCGGCGTACGCTGCACGTTATGTGGCGAAAAACATCGTTGCTGCCGGTCTGGCTGACCGCTGTGAGATCCAGGTTTCCTACGCTATCGGCGTGGCTGAGCCAACCTCCATCATGGTGGAAACCTTCGGTACTGAAAAAGTGCCTTCTGAACAGCTGACCCTGCTGGTGCGTGAGTTCTTCGACCTGCGTCCATACGGTCTGATTCAGATGCTGGATCTGCTGCACCCAATCTACCAGGAAACCGCAGCGTACGGTCACTTTGGCCGCGAACATTTCCCATGGGAAAAAACCGACAAAGCCGCCCTGCTGCGTGATGCTGCCGGTCTGAAATAATCGACTGCCAGTAGCTTAAACAGGCCAGCCTTTGTGCTGGCCTTTTTTATGTCGGGTGGCGGCTATGCCTTACCCGACCTACGGGTAGTGAGTTTTTGTAGGCCGGGTAAGGCGCAGCCACCACCCGGCAATGTTTGGAACCGTTTACACCTCACTCTCTATACCCCGCTTTCAGAATATTCTCTTTGCATGATCGCATTTCTTCTGCTGTTACATTCCCTTTCAGTTAAGTCTGAAATTTGTGCAAACGCGATGCACATCAATTAATTTACCTCTATATTTTCAAAGCTTTAATTATTTTTACGGTTACAAGCCAGTGTAACCGATTACACCGTTGTGATTTGACTCACATATTTTTATGAGCCGCTCACCTACTCTTAATATCGTAAAAACTGATAACCCAACTGGAGGGCATAATGCCTGACAATAATAAACAGGGGCGTACGTCCAATAAGGCAATGACGTTCTTCGTCTGCTTCCTCGCCGCTCTGGCAGGATTACTCTTTGGCCTGGATATTGGCGTAATTGCCGGTGCATTACCTTTCATCACCGATGAGTTCCAGATTAGCGCACACACTCAGGAATGGGTGGTTAGCTCCATGATGTTCGGTGCCGCCGTCGGCGCGGTCGGCAGCGGCTGGCTCTCCTTTAAGCTCGGGCGTAAAAAGAGCCTGATGATCGGCGCGATCCTGTTCGTTGCCGGCTCACTGTTCTCTGCCGCTGCACCTAACGTTGAAGTGCTGATCATCTCCCGCGTGCTGCTCGGTCTGGCAGTGGGCGTGGCGTCTTATACTGCCCCGCTGTACCTGTCTGAAATCGCTCCGGAAAAAATCCGCGGCAGCATGATTTCCATGTATCAGCTGATGATCACCATCGGTATTCTGGGGGCTTATCTCTCGGATACCGCATTCAGCTACAGCGGCGCATGGCGCTGGATGCTGGGCGTAATCATCATTCCAGCCATCCTGCTGCTGATTGGCGTCTTCTTCCTGCCGGACAGTCCGCGCTGGTTCGCCGCCAAACGCCGCTTCCATGATGCCGAACGCGTGCTCTTACGCCTGCGTGATACCAGCGCCGAAGCCAAAAACGAGCTGGAAGAGATCCGCGAAAGCCTGAAGGTCAAACAGTCCGGCTGGGCGCTGTTCAAAGAGAACAGCAACTTCCGCCGCGCGGTGTTCCTCGGTGTGCTGTTACAGATCATGCAACAGTTCACCGGGATGAACGTCATCATGTATTACGCGCCGAAAATCTTCGAACTGGCGGGCTACACCAACACCACCGAACAGATGTGGGGCACCGTGATCGTCGGCCTGACCAACGTGCTGGCGACCTTTATCGCTATCGGTCTGGTGGACCGCTGGGGACGTAAGCCAACCCTGACGCTGGGCTTCCTGGTGATGGCCGTCGGGATGGGCGTGCTGGGTACCATGATGCACATGGGCATTCATTCCCCAACGGCACAGTACTTCGCCGTGGCGATGCTGCTGATGTTTATCATTGGGTTTGCGATGAGCGCCGGTCCGCTGATTTGGGTGCTGTGCTCTGAGATCCAGCCGCTGAAAGGGCGTGATTTTGGTATCACCTGTTCTACCGCAACCAACTGGATTGCCAACATGATCGTCGGCGCAACGTTCCTGACCATGCTCAATACCCTGGGTAACGCCAATACCTTCTGGGTCTACGCCGGTCTGAACCTGTTCTTTATCGTTCTCACTATCTGGCTGGTTCCTGAAACCAAACATGTTTCACTGGAACACATTGAACGTAACCTGATGAAAGGTCGTCCTCTGCGCGAAATCGGCGCACACGACTGATCCTCCTGCGGGAGGCGCCTCTTGCGCCTCCCCGCTTCCCGCTTTATGCTCTGCCCCTATGAAAGCTCCCCGTCTCCCCATCGCCATTCAGCAAGCCGTCATGCGCAGCCTGCGGGAAAAACTCGCCCAGGCCAACCTGAAGCTCGGCCGCAATTATCCTGAACCGAAGCTGGTCTATCAGCAGCGTGGCACCGCGGCAGGCACAGCCTGGCTGGAGTCGTATGAGATCCGCCTGAATCCGGTGCTGATGATGGAAAACCAGCAGGCGTTTATCGACGAAGTGGTGCCGCACGAGCTGGCCCACCTTCTGGTGTGGAAGCACTTTGGCCGCGTCGCACCGCACGGCAAAGAGTGGAAATGGATGATGGAGGCGGTGCTCGGGGTTCCGGCCCGCCGCACCCATCAGTTCGAGCTGGAATCGGTACGCCGCAATACCTTCCCCTACCGCTGCCAGTGTCAGCAGCACCAGCTTACCGTCCGCCGCCATAACCGCGTGGTGCGCGGCGAAGCGACCTATCGCTGCGTTAAATGCGGCGAACCGCTGGTTGCGGAATAATCACTCGAACTTTCAGGAACTTTCCTGATCTGACTGATTGCATACGGGAACAACATTCGTTACGTTGCGGGCTCGTTTTGACACGGAGTGTAAGATGTCCCGTAATGTTTCTCTCGCGGTCGCTTTTCTGGCGACAGCGCTATCCGGCCATGCTCTGGCCGACGGTATTCACAGTTTCTCTCAGGCAAAAACCGCAGGCGTAAAGATTAACGCCGACGTACCGGGTGATTTCTACTGCGGCTGTAAAATTAACTGGCAGGGTAAGAAAGGGGTCGTGGATCTGGGATCCTGCGGCTATAAGGTGCGCAAGAACGAGAACCGCGCCAGCCGAATCGAATGGGAACACGTTGTTCCGGCCTGGCAGTTTGGCCACCAGCGCCAGTGCTGGCAGGACGGTGGACGTAAAAATTGCGCAAAAGATCCGGTCTACCGCCAGATGGAAAGCGATATGCACAACCTGCAACCCGCCGTGGGTGAGGTCAATGGCGACCGCGGAAACTTCATGTACAGCCAGTGGAACGGTGGCGAAGGCCAGTACGGTCAGTGCGCCATGAAGGTCGATTTCAAAGAGAAAGTCGCCGAACCGCCTGCCCGCGCACGCGGCAGCATCGCCCGCACTTACTTCTATATGCGCGACCGCTACGATCTCAATCTTTCCCGCCAGCAGACGCAGCTCTTCAATGCCTGGGACAAGCTCTACCCGGTGACGGACTGGGAATGCCAGCGCGACGAACGTATCGCCAAAGTCCAGGGGAATCACAACCCTTACGTCCAGCGGGCTTGCCAGGCGCAAAAGAGCTAACCTACACTACGGCAATTCGCTTATATCGCATGACACATGGAATTTCTGACTATGCGCATCCCTCGCATCTATCACCCTGAACTGATTACCCCAGGCGGCGAAATCGCCCTGTCTGATGATGCCGCAAACCATGTAGGCCGCGTGCTGCGCATGGGTGCAGGCCAGGCGATTCAGCTCTTTGACGGCTCTAATCAGGTTTTCGACGCTGAAATTACGCGCGCCGATAAAAAAAGCGTGCACGTGAAGGTGCTGCGTGGCGAGGTGGATGACCGGGAATCCCCGCTGCACATTCACCTGGGCCAGGTGATGTCGCGTGGGGAAAAGATGGAGTTCACCATTCAGAAATCCATTGAACTGGGTGTAAGCCTCATTACGCCACTTTTTTCTGAGCGCTGCGGCGTTAAACTGGATGCGGAACGTCTGAACAAAAAGATCCAGCAGTGGCAAAAAATTGCCATTGCGGCCTGCGAACAGAGCGGCCGCAACCGTATCCCGGAGATCCGCCCGGCGATGGATCTGGAGGACTGGTGTGCAGAAGAGGAGAGCGGGCTTAAGCTCAATCTTCATCCGCGCGCCAGCGCCAGCATCAATACGCTGCCGCTGCCCGTTGAGCGTGTACGCCTGCTGATTGGCCCGGAAGGCGGCCTGTCGGCTGACGAAATTGCCATGACGGCGCGTTACCAGTTTACTGATATTCTGTTGGGACCTCGCGTTCTGCGCACTGAGACAACGGCACTCACCGCCATTACCGCGCTACAGGTGCGATTTGGCGATCTGGGTTGAAGCAAAGCCTGACCCATAACCGGAGAAGAAGATGATTAAGCTCGGCATCGTGATGGACCCCATCGCAAACATTAACATCAAGAAAGACTCCAGCTTCGCTATGCTGCTGGAAGCGCAGCGTCGCGGCTATGAACTCCACTATATGGAGATGAACGATCTTTACCTGATCAACGGTGAAGCCCGCGCACGCACCCGCATCGTTAACGTCGAGCAGAACTACGAAAAATGGTACGAATTCGGCACCGAACAGGATATTGCCCTGGCCGACCTTAACGTGATCCTGATGCGTAAAGATCCGCCGTTCGACACCGAATACATTTACGCCACCTATATCCTTGAGCGTGCCGAAGAGAAAGGAACGCTGATCGTCAACAAGCCGCAGAGCCTGCGCGACTGCAACGAGAAGCTCTATACCGCATGGTTCTCTGACCTGACGCCGGAAACGCTCGTCACCCGCAGCAAAACGCAGCTGAAAGAATTCTGGCAGAAGCACGGCGACATCATCATGAAGCCGCTGGACGGCATGGGTGGCGCGTCGATCTTCCGCGTGAAAGAGGGCGATCCGAACATTGGCGTGATTGCCGAAACGCTGACCGAGCTGGGAACCCGCTACTGCATGGCGCAGAACTATCTGCCAGCCATTAAAGACGGCGACAAGCGTGTGCTGGTCGTAGACGGCGAGCCGGTGCCTTACTGCCTGGCGCGTATCCCGCAGGGAGGGGAAACCCGTGGCAACCTGGCGGCTGGCGGCCGTGGCGAACCGCGTCCGTTAAGCGAAAGCGACTGGGAAATTGCCCGCCGCGTCGGCCCTACGCTGAAAGCCAAAGGCCTGATCTTCGTCGGCCTCGATATCATCGGCGATCGCCTGACCGAAGTGAACGTCACCAGCCCGACCTGCATTCGTGAAATCGAAGCGGAATTCCCGATCTCGATCACCGGAATGCTGATGGACGCTATCGAAAAACGTTTACAGAAATAACCTGTGACAGCGCCTGTGTTTATCCCCATACTGGGCGCTGTCGCTTTTTAAACCAGGAAACAGTACCTCTGACAATGAATTTACAGCATCACTTTCTTATTGCCATGCCTGCTCTCCAGGATCCGATTTTCCGCCGCTCCGTGGTCTATATTTGCGAATACAACGAAGACGGCGCGATGGGGATTATCATCAATAAGCCGCTGGAAAACCTCCAGGTGGAAGGCATTCTGGACAAGCTGAAAATCCCTGCTGAAGCGCGGCTGCCGGAAATCCGTCTCGATAAACCGGTGATGCTCGGCGGCCCGCTTGCAGAAGATCGTGGTTTTATCCTGCATACCCCGCCGGTTTTCTCGTCCAGCATTCGTATCTCCGATAACACCGTCGTCACCACCTCTCGCGATGTGCTTGAAACGCTAGGCACTGCCAGTCAGCCTTCTGAGGTGCTGGTTGCGCTCGGCTACGCCTCCTGGGAAAAAGGGCAGCTGGAACAAGAAATTCTGGACAACGCCTGGCTGACAGCCCCTGCGGATATGAATATCCTGTTTAAAACCCCTATCGCCGATCGCTGGCGTGACGCGGCAAAACTGATTGGCATTGATATTCTGACCATGCCTGGCGTTGCGGGGCACGCGTAATGAGCGGCACCCTTCTCGCCTTCGACTTCGGCACCAAAAGCATCGGCGTCGCTGTGGGTCAACGAATCACCGGCACCGCTCGCCCGCTCACGGCGCTGAAAGCTAACGACGGCACGCCGGACTGGAACCTTATTGAGCGCTTGCTCAAAGAGTGGCAGCCGGACGACGTGATTGTCGGCCTGCCGCTAAACATGGACGGCACCGAGCAACCGCTTACCGCCCGCGCGCGCAAGTTCGCGAACAAAATCCATGGCCGCTTTGGCGTCTCCGTTAAGCTGCACGATGAACGTTTGAGCACCGTCGAGGCACGCGCTGGCCTGTTCGAGCACGGTGGCTTCCGGGCGCTGAACAAAGGCAGCGTGGATTCAGCTTCAGCCGTCATTATCCTCGAAAGCTATTTCGAACAGGGTTACTGAGCGCCGGGGCTACAGCCGCCCCTGCGCCCGTCGCTCCGCCAGACTCTGCTCAAAGTTCTGCATTCCCGCCTGCTGCCCCGTTTGAATAATGCCCGGCAGTTGCCAGGTTTTGCCTTCGCGGATCAGGTTTGCCGCCGCCGAGGTATTCACCAGTAGCTCATACAGCGCCACGCGCCCGCCCTGGACATCCTGACGTAGCTTCTGCGCCAGGACCGCACGCAGGCTTCCCGCCAGCTGATTACGCACCGGATCTTTCTCCTGCGCTGGAAAGGTGTCGACCAGGCGCTCGATCGCCTGCGCCGCGCCGCGCCGCGCGTATGCAGCGTGGCTAACACCAGATGGCCGGTTTCCGCCGCCGTCAGCGCCAGGCGTATCGTCTCGCTGTCGCGCAGCTCACCAAGCAGAATCACATCCGGATCTTCACGCAGCGCGCTGCGCAGCGCCTCGGCAAAGGACGGGCTGTGCTGGCCTATCTCCCGCTGCTGGATCAGGCAACGTTCGCTCTGGTACATAAACTCCACCGGATCTTCCAGGGTCAGAATATGCCCGTCCGTCTGGTGATTGAGGAAATCGACCATAGCGGCCAGGGTGGTCGATTTCCCACTGCCGGTGGCGCCGGTGACCAGAATCAGGCCATTGTCATTGGACAGTAGTTCCGGGATCGCTCGCGGCACACCTAGCGCAGAGAGCTGCGGGCACGTCAGCGGCAACAGCCGCAGCGCAATCGAAACGCCGAGCATATGCTTAAACGCACTGCCGCGCAGCCGCTGACGGTCTGCGAGGGTAACGGCAAAATCCACTTGCCCGTTTGCCCACCATGCGCCCTGCTGTTCGTCGTTGAGCCACGCTTTTAATAACGCCTCCACATCCGGGGGCGGAAACGGCGCAGGTTCAAGACGGCCTGACCTGCGCCAGCGCGGTGGCGAATCACTGCACAGGTGTAGATCGGAGACGTTATGCTTTACACTAAGGGCCACAATTTCTTCCACATCCATAGACTACTCCTCGGAAAATGAACGACATTGCGCATAACCTGGCACAGGTCCGGGACAAAATCTCAGCCGCGGCAACGCGTTGCGGCCGTGCTCCAGAAGAAATTACGTTGCTTGCAGTCAGCAAAACCAAGCCTGCGAGCGCCATCGCAGAAGCGATAGCCGCCGGTCATCGTGCCTTTGGTGAAAACTATGTGCAGGAAGGCGTGGATAAAATTCGCGCTTTCCGGGAACGGGGAAATACAGACCTGCAATGGCACTTTATCGGTCCGCTACAGTCGAACAAAAGCCGTCTGGTAGCAGAGCACTTTGACTGGTGCCACACCATCGATCGTCTGCGCATCGCTACCCGTCTGAGCGACCAGCGCCCTATGGAGATGCCAGCGCTTAACGTGCTGATTCAAATCAACATCAGCGATGAAAACAGCAAGTCTGGCATTACGCTGGGCGAACTGGAGGCGCTGGCGGCAGACGTGGCGGCGCTGCCGCGCTTAACCCTGCGCGGGCTGATGGCTATCCCGGCGCCAGAGTCAAGTTATGAAAGGCAGTTTGCCGTGGCACAGCAAATGGCTGTAGCATTTGAGGCGCTTAAGGCGCGCTATAACACGGTAGACACGCTTTCTCTGGGCATGTCGGACGATATGGAAGCCGCCATCGCGGCAGGCAGCACCATGGTGCGCATCGGCACGGCAATTTTCGGTGCGCGCGATTACCCCCAATAATAAGGAAACCTGAGGAACGCCATGAAGACGTTGACTTTCCTGCTTTCAACGGTCATTGAACTGTATACGATGGCGCTGCTGTTGCGCGTCTGGATGCAGTGGGCCCGTTGTGATTTTTACAATCCATTCTCACAATTTATCGTGAAAATCACGCAGCCCGTTGTGGGGCCGCTTCGCCGCGTCATTCCGGCAATGGGGCCAATTGACAGTTCATCTCTGCTGATGGCGTTTATTCTGAGCGTTATCAAAGCGATCGTGCTGTTTATGGTCATCACTTTCCAGCCGATTATCTGGATTTCAGCCGTTCTGATCCTGGTTAAAACCGTCGGCTCGCTGATCTTCTGGGTCCTGCTGGTGATGGCGATCATGAGCTGGGTAAGCCGGGGCCGTAGCCCGGTGGAGTACGCGTTGATTCAGCTGACTGAACCGTTGCTGCGTCCGATTCGTAGCCTGCTGCCTGCAATGGGCGGAATCGACTTCTCCCCGATGCTTCTCGTTCTGCTGCTGTACGTGCTGAATATGGGTATCGCGGAACTGTTACAGGCGACGGGTAATATGCTGCTGCCGGGGCTGTGGATGGCGTTATGAGTGCAGTTAGCCCCTGCGCCGACGGGCTGGTTTTGCGGCTGTACATTCAGCCGAAAGCCAGCCGCGACAGTATTGTTGGGCTGCATGGCGACGAGCTAAAAGTCGCCATCACTGCCCCGCCGGTTGACGGCCAGGCGAATGCGCATCTGACCAAATATCTGGCTAAACAGTTTCGCGTCGCTAAAAGCCAGGTCATCATTGAGAAAGGTGAACTTGGCCGGCATAAAAAGGTAAAAATCCTTAACCCGCAATCTATCCCGACGGAAGTCGCGGCTCTGAAAGAACAGGACTAAACCATGCAGAAAGTTGTTCTCGCCACCGGTAACGCCGGTAAAGTGCGCGAGCTGGCCTCGCTATTAAATGATTTTGGGCTGGACGTGGTGGCCCAGACCGAGCTGGGCGTCGAGTCCGCCGAAGAGACCGGCCTGACGTTTATCGAAAACGCCATTCTGAAAGCGCGCCACGCCGCGCAGATCACCGGACTGCCCGCGATAGCCGATGACTCCGGTCTGGCCGTGGATTTTCTGGGCGGTGCTCCGGGGATTTACTCCGCCCGCTATTCCGGGGTGGACGCCACCGACCAGCAGAATCTGGAAAAGCTGCTTGTGGCCCTGAAAGACGTCCCTGACGAACAGCGTACCGCGCAGTTCCACTGCGTGCTGGTCTACATGCGTCACGCGGAAGATCCCACGCCGATTGTCTGTCACGGCAGCTGGCCGGGCGTGATCACCCGTGAAGCGGCGGGCAACGGCGGCTTTGGTTACGACCCGATTTTCTTTGTCCCGACCGAGGGCAAAACCGCTGCGGAACTCACCCGCGAAGAGAAAAGCGCGATCTCCCACCGTGGACGCGCCCTGAAACTGTTACTGGAAGCACTGCGTAATGGCTAATTTGCCGCCTCTGAGTCTTTATATTCACATCCCATGGTGCGTGCAGAAATGCCCGTACTGCGATTTCAACTCGCACGCGCTGAAGGGCGAAGTGCCGCACGATGATTACGTCGCGCATCTGCTGGCCGATCTGGATGCCGATGTATCGTACGCACAGGGACGTGAAGTGAAGACCATTTTTATTGGTGGCGGTACACCGAGCCTGCTTTCAGGCCCGGCGATGCAGACGCTGCTGGATGGCGTGCGCGCACGCCTGAACCTGGCAGTGGATGCTGAAATTACGATGGAAGCCAACCCCGGTACCGTTGAGGCCGACCGTTTTGTCGAGTATCAGCGTGCGGGCGTGAACCGTATCTCTATCGGCGTGCAGAGCTTTAGCGAGCCAAAGCTGAAGCGTCTGGGGCGTATCCACGGCCCGGAAGAGGCAAAGCGCGCGGCAAACCTGGCAACGGGGCTTGGGCTGCGCAGCTTTAACCTCGACCTGATGCATGGCCTGCCGGATCAGTCGCTCGAAGAAGCGCTGGACGATTTGCGTCAGGCGATTGAACTGAATCCGCCGCATCTGTCGTGGTATCAGCTGACCATTGAGCCTAACACCCTGTTTGGTTCCCGTCCTCCGGTGCTGCCGGACGATGACGCGCTGTGGGATATCTTCGAGCAGGGCCACCAGCTTTTGACCGCGGCGGGGTATCAGCAATACGAAACGTCGGCGTATGCGAAGCCGGGCTATCAGTGTCAGCACAATCTGAACTACTGGCGTTTTGGTGATTATCTGGGAATTGGCTGCGGCGCACATGGCAAAGTGACCTTCCCGGACGGACGCATTCTGCGTACCGCCAAAACGCGTCACCCGCGCGGGTATATGGAAGGCCGCTACCTGGAGCGTCAGCACGACGTCGAGGCGGCGGATAAGCCGTTTGAGTTCTTTATGAACCGCTTCCGTCTGCTGGAAGCCGCACCGCGCGCGGAATTTACGCGTTATACCGGGCTGCCGGAGTCAGTGATTCGTCCGCAGATTGACGAGGCGCTGGCGCAGGGGTATCTGACCGAGTGTGATGAGTCCTGGCAGATCACCGAGCACGGCAAGCTGTTCTTAAACTCCCTTCTTGAGCTGTTCCTCGCTGAAAATCCTGAAGGCTGATTCAGAATTTTACATCCCGTTCTGCTGGCTGAGGGAAAGGCTGGCAGAGTGTGGGGATGGAAACAATTCGTTCATACGCAAAGCAGCTCAGACGCGAGCTGACACAGGAAGAAAGACGGCTTTGGTATTTACTGCGCAGCCGCCGTTTCGAAAATTATAAATTTCGCCGACAGCACCCGGTAGGTAACTACATTCTGGATTTCGCCTGTTGCGCGGCTCGGCTGGCCGTTGAGCTGGATGGCGGACAACATGATGAAAATCAGGAATACGATCGACAAAGGACATGGTGGTTAAACCATAAGGGCTGGCACGTCATTCGATTCTGGAACAACGAACTCTGGAATAACGAAGAGGCGGTGTTAGAAAGGATCCTTGAAGCGCTGCAACCCTCACCCCGGCCCTCTCCCTGAAAGGGAGAGGGGGCAAATCATCCCCTCGCCCCTTTGGGGAGAGGGTTAGGGTGAGGGGGGAAGTGAATTACTTCAGCGTCCCCACCAGCGCCTTCCGGCTGTCTTCCAGCGACACCACGCGTTTACACACGTCTTTGCCGAACTGCTGGAAATCGGCTTCCTGATTCTTCCACTCGTTCTGAATCGAGGTTTGCAGTCCGCCCAGGCTACCCAGTACACCCTGCAACGGATTACCGCCGCCCTTCAGCACCGCTTTGGCGCCCATCTCGTTGATGCTGTCCTGGAGAATGCCGCCCATCGCCTGGTTCACCAGCTGCTGGCCGTCGGCACGCACCTGATCGATCGCCTTATAGTGGAACGTCAGGCCATCAGAGCGCGTCTCGATAATACGGTTCATCTGCTCTTTCAGCTGTTTATCCAGCTTCGTCAGGCGGGTGCGCATATTGCTGCTCTCCCCCACCTCTTTGGTGATGATTTTATCCAGCGCCACGCGGCTCTTTTCGACGCGGGTCAGCGCGCCATCGTTGATCCAGGGCAGCGCGGTACGCAACTCGGCCTGGTAGTCCATCGCCTGCTCGCGCTGGGCGGCCGTCAGGTTTTGCGGTTTGCCGTTAAAGGTCACGTTGCCATCCGGCGTAATCACCAGATTGCCATTCTCGCCCTTAACCTGCACGGTTTGCGGACTCAGCACCACGTCATCACGCGGGGTGACGCTACATTTATACTCCGCATGGGCGGTGGATCCTATTGCCAGTAAAGCAACAGCCAGCAACGTTTTGCGCATCTTAAACACTCCCTCAGACAAAATGGGCCAGCTAATGCTGGCCCCGTTCTTGCTTTATTAGTCCCACCAAACGTCGAAAAGTTCGCTAACGCGGACATCTTCCAGTTTGTGGTCTTCAAGCCATTTGCGTACCAGCGCCTGATGCTCTTCGGTGCATTTCCCCACTTCCTGGGTGCAAATCAGACCTTCCCACGCCAGATAGCCGCTACCGTCGAAGGCCAGCTTGTTTGGCTCGATCACCTCGTTGATGAACGCATCAACGTCTTGATCGATCTGCTCAACGCTGGTGCCTTCCGGGAAACGCCAGGCAACGGAGAAACCCACTTCCTGGAATTCTTCGATGTGCATCTTTTTACGCAGACGACGGCTACGATTCTTTGCCATTATTTCACCCTCTCGAACATTAAGTCCCATACGCCGTGACCAAGACGATGGCCACGTTGTTCAAATTTTGTCACCGGACGTGAATCCGGACGCGGTACGTAGTCGTTGCTTTCAGACTGATTTTTATACCCGTCCAGGGACGACATCACTTCCAGCATATGTTCCGCATAAGGTTCCCAGTCGGTTGCCATGTGGAAAACGCCGCCCAGCTTGAGCTTACTTTTCACCAGCTCGGCAAACGGCGCCTGAACGATACGGCGTTTATTATGACGCGCTTTGTGCCATGGGTCAGGGAAAAAGAGCTGAACCATGTTCAAAGAATTGTCAGGAATCATTTTGTGCAGCACTTCCACCGCGTCGTGACACATGACGCGCAGGTTCTCAACGCCCTCTTCGTGGGCCGTTGCCAGGCACGCGCCGACGCCCGGCGAGTGTACTTCGATACCGAGGAAGTTCTGCTCCGGGCGCGCTTTCGCCATAGTCACCAGCGAGGTGCCCATGCCAAAACCAATCTCCAGCGTCACTGGCGCGTCGCGGCCAAACAGGTCGGTGAAGTCGAGCGGTTGCTCGCTGAACTCAACGCCCATCACCGGCCAGTAGTTGTCCAGCGCGTGTTGCTGCCCTTTTGTCAGGCGCCCCTGACGGCGGACAAAGCTGCGAATACGGCGCAGCGGGCGACCGTTTTCATCAAATTCCGGTGAAATGACGTCGTTTTTCATAAAAGAGTTGTCTGCTTGTGAGAATGTTCGGGAAACGGGCATTATCCAAAGTTAAGGCTTCTATGCAAGCATGGGAAAGATCCGGTTTACAGCAGATTGACGCTGTGCTGCAATCTGCGTCCCTGATTAAGCGAATCGATGACCATGCAAGCCTCTCAATTTTCAGCCCAGGTGCTGGACTGGTACGACAAATACGGGCGTAAAACCCTGCCCTGGCAAATTGAAAAAACGCCTTACAAAGTATGGCTCTCCGAGGTGATGTTGCAACAAACGCAGGTCGCGACGGTCATTCCTTACTTCGAGCGTTTTATGGCGCGCTTCCCGACAATCACCGATCTGGCCAACGCGCCGCTGGACGAGGTACTGCACCTGTGGACCGGCCTCGGCTATTACGCCCGCGCGCGCAACCTGCACAAAGCCGCACAGCAGGTCGCCACCCGCCACAACGGTAAATTTCCGGAGACCTTTGACGAGGTGGCGGATTTGCCCGGCGTCGGGCGTTCAACCGCAGGCGCAATCCTCTCCCTCTCTTTAGGCAAACATTTCCCTATTCTCGACGGCAACGTCAAGCGCGTGCTCGCACGCTGCTACGCCATAGATGGATGGCCGGGCAAGAAAGAGGTTGAGAAACGCCTGTGGGAGATCAGTGAAGCGGTCACTCCGGCGAAAGGGGTGGCGCGTTTTAACCAGGCGATGATGGATCTGGGCGCGATGGTCTGCACCCGTTCAAAACCGAAGTGCGAACTTTGCCCGGTAAACAACCTCTGCATGGCCTATGCGAACCACACCTGGGCGCAGTATCCGGGGAAAAAACCGAAGCAGACGCTGCCTGAACGCACCGGGTACATGCTGCTGATGCAGCATGGCGACGAGGTGTTTCTCGCTCAGCGCCCGCCGAGTGGCCTGTGGGGTGGTCTATACTGCTTCCCACAGTTTGAGGATGAAGCCTCACTTCGGGCATGGCTTGAACAGCGCGGCATTGCGGCCGATACCCTGACGCAACTCAACGCGTTCCGTCATACCTTCAGCCATTTCCATCTGGATATTGTGCCGATGTGGCTTCCCGTGTCCTCATTCACGTCGTGCATGGATGAAGGCAACGCTCTCTGGTATAACTTAGCGCAACCGCCATCAGTCGGGCTGGCGGCTCCCGTGGAGCGCCTGTTACAGCAATTACGTGTCGGTGCAATGGTTTAGCATCGGCAAGACAAAGAGGAATGAGTATGGCCAGAACCATTTTTTGTACTTTCCTACAGCGCGACGCTGAAGGCCAGGATTTCCAGCTCTACCCGGGCGACCTGGGTAAGCGCATTTACAACGAGATCTCCAAAGAAGCCTGGGGACAGTGGCAGAAGAAGCAGACCATGCTGATCAACGAGAAAAAGCTCAGCATGATGAACCCGGAACACCGCAAACTGCTGGAGCAGGAGATGGTGAACTTCCTGTTCGAGGGTAAAGACGTCCATATCGAAGGCTATACGCCACCGGAAAAATAATACTCTGCGGCTGCTGCCCGGCGGCGATGCGCTTGCACGGGCCTACGGTTTTGTAGGCCGGGTAAGCGCAGCGCCACCCGGCAACAGCAACCCCAAAGCAAACACAACACGCACTCCCGGAATGATGAAAAAACTTTTAGCGCTAGCCCTTGTTGCGCCGTTGCTTGTGTCTTGTTCTTCCAAAAAAGGCGATGAATACAACGAAGCCTGGGTAAAGGACACCAACGGTTTTGACATTTTGATGGGGCAGTTTGCCCACAACATCGAGAACATATGGGGATTTAACGAAGTTCTTATTGCCGGACCGAAGGACTACGTTAAGTACACTGACGCCTATCAGACCCGTAGCCACATCAACTTCGATGACGGTACGATTACGGTTGAAACCATCGCAGGGACTGAACCTGCGGCGCATTTACGTCAGGCCATCATCAAAACCCTGCTGATGGGCGACGATCCGGGGTCTATCGACCTCTACTCTGATGCCGATGACATCACCATCTCCAAAGAGCCGTTTCTGTATGGCCAGGTCGTTGACCAGACCGGTCAGCCGATCCGCTGGGAAGGCCGCGCCACGAAATTTGCCGACTACCTGCTGCAAACGCGCCTGAAAAGCCGCACCAACGGCCTGAAAGTGATCTACAGCGTCACGATCAACCTGGTGCCGAACCACCTCGACAAGCGTGCGCATAAGTATCTGGGCATGGTGCGTCAGGCGTCGCGTAAGTATGGCGTGGATGAGTCGCTGATCCTGGCGATTATGCAGACCGAGTCCTCGTTCAACCCCTACGCGGTAAGCCGTTCCGACGCGCTGGGGCTGATGCAGGTTGTACAGCACAGCGCCGGTAAAGACGTGTTCCGCGCACAGGGGAAATCCGGCACGCCGAGCCGCAGCTACCTGTTCGATCCGCAAAGCAACATTGATACCGGTACGGCCTACCTGGCGATGCTGAACAATGTCTACCTGGGCGGGATTGATAACCCAACCTCACGCCGCTATGCGGTGATCACCGCCTATAACGGCGGGGCGGGCAGCGTGCTGCGCGTCTTCTCAAATGACAAAGTGCAGGCCGCGAACATCATCAACAGCATGGCGCCGGGGGATGTCTACTCAACCCTCACCACCCGCCACCCGTCTGCGGAATCACGCCGCTATCTGTATAAGGTGAATACGGCGCAGAAGAACTACCGTCGCCGCTAGAAAACTACCCCTCACCCTGCCCTCTCCCAGAGGGAGAGGGTATTCAAGTTCCCTCTCCCTCTGGGAGAGGGTTAGGGTGAGGGGACATCAGACCGCACCCATCTCACCCCATCCATACGAAAATGCTATTTGCATCACAATCCAGACTGCAAATTAATGTGGATTGCATTTTTTTGCGGGAGGTAACAAAACATATCGTTGCCAACTGATAGAATTGCATCAAATAACAACCCTGAATGTTCCCAAAACAACATATCTCCCGCTCACTTGTGAGGAAAGTAACATGAACCTTAAGCTGCAGCTTAAAATCTTGTCGTTTCTGCAGTTCTGCCTGTGGGGTAGCTGGCTGACTACACTCGGCTCCTATATGTTTGTGACGCTCAAGTTCGATGGTGCGTCGATCGGTGCCGTTTACAGCTCGCTGGGTATTGCGGCTGTTTTCATGCCAACGCTGCTCGGTATCGTGGCGGATAAATGGCTAAGCGCGAAATGGCTGTATATGCTTTGCCACCTGGTGGGTGCGGGGACGCTGTTTATGGCGGCCGAAGTGACCACGCCGGGGGCGATGTTCATGGTGATCCTGCTTAACTCGCTGGCCTATATGCCAACGCTTGGCCTGATCAACACCATCTCCTACTATCGCCTGAAATCTGCCGGTCTGGATATCGTCACCGACTTCCCGCCAATCCGTATCTGGGGCACCATCGGCTTTATCATGGCGATGTGGGGCGTGAGCTTCGCGGGCTTCGAGCTGAGCCATATGCAGCTCTACATCGGCGCGGCGCTCTCCGTACTGCTGGCGCTGTTCACCCTGACACTGCCCACCATTCCGGTATCTAATCAGCAGAAAAACCAGAGCTGGAGCACCATGCTTGGCCTGGACGCCTTCGCACTGTTTAAAAACAAGCGCATGGCGATCTTCTTTATCTTCTCCATGCTGCTGGGCGCGGAACTGCAAATCACCAACATGTTCGGTAATACCTTCCTGCACAGCTTCGATAACGATCCGCTGTTTGCCGGGAGCTTTATCGTCGAACACGCGTCGGTGATGATGTCCATCTCGCAGATCTCCGAGACGCTGTTCATCCTGACCATCCCGTTCTTCCTGAGCCGCTACGGTATCAAGAACGTCATGCTGATCAGTATCGCCGCCTGGATGTTGCGCTTCGGTCTGTTCGCCTATGGCGACCCGAGCGCGTTCGGCACCGTGCTGCTGGTTCTGTCGATGATTGTTTACGGCTGTGCCTTCGACTTCTTCAACATCTCCGGCTCGGTGTTTGTGGAAAAAGAGGTGAAGCCTGAAATCCGCGCCAGTGCGCAGGGCATGTTCCTGATGATGACCAACGGCTTCGGCTGTATTCTGGGCGGCGTGGTGAGCGGCAAAGTGGTTGAGATGTATACCACTAACGGCATCACCAACTGGCAACCAGTGTGGCTGATCTTCGCCGGGTACTCGCTGGTGCTGTTCTTCGCGTTCATCGCGCTGTTCAAGTACAAGCACGTGCGCGAGCCGCACGGTGCACAGCCGATCGCGCATTGATTGTTGTGCCCGGTGGCGCTGCGCTTACCGGGCCTGGAAAACCAGACCGTAGGCCGGGTAAGGCGTAGCCGCCACCCGGCTATTTTATTCCAGAAAGCACCCACCCCACCGACAGCAAATCCGCGCTGCCGCCCGGGCTCAGGTTGCGTTCAATCAATGCCTTATCCATCTTCAGCAACGCCTCGCAGTCCCAGCCGTTAGCCAGTAATTCCCGCGCGTAGCCCTGAACGTAGCGCAGCCCCTCAATGCCGCCGCGCGAAACGAGATTGCTGTCCTGATTTACCGCCATCAGGCGCAACAGCAGGCCGTGAAGCGACTGACCGTTCCACGCATCCAAAGCCTTACGCACCGTGGCAAAGCCGCTTTCTGCCTCGCCACGCGCGCCGGTTAAACCGTACAGCTGAAACTGCCGCTCCCCCGCCGTTGCCTGCCCACTGCGCCCGGCCAGCTCCCTCGCCACCAGCCCATGACAGATGTTACTTACCTCACAACAGAGGCTATCCGCAGAGATATTTTTCACACGCCCGGCGGCGAAGCAGAGCAAACCGAGGGCAAAAATCCCGCCCTTGTGGGTATTTACCCCGCCCGTGGCGGCGTACATTGCCTGCTCGCAGGCCATTCCCATTGGGCGAAGAATCCGCAACTGCCGATCGGCAGGTTTGGCCGCATGTGCTTCACCCAGTTCCGCAAACCGGGCAAACCACGGCGTAATCGCCATAATGCTGCGGACAAACAAGGCATGGTCCATATCGCGATGGGAGCCGTTATTGAGCCTGTCCACCAGCCCCGGTTTTGGCGTCAGCTCCAGCTCCTGCCACAGCGCCGCTTCGGCAAGCGCAGGGAGATCAACCGGGCGCGGTTCAGTCGCGAGCAAACCAGTCATCGATCATCTTCTCCACGCGGGAAACCACCTGCTCAGCGGGGTGATTGCGCGAACGGGAACAGGCGTGGGCGGGCTCGTCACAGATCAGGCAGCGTCTGAGATTCGCCCCCAGCGACTGACGCCCGACGTGGCCGTTTTCAGGGCAGATCACATCCAGATCCCACAGCCTGCCGAGTGGGTGCGTCTGCTCCAGTTCTGCACAGTGCGCCTTAATTTCCGCCGCCGGATGCGCGATGCACCACAAGGCTTCAGGTCCGGTGGGTAGCCACAGCACCTTACGGTCCAGCACCTGCCAGCGGTTTTCCCACAGCAGCTGGTCGCACATTTGCAGCGCCACGCCCATGGTGTTGCGATAGCGAAGGCTGTCTTTGATTTCCCCGGGCGTAACCAGCGTGAGGGAGATCACCGGTTGTTGATAGTGCGCAAGCATGTCAGCCTGGCGCGCTGCGCGGCGCTCTTTCGCCGCCAGCAGTTCGTCCAGGCTGACACCCGTCCGCACGGGTGTCGCAATAGTCACACTTCCTCCTTTACCTGTCGAACGGTGTCGATCACGCTGCCGTCGCGGTAGCGGATCACCCCGACGATTTTGTCGGTGAACTCAATCGGTTTCGGTACGCCTGTCAACGAAATCGCTCGCTCATACAGCGCGTTGATATCTACAACCTTCAGCCCTGCTTCCATAAGTCGTTCGCGGATCTCCGGGCGCGCCGGGTTGACCGCAATACCGTGGTCGGTGACCAGCACGTCAATGCTCTCCCCCGGCGTGAGGCGGGTGGTAACGCGCTTCACGACGGTCGGGATGCGGCTTCGCAGCAGCGGCGCGACCACAATGGTCAGGTTGGCTGCCGCCGCCACGTCGCAGTGTCCGCCGGATGCGCCACGCATCACGCCATCGGAGCCGGTGATGACATTGACGTTAAAGTCGACGTCGATTTCCAGGGCGCTGAGGATCACCACGTCGAGCTGGTCGCAGCTTGCCGCCTTGCTGCCGGGGTTGGCGTAGACGTTGGTGGAGATCTCCACGTGGTTCGGGTTGCGCGCCAGCGAGGCCGCTGCCTGGCCGTCAAAGCACTGGGTGTCGAGCAGCTTTTCGATGAGCCCCTTCTCGTGCAGATCCACCAGGCTGCCGGTGATGCCGCCAAGGGCGAAGCGCGCCTTCACGCCGCCGCGCTCCATCTTCTCTTCCATAAAACGGGTGCAGGCGGTGGCCGCTGCGCCGGAGCCGGTCTGCATCGAGAAGCCTGGTTTGAAATAGCCAGAGTGTTCAATCACGTCCGCCGCGTAGCGGGCGATCATCAGCTCGCGCGGGTTGCTGGTGACGCGCGCCGCGCCGACGCTGATTTTCGCCGGGTCGCCCACGCTCTCCACCTGCACGATGTAGTCCACCTGATCCTGCACCAGGCTGGCGGGCATATTGGGGAATGGCACCAGCGCTTCGGTCAGAAGCACTACCTTACGGGCAAAGTGCGCATCCACCATGGCGTAGCCCAGCGAACCGCAGCACGATTTTCCGTGCGTGCCGTTGGCGTTGCCAAACTCATCGCTGCACGGCACGCCAAGAAATGCCACGTCGATGCTCAGTTCGCCGTCCTGGAGCAGCTTCACGCGCCCGCCGTGGGAGTGAATTTGTACCGGCTCGTCCATCAGCCCGTGAGAGATGGCATCCGCCAGCCTGCCGCGCATGCCGGAGGTGTAAATCCGGGTGATGACGCCACTCTCGATATGCTCGATCAGCGCGTCATTGCAGGTCATCAGCGAGCTGGAAGCCAGGGTCAGATTTTTGAAGCCCATCCGCGCCAGCAGCGCCACGACGGTGTTGATCACCCGGTCGCCTTCGCGAAAGGCATGGTGGAAGGAGATGGTCATCCCGTCCTGCAAGCCGCTGCGCTTAACCGCCTCTTCAATTGAGGCGCAGAGCTTGCGGCTGTGCTTCGCCTCGCTGTCCGCCAGCCACGGCGTCGCGCTGTGGGCGGTATCAAAGGGTTTCAGACCCCGCAGATGGGGGAAATTTACATGGAGAAGTTCTGTCTGATTCATTATGTCATCCTTACCGACGCACGCCAGAGGCCGCCGCGCGCTCCAGCACCACCTGCGCGTGGTTAATAATCGGTGCATCCACCATTTTGCCGTTGAGCGACACCACGCCCAGGCCGTTACGCTCGCCCTCTTCTGCCGCCTCAATCACCCTTTTGGCGTGATCCACCTCTTCCTGAGTCGGGGCGTAGGCGTTGTGCAGCAGGTCTATCTGGCGCGGGTTAATCAGCGATTTGCCGTTGAAGCCCATCTTGCGGATCAGGTCGACCTCGCGCAGGAACCCGGCTTCGTCGTTAACGTCGGACCACACCACGTCGAAGGCGTCGATACCGGCGGCGCGTGCGGCGTGCAGCACGGCGCAGCGGGCGTAGAACAGCTCGGTGCCGTCGCCGCGCTCGGTCTGCATGTCCATCACGTAGTCAAAGGCGGCCAGCGCGATGCCGATCAGGCGCGGGGAGCTGCGGGCAATCGCCACGGCGTTGATGACGCCAATGGCCGATTCAATCGCCGCCATCACGCGGGTGGAACCCACATCACGCCCGCACTCCTGCTCGATACGCTTGAGGTGGCCTTCCAGCTCGTAAATATCGTCCGGGGTGTCGGTTTTCGGCAGGCGAATCACGTCCACGCCCGCGCGCACGGCGGCCTCCAGATCCAGCAGGCCAAACGGCGTGCTCAGCGGGTTAATGCGCACCACGGTTTCAATATCCTGATACATCGGGTGCTGCAACGCGTGGAACACCAGCATGCGTGCGGTGTCTTTCTCGCGCAGGGCCACGGCGTCCTCAAGGTCAAACATGATGGAGTCGGGGCGGTAGATAAAGGCGGTAGAGAGCATGGCGGCATTGGCGCCTGGCAGGAACAGCATACTGCGGCGGAGTTTGCTCATTTCAGCGCCCCCCAGTTGATGGCCTGTTCATCGGCGGCACGCAGAAGCGCGCTTTGCAGGCGAGCGCGTATTACACAGTCCAGCGCCCCTTTGTCTTCAATAATGATTAATCCCTGGTGCACGTTCATGGCGCGCAATGTGTCGTTGACCACCCGGCGTATCTGCTCGCCAAACTGCTTAATCACTTCACTGTGGATGACAATCTCCAGCTCACCGTGAGCGGGGGCGATTTTCACCATCAGGTCGCTGGACTCCTGCGTTCCGGCCAGCGCCTCCCTTACAATATTCATGATAAATTCCTGATAGTTATGCGACTTCCGCACTCGCACGATAATGTGCTTCGAGGTGCGCGAAGGTGGAGTCCGGGACAATCTCCCGGATCCGGGAAAACTGCTGTGTCTTGAGTAAACGGCGCACTTCCGAGGCCGAAATGGCGTTGCCGGTGGCCTTGATGCGCGGCATCTCCACCACCTCAATATGCGAGGCCAGAAGGTCGTGCAGCGTCTGGTTGTACTGCCGCGTGATGTCGCAGAACGGCTCCGAGCCGATGAAGCGGTGCGTGATGCCCAGCGCCGGGGCGATATAGTCCCGGAAGATCAGCACGTCGATCTCGCTCCACGCCTGCTGCACTTTGCCGGTCTCCTTCAGGAAGTAGGCCGGGAAGGTGGCGCGGGAGATGATGTACTGCGAGCCTTCATGCACCACCACGTTCGGCAGATGCGCCACGCCCGCACGCACCATCTCGAGGCGCGCGCTGAACGGGAAGAACGAGGCGTCTTCACGCACCACAAACAGATGCAGGGCATCGCACTGCGTCGCCGCCTGCTCCACCAGATGACGATGGCCGAGGGTGAAGGGATTGGCGTTCATCACGATCGCGCCCGTTTTTTCCCCACACCGGCGCTTCGCGCGCAGGGATCGGCAGTAGCGCGCGATCCCCTGCGGAGTGTTCTCCATTAGCACCGCGTTGTTCCCGCTCTGGGCAATCGGCCAGAAACCGCTGCGGCCAAAGCGCTCCTTATTGCACGGACGGGTGCAGAGGAAGAGGTGAAAATGGCCGCGCTCCAGCGCCGCGTTTTCCACCTCTGCCAGCAGACGCGCGCTGAGGTTTTCCCCACGAAGCTGCTCGTTGACCGCCACGCATTTGATGACGTTGGCAGCCAGCCCGGCGCAACCCACCAGCTGCGCGCCGGACCAGGCTTCGACAAACAGCGTGATGTCGTTGTCCAGGCCGAGGCCGCTGTCTGCCAGCAGGTAGCGGATCTGGCTTAAGCGTTCTGGGTGTTTCGCCACAACGGTGTGCCGAAAATCAATGGGTTGCGATTGCATGCTGCCGCCTTACTCAGTGCGCTGCCGCGAGCCCGACGGCTGGCGCTTCCACGATCACGTTGCTCAGATGACCGATATGCTCGATCTCCACTTCAATGCGATCCCCCTCCTTCATAAACAGCGGCGGGTTGCGCTTTTTACCCACGCCACCAGGCGAGCCGGTGATGATCACGTCGCCCGGGCTGAGACGGGTGAAGGTGCTGATATACTCGATCAGCTCCGCCACCTTGTGGATCATGCTGCTGGTGTTGTCCTCCTGCACCATGCGGCCGTTCAGCCAGGTGCGGATCGCCAGGCTGTGCGGGTCCGGGATCTCATCCGCCGTCGCCATCCACGGGCCGAACGCCCCGGTCTGGCGCCAGTTTTTCCCGGCGGTGAACCAGGTGTGCTGCCAGTCGCGGGCGGAGCCGTCCATGTAACAGCTGTAGCCCGCCACGTGGCGCAGGGCGTCGTCGCGGCTGATGTTCTCCCCGCCTTTGCCGATGATCACCGCCAGCTCGCCTTCGTAGTCGAACTCGCTGGAGTGGCGCGGCTTCAGCACCGGCTCGTTGTGGCCGGTCTGTGAATCCGGGAAGCGCACAAACAGCGTCGGGGCCGGGTTGTGCTGGTCAAACTCCTTGCGCTTGTCGGCATAGTTCATGCCCACGCAGAGGATTTTTTCCGGCTGGACAATCACCGGTAAGAAGGTGATGGCATTCAGCGGTACATCCACCGCGTCGTTCAGAAAACGGGTGGCCTGCGCCAGCCCGTTCCCCTGCAACAGCGCTTTAAGGTCGCCATAGCGGTCGCCCAGGCGGCGGCCCAAATCAATCACGCCTTCGGCCTGTACGATGCCGTAGCTGCGTTTTCCCTGGTATAAAAAGCTTGCGAGTTTCATTGTTCTTTCCTGAAAACTTAAACGAGGAAGTTGCCCAGAATCAGCAGTGAGACAGACACGTTAATCGCGCCGCCGATACGGGTAGCAATCTGGGCGAATGGCATCAGGCTCATGCGGTTGCCTGCGGTCAGGATCGCCACGTCACCGGTGCCGCCCTGCCCGCTCTGACAGCAGGAGACGATGGCGACATCAATCGGGTGCATACCAATCTTTTTGCCAACGAAGAATCCGGTCGCCACCAGCGCGGAAACGGTGCTGACAATAACCAGCAGGTTGCTGACGGTGAACGCCGCCACCAGTTCATGCCATGGGGTAATCGCCACGCCGACAGCGAAGAGGATTGGGTAGGTCACGGAGGTCTGGAAGAATTTGTACACCACCTGGGAACCCTCCAGCAGACGCGGAGAGGCGCCGTTGCAGAGCTTCACCAGCACTGCCATAAACAACATGCCCACCGGCGCTGGCAGACCAATCAGCTTGTGACCGAGCATGCCCAGCATGTACAGCAGCACCGCCAGCAGCGCGCCCGAGGCGATGGTCGTCACGTCCGCTTTGCCGGAGAACGCAGGTTGGGAAACAGTGGCATCAGCGTTGGCGCGATTCGGCATCAGCTGGCCTTCACCGGTCAGGTGCGGGTAGCGTTTCCCGAGCTGGTTGAGGCAGCCGGAGATAATGATCGCCGTCAGGCCGCCGAGCATTACCATCGGCAGCACGCGGCCGAGCGCCACGCCCTGATCCATATGCAGCAGGGTGGCATAGCCGATAGAGAGCGGGATCGCCCCTTCCCCGACGCCGCCCGCCATGATCGGCAGAATGATAAAGAAGAAGATCTGGAACGGCTCGAGGCCCAGCGCCAGTCCAACACCCATGCCGACAATCATGCCGACGATTTCACCGCACAGCATCGGGAAGAAGATGCGCAGGAAGCCCTGGATCAGTACGGTGCGGTTCATACTCATGATGCTGCCGACGATAATGCAGCAGATATAGAGGTAGAGAATATTGGTGGATTTATAGAATTTGGTCGTGGACTCAACCACCACGTCCGGCAGCAGGCCGTAATAGACCAGCGCGGAAGGGATAAAGGTGGCGCAAATTGCCGCCGCACCGAGCTTGCCGACAATCGGCAGGCGTTTGCCGAACTCACCGCAGGCAAAGCCGAAGAAGGCCAGCGTGGCCACCATGACCACAATGTCGCTCGGCAGTTTTCCGCCCAGGCAATCAATCGCAATCAGCGCGCCCGCCAGAACGAACAGCGGCAGAGGAATAATCCCGATTTTCCAGGTATCCATAATATGCCACCAGCGCTCTTTGAGCGATGGCCGCTGAATATCAATCGGGTCGTGGGTAACAGAGAATGAATCGTCAGTTGTGCTCATAATAAGCCCCTTAGTTATTTTGTGCGTTCAGCTTAGAGTCACAAAGGCTTACTTTATGTGAGGGATGGCATATTAAAAGCGAAGTTTTAATGGCCGCTATGGTTTTAATGGTTTCTTTTCTTTAATGTGATTTACGCCTTATTTATTGCCGTGGTTTTTATGGTTTCTTTTCTTAACTGAACAAAGAAATAACATTTATTCATTTAACCTTAAGAGGATGAGACTTTCGGAAAAATCTTTTACAGGCTGCGCTGTGCAAGGGATCACAAGTTTTCGGCAAAGCGGGCATCCTGGCCTTAAAAGATGATATATTCAGCCGACCTGTTGATATCTCGCGTGATAGTTATGAAAGTATCGTTTCAGATCAAGCTGTTTATTTCGCTGGTCGCCTTTTTCTCAGTGCTGTTCGCATTACTGGGCGGATATTATTATGTCGATGTCGGCAGGCAGCTTTATCAGGAAATGAGCGCGCGCGCAAAAATACAGGCCGAAGAAATTGCGCTTATTCCTACCCTGCGAAAAGAAGTCGAACAAAAGGATATCCTGGGTATCCATGACTTTATGCAGAAAATAGCCGCCCGCAGCGACGCCAGTTTTATTGTGATTGGTGACAATAAGGGGCTGCATCTTTTCCACTCCGTGTTTGCCGACCGGGTAGGCAAAACGCTGGTTGGCGGAGATAACGACGAGGTATTACACGGCAAAAGCACCATCACCATCCGCAAGGGCGGGTTAGGCATTTCGCTGCGCAGCAAAGCGCCCATTTTTAATGATGCCGGGCAGGTGGTGGGGATTGTTTCGGTAGGCTATCTCACGAGCTATCTGGACACCATCACCGTCAGCAAGGTGGTTAATATCCTGATTGCCGCCGTGCTGCTGCTTATCGCCCTGTTTATTTTCTCCTGGTTCTTCACCCGCAGCATCAAGAAGCAGATATTCTCTCTGGAGCCGCGCGAAATCGGTCTGCTGGTGCGCCAGCAAAAGGCGATGATGGAATCCATTTATGAAGGGGTGATTGCCATCGACGACGATCTCCGCATTGAGGTGATCAACCAGGCGGCGCGTAAATTATTAGGCTTACGCCAGCCCGCCCGCGAACTGCGAGGTCAACTCATCAGCCAGGTGATCGCGCCCGTCCCGTTCTTCAACGCGCAAACCATGCTTGCGAAAGACACCCACGATGAGATCTGTCGCTTTAACGATCTCACGGTCATTGCCAGCCGGGTGCGGATCATGCTGGAAGATGCGTTGCAGGGCTGGGTGATCACCTTTCGCGATCGCAACGAGATCGACTCGCTCAGCGCCCAGCTCAGCCAGGTGAAGCGCTATGTTGATAACCTGCGCATCATGCGCCATGAACAGCTGAACCGCATGACTACGCTGTCCGGCCTGCTGCATATGGGCCGTTATGACGAAGCGATTCGCTACATACAGGCGCAGTCGGAACACGCTCAGGAGCTGCTGGACTTTATCTCGTCCCGTTTTAGCTCTCCGACGCTGTGTGGTTTGCTGCTTGGAAAGGCCGCCCGCGCGCGTGAAAAAGGCGTTGAGCTGAGTTTCGACCCGGCCTGCCGGGTGGATAAACCGTTCCTGCCGCTGCTCGAATCGGAACTTATCTCGATCATCGGGAACTTGCTGGATAACGCCATTGAAGCGACCCAGCGTGCACCGCTCCCGCATGCCCCGGTGGACGTGCTGATTAAGCTGAACGAGCAGGAACTGATTATTGAAGTCGCCGACCAGGGCGTCGGCATCACACCGGAGATCCGCGACCGGATCTTTGAGCGCGGCATCACCACCAAAACGCGCGGCGATCATGGTATTGGCCTGTATCTGATTGAAAGCTATGTCACACAGGCTGGCGGTGCAATTGAAGTTGCCGATAACACCCCACGCGGTGCCATTTTCTCACTGTTTATTCCCGCCACGGGAACGGCCCGGCACCCCGTACAGGAACTGGAAGATACCGACTATGCAACATGAACTTATCGACGTACTGATTGTTGAAGACGAGAACGAACTGGCGCAACTGCACGCGGAGCTTATAGGTAAACATCCGCGCCTGAGGCTGGTGGGGATTGCCGCGTCGCTGGCCGACGCGCAGGTACAACTGGAGAGCAAACAGCCGAAGCTGATGCTGCTGGATAACTACCTGCCGGACGGCAAAGGCATCACCCTTATCAGCAACCCGATGCTCACCCGCGCCAACTGCTCGGTGATTTTCATCACCGCCGCCAGCGATATGGACACCTGTAGCCAGGCAATTCGTAACGGCGCGTTCGACTACATCCTCAAGCCCGTTTCCTGGAAGCGCCTTAGCCAGTCGCTGGAGCGTTTTGTGCAGTTTGCCGAACAGCAGCGCGTCTGGAAGATTGTCGACCAGCAGAACGTGGATTCACTCTATCAATTGCAGGCGAAAAACTATCGCCTGGACAACGGCAGCAAAGGGATAGAGGAGAACACGCTGGCGCGGGTGCAAATGCTGTTTAACAACAAGGCGGCGCACTGTTTTACGGTGGATGAGGTGGTGAGCGAGACGGGCCTGAGTAAAACCACCACCCGGCGCTATCTGGAACACTGCGTGGAGGTGGGTTTTCTGACAGTGGAGATGCTGTACGGGAAGATTGGGCATCCGAGAAGGATGTACCGCCGCGCAGATGCCTGACGCAGTATTGTAGGCCCGGTAAGCTTGCGCCACCGGGCAACTCGCCGGGTGGCGCTAACGCTTACCCGGCCTACGTTCAGACATTCAATACGTATCCATACAGCCGCTTAATCCCGTCCGCATCTTTCTCGCTGTAAACGCCCTGCAACTCTGGCGAGAAACCCGGCAGCATATTAATGCCCTCTTCCAGCGCCAGGAAATAGCGCTGTACTGCTCCACCCCAGACTTCCCCGGGCACCACACACAGCACGCCCGGCGGGTATGGCAGCGCACCTTCGGCGGCAATGCGTCCTTCGGCGTCACGAATACGCACCAGTTCGACGTTCCCGCGAATGTACTCCTGGTTGGCATCCTGCGGGTTCATCACCACGGCAGGCAGGCTCTCCTGACGGAACATCGCCTTCTGTAAATCCTTCACGTTAAAGCTGACGTAGAGGTCGTGCATCTCCTGGCACAGCTGACGGATCGTGTAGTCGCGGTAACGCACCGGGTATTTCTGACAGATGGTCGGAAGCACATCCGCGAGCGGCGTATCGTCTTCAATATGCTGTTCAAACTGCCCCAGCATCGCCACCAGCTGCATCAGCTTCTCCGCGCTCTCGGCTGGCGTCAGCAGGAACAGGATGGAGTTGAGATCGCACTTCTCCGGCACAATGCCGTTTTCGCGCAGGTAGTGGGCGAGAATGGTCGCCGGAATGCCGAAATCGGTATAGTGCCCTGTTTCAGCATCAATGCCCGGCGTGGTCAGCAGCAGCTTGCACGGATCGACGAAATACTGCTCGCGGGCATAGCCTTCAAAACCGTGCCATTTTGCACCCGGTTCAAAACTAAAGAAGCGACGCTCGCTGGCGATGGCCTGCGTGGGGTGATCCTGCCATGGCCGCCCCGCCACTACCGGTGGGATAAACGGTTTGATCATATTGCAGTTGGCGATGATGGCCTTGCGCGCTTCTATGCCCAGCTCGACGCACTCCGCCCACAGCCTGCGTCCGCTCTCGCCCTCGTGGATCTTGGCGTTCACGTCCAGCGCCGCAAACAGCGGATAAAACGGGCTGGTGGAGGCATGCAGCATGAACGCGTTGTTCAGCCGCTTGTGCGGGCAGAAGCGCGACTGACCGCGAATATGGTTATCCTTTTTATGGATCTGCGACGTTTGCGAGAACCCGGCCTGCTGCTTGTGGACCGACTGGGTCACGAAAATTCCCGGATCGTTCTCGTTCAGTTCCAGCAGAAGCGGAGACGTTTCCGCCATCATCGGGATAAATTGCTCGTAGCCGACCCAGGCGGAGTCAAAGAGGATGTAGTCGCAAAGGTGACCGATCTTGTCGATCACCTGACGGGCGTTGTAGATCGTGCCATCGTAGGTGCCGAGCTGAATGATCGCCAGACGGAACGGGCGCGCCTCGGCGGCTTTCTGCGGCGCGACGTCACGGATCAGTTCCCGCAACCAGGCCTCATCAAAGCAGTGCTCATCAATCCCGCCGATAAAACCAAACGGATTACGGGCTGCCTCAAGATAGACAGGCGTTGCCCCGGCCTGGATCAGCGCTCCATGATGGTTGGACTTGTGGTTGTTACGATCGAACAGCACCAGATCGCCACGGGTCAGCAGCGCATTGGCCACCACTTTATTGGCCGCCGACGTGCCGTTCAGCACGAAGTAGGTTTTATCCGCGTTGAACACTTTCGCCGCGAACTTTTGCGCGTGCTTGGCGGAGCCTTCGTGGATCAGCAGATCGCCCAGCTTAACGTCGGCGTTGCACATGTCGGCGCGAAAAACGTTCTCACCGAAGAAATCATAGAACTGCCGCCCCGCCGGGTGTTTTTTGAAAAAGGCACCGTGCTGGTGACCCGGACAGGCAAAGGTGCTGTTTCCCATCGCCACATACTGGCTCAGGGTGTCAAAAAAGGGTGGCAGCAGGTTCTCTTCATACCGGCAGGCGGCAGATTCCAGTTCCAGCAATTCCTGTGCTTTACCCGAGATGATCGCCGTGACACCCTCTGGCACCTCTCCTGGCTCTGTTGAGAACAAAAATACCGGTAACTGAAAGCCCGTACGCTTCAGCAATGCGAGAATGCCGCTGTAGCTTTCAACAACCGTAATGACGACTGCCGCCACATCGGTGAAATCAGTGTTATCCAGCATAACTTTTTCGCGATGCGTAGAAACTTTGGATACCAGCTCACGGCTGACGGCAATTTTCATGGTTTTCATAGGCGCAAATACCCTCACCGAACGGCGAGACAGGAAGGAGAAAATTCGCGCAATCATGTCACCTTTTATTTTCAGGTGCAAGAAGGAATCAGTATGCGTTACGCCTCCCAAAGCTAAGCGTAATCAGGGACGAACGTGCCATAATCATGCAATGCCAGTGCTTAAATAACAGGAGTTAAACGTGGTAATTGGACCCTTTATCAATGCGGGAGCCGTATTGCTGGGCGGTGTACTTGGGGCAGTATTAAGTCAGCGCCTGCCGGAGCGTATTCGCGTCTCCATGCCTTCTATTTTTGGCCTGGCGTCGTTAGGGATTGGTATCCTTTTAGTGGTGAAATGCGCCAACCTGCCGGTGATGGTACTGGCGACGCTGCTCGGCGCGCTCATCGGCGAGTTTTGCTATCTGGAAAAAGGTATTAATCACGCAGTAGGCAAAGCCAAAAATCTGATTGCCCGACCAGGCAAGGCAAAGCACGGCACGCACGAGTCGTTTATTCAGAACTACGTTGCGATCATTATTCTGTTCTGCGCCAGCGGCACGGGGATATTCGGTTCGATGCAGGAAGGGATGACCGGCGATCCCAGCATATTGATTGCGAAAGCGTTTCTGGATTTCTTTACTGCCACCATTTTTGCCACCACCCTAGGCATCGCCGTCGCCGCGATTTGTGTGCCGATGTTGCTTATTCAGCTGGCGCTGGCCACCTGCGCCACGCTGATCCTACCGCTGACAACGCCAGCGATGATGGCAGACTTTACCGCCGTCGGCGGCCTGTTGCTGCTGGCGACAGGGCTGCGCATCTGTGGCATTAAGATGTTTGCAGTGGTGAACATGCTCCCTGCCCTGCTGCTCGCGATGCCGCTTTCCGCGCTCTGGACGCGCTTTTTCGCTTAAGTTTGCGACGAAATGGTGAGAGAGTGTGCAGTCTGCACCGAAAGCAACAAATTTCGTTGACGCCGGAGGGAGGATCGGGTTTAATGCGCCCCGTTGCCCGGATAGCTCAGTCGGTAGAGCAGGGGATTGAAAATCCCCGTGTCCTTGGTTCGATTCCGAGTCCGGGCACCAAATTTATATTAACGGACCTCCACGGAGGTCCGTTTTTGCATTCTGAACCCGCCAGAATCGACACTTCTGCATTCCCTTAATGACATCCCGACCACTGCGTCAGCAGCGCATGCAGTTTAGCTGGCTCAAGAGGCTTGCGGAGCACCAGGTACCCCTCCTGCTCCGCCTCCAGCAGAACCGGTGAATTAAATTCGCCGCTGACTATCGCGCCGCTCATATCCGGCAGACGTTCAAAAAGCGCCTTCAGGATATCGAAGCCGCTTTCGCCGGATCGCAGGCGCTGGTCGCACAGCACGGCGAACGGCGTAAAGCCGTCGTCGATGATGGCAAACGCTTCTTCAGCCGAGGCCGCACAGCGTACGTCGATTCCCCAGACGCTCATCAGGCTCTCCCAGGCAGACGTCACCAGCGGGTCGTCATCGACGACCAGGCAGGAACCGTGCAGCGGCGCATAGCGTACCGGCGTGGCGGTGTTGTCAGCGGCGGGCGGGATGTCCGGCGCGATGTCTTCGCCAGCATATTGGGTAAAGCGCATCCAGAAGCGGGAGCCTTTCCCTTCAATGGATTGCATTCCGTATTTCACCTTCATCAGCTTGGCACAACGGGCAACGACGGCCAGTCCCAGCCCGTGTCCGGCGCTGTCGATCTTCCATGCCAGCTCGGGGCGGTAGTAAGGTGAGAAGATTTTGCCCTTCTCTTCATCGGCGATACCGACTCCCGTGTCCCACACCTCCACCATACACTCGTCACCGCGCGGTCGGATGGCGACCAGCACCCCGCCCTGGAGCGTGTAGCGAAGGGCGTTTTGAATCAGGTTAATCAGGGACTGTCGCACCAGCAGCGGATCGCCCATCACGTCGATACGGCGTTTAGGCCGCCGGATACACAGCCTAAGCGCGCGGCTGTTGGCCTCTTCACGAAACAGCGTGATGACCGAGTCGAGCAGAGCACCGATATCCACTTTGGTCGGGGCAGAGAGGGCATTCCCGGATTCTATTTTGCTCAGATCGAGCAGAGAATTGAGCATTAAATGCACCGAGCGAACGCTCTGCTGAAGGTCAAGGAGTTGCGGCGTCAGGCTGTCGTCCCGGTTTCGGTGGAGGATGGCTTCGATCAGAAAGCCCATTGCGTGTACGGGCTGGCGCAGATCGTGACTGGCGGTGGTCAGAAACTGATTTTTATCCAGCAGTGCCTGCTCCGCGTCCTCTTTGGCCTGACGAAACTGTTCCGCAAGGCGTGAGCTTTTTTCCTCAAGCAGCGCTTGCTGAATAAAGAACGCATGGGAAGTTAACGCATGGCGGTAAATCGCGAAGCCGTAAAGCAGATTCAGCATGAGCACGATGAACATCAACTCATCCAGCCGCCAGATAATACCGAGGTTCAGCACCCCCCAGGAGGCGAAGAAAAAACGCGTAAAGGTACTGATGACAGGCGTCAGATGCGTCGCATTGGCGGCGACGATGGCGGCAATGCTGATATTAAGTAACAGGAAAAAGTCAAAATTCTGCGTCTGTGGCGTAATTAAATAGAGTGATGAAATTCCCAGCCCGTGAATAAAGGCAATATTATTAATACGCGGAAGCCAGCGTCGCAGAACGTCCCTTTCACCGTTTTCTTTCGCTTCACGCTGATAGCGTCGGTGCAATATTCGTATCGCCACGGCACATAGCAGATAAATAATTATCCAGATAATCGTTGGGCCGAGTTCATCCCCAAGCATATAAATCCAGATGGCGAAAGGAATACCAACAAAGGGCACCGCACTAAAGCTAAATACCAGCCGCAGAAAGGTGTTGTTTAGCAAACGGATCTGCGCCGGAGCAGAGATACCATCATTTTGTAAGCTCTGGAAAAACCTCATTCCGACGGTTCCTGCTTGCCATGCAGAAGCGTGATGGCTTCGACCCGGCTGTTAACGCCTATCTTTTTCAATATATTGCTGATGTGTTCTTTGACCGTGGGCTCAGAAATTGAAAGCTGGGCGGCGATGCGTTTATTTGGCAGGCCGCGCATAATCATATTTAACACGTCTATTTGTCGCGGTGTTAAGTTAAATTTACTTAACTTCTCATTATTCGTCTTAACGGAAATTTCGTTTCCCTCAGGAAACCAGGTCTGATTATCAGTGAGTGCGAAAACGGCCCGCGAGAACATCTCAGGTGGCTCGCTTTTCAATACAAAACCGTGTCCCCCGGCGGCATTAACTTTGCGCCAGATATCATTATTGTCATCCCCGCTGACCACCAGGAGTCGTACCTGTGGGTAAAGTTGCTTTACTTCTTTGAGTAATTTCAGGGCCGTTCCGGAAGAGAGCCAAAAATCGATTACCAGCAAACGTGGCGGGCCATGATCCCTAATTTGGCGGTAGCAATCATCTTCATTCGTCACCACACACGCCTGCTTAAACTGGCAATGTGTAATCAGAAAATTGGCGATGCCGCTTGCTACCAATGGATGGTCATCAACGACTAACGCATAATTCTGTCCCAAAGGAGCCTCCTTTTACCTTCGCATATCTTAGAGTACAGATGAATTATTATCTACCCACCCTACTTTAGGAGGGTTTTTTCGATTAGGAAAGAGAAATATATTATTCGCTGATTTGGGTAAAAGAAAACATAAATACAATCAGTGAAATTAACTGGTTGGATATCAAGGATAATTTATGAAAAAACCACTCATCGTTTTAACCGTTACGTTGATGCTAGCCGGTTGTTCCACGTTGAAAACCGATCAGGCTATTCCACTCCTACAGGCGGAGACCGCTAAAATGCTGGGACTGGGCTCATCGGATGAAATAACCGTATCCAACGTTAATGGCGCCCAGCCGGACGCACTGGGAGGACAAAAACTCTCTTATCGCGCCACGACAGAAAAAGGGCGTATTTTCGATTGTTCATCGATGATGATGCCGGGAATTTTAGGATCTGCACCGACGCTGAGCGCGCCAACCTGTACACCAGTTGTCACACATAAATAATTAGCACCGCATTAAAAGGCGTACTGAAATAACGCCTTTTACGTTATCTGACGTATCTGAGTTTTCATATAAAAACGATGTTCCTGACATCATGCTAATGAGTACGGAGATAGCCCGTGAATAACTCTACATCACATTCTTTAGCGGTTAAGACACCGCTTTCCAGACTTTACCTCGCTCTATTTTCCGCGCCGCTGTTACTTTTTTTACCTGCCGATGTCGCGCGTGCAGCCGATGCCTTTTTTGATGGCGAGTCGCGTATTACCGAAACGCTGGGTTACACCGGAGATGTTTATGTTGGACGTAACCAACGCGGAAACCTGCTGATCGATAATGGCAAAATCACCGCCTATAACATCAATATCGGTCGGCTGTTCGACGGCAAAATTTATGAAAGCGTGGTCACGGTCCGTGGGCCAGACGCTGAGCTTAACGCGGTGAACGATCGGTACGTCCTTCGCGGCGACCTGAATCTTGGCCTCGGCACCCTGCGAGTCGAAGAGGGCGCGCTGGCGAGCGCAAAGGAGATCGTTGTCGGCACCACCCGCGGCTACGACAGCCACCTTCTCGCCACGGGTGCCGGCTCTCGTGTGACCAGTAATTTTCTTAGCGTAGGCACCGATCTGGGCGCACGCTCCACGCTTGCGATTGAAGACGGCGCGGCGCTCAGCACCGCCTACGATGCGCGCATCGGCAACGGTACCGGACCGGGTGAAACCGACACGCTGAGCCCAAAAGCCACCGTCACGGGGAGCGGCTCACAGTGGAACGTTGGCCGTACGTTGACGCTTTATGGCGACCTGGACGTGCTGAACGGCGGAACGGTTAACGTTGGCGGCGTGCAGGTGGCGGGCGTCTCCGGGGCAGGGAAAACCGCCGAGCTGGTTATTGCGGGCAAGGACTCGCGCTTTACCAGCGGCAGCAGCGTGAGCGTGGGCGATTATGGCAATGGCGTGCTGTCTGTGATTGACGGCGGTTCATTTTCCGCTGGCAGCAATGCGCTGATCGTGGGGACATCGGGTTCCGGCTCGAACCGGGGTGCGCTCATCATCGGCAGCCGCGGCAATATGGACACCGGCACGGGTTTAACTGAGCCAACGCTTGGCACGGCGGGCGGCGCAGGTACCCTCGATGCGAAGACGGCAATCAGCCTGCGTGGCGGACTGTTCGGCAGCTATGTCTACTTCAACCATACCGACGGAAATTACCTCTTCAGCAACACGATGAGCGGTGAAGGTGATGTGATCAACACCTCCGGGCAGACGACGCTGAACGGCGATCTTTCCGCACTCAAGGCGAACGTAACCGCGCGGGGCGGTAAAGTCATTATTGCCAGCAATATTAATACCCAGCCAGAAGACGATATCTTTGACGTCCAGACCCTTAGCGCGGAGAACGGCGGCACGCTGATCCTCAATGCGACGGCGGGTTCAGACGTCAGCAACGGGGTGGGTTACAGCAGCGCCGCGTCAATCAAGTCCGGCGGCACGCTGGGCGGCAACGGGACGCTGGGCCAGACCGAGATCCTGTCCGGCGGACATATCTCGCCCGGCGACGGCAATATCGGTACGTTGACGCTGAAACGCTATCTGAACTTTATCGGCGAATCCTTCTATGACGTCGATATCGCAGGAGATGGCCGCAGCGACCAGCTACTGGTATCGGGCAAAACCACCATCAGCAATCAGGCTAAGGTACAGGTCACCGCGCTGGATCCGCAAACCAGCTATAAAACGGGCCAAAGCTACCGCATTTTGACCTCCGACGGGGGAATCGACGGTGAGTTCGCCGGAGCGATCTCCAAATCCGCATTCCTCGACGTGGCGCTTAAGCAAAGCACCAACGCCGTCGATCTGACCATCGCGCAGAAAGAGACCGGTGGCGAGAATCCTGGAGGAGAAAACCCCGGAGGCGAAAACCCTGGCGGTGAGAATCCTGGCGGTGAAAACCCCGGAGGCGAAAATCCTGGCGGTGAGAATCCTGGTGGTGAAAACCCGGGCGGTGAGAATCCTGGCGGTGAAAACCCGGGCAGCGGCAAGCCGGGCATTTTCCAGACCGTGGCCCAAAGCAGCAACCAGTGGAATACCGCTGGCGCGCTCTCCACGCTGACGCAAAGCGGCCCGTCGCTGGCGCTGTATAACTCGCTGCTTCTGCTAAGCGCACCGGAAGCGCGCGAGGCGTTCAACCAGCTTTCTGGTGAAGTTTATCCGTCAATGCAGTCCAACCTGATCGCTGGCAGCACGCAGGTGTTTAACGTGTTAAACCAGCGGATGCAGCGCGCGTTTGATAACGACAGCCTGCCGATACCACCGTTAGCCATGTCGCTGGTGCAGCAGCCGGAGCCGCAAAACAATGGCGTCTGGGGCCAGACCTTCAGCTCCTGGAGCCGAAACAGCGGCGACGGTAACGTGGGCAAGCTGGACGGCAACACCACCGGCTTCCTGCTGGGGGCAGATCGCAAACTGGCGGACCATAACGTGCGTGTCGGCGGCTACTTCGGCTACAGCCGGGGTGATTATGACGTCGACAGCCGTCGCTCTTCAACGGATACCGACAACTATCACCTTGGTCTGTATGCGGCGGGTCAACAGGATGCGTTCTCCCTTCGCGGCGCGCTGGGTTACACCTGGCACAAGATCGAAGGCGAGCGCAATGTTGATTTCAGCGGCTTCTCGGATCGGCTGAAGTCAGATTACGACGCGAACTCCCTGCTGGCGTTCACCGAAGCGGGCTACCGTTTCGGCCAGCCAGACAGGAATATTGAGCCGTTCGTCAATTTATCGTACATCCGGCTGCATACCGACAGCTTCAGGGAAGACGGCGGTGCCGCTGCGCTGAGCGTCCGTAACGAAACGATGAACACCTTCTATACGACACTCGGGTTGCGCGGTGTGACCGAGTTGCCGAAGCACGTTAACCTCTACGGTTCGTTGGGCTGGCAGCACGCCTATGGCGATAAGAATACCTCTTCGCGCATGGCGTTTGCGGGCAGCGACGCGTTCATTACTCAGGGACAGGCCGTGGATGAGGATGTGATGGTCGGTGATATCGGCGTGAGCGTACAGCTGTCGCGTGCTGCGACGCTGGATGTGGGTTACCAGGGACAATATGGTGCGGATACCCGCGTCAACTCTGTTAACGCCAATCTGCGCTGGTCGTTCTGAATTATTTCCATTAAAAGAACCCGCCCTCGTGGCGGGTTTCTGCTTTTGGCTTCTGACAAAGCTAGGGATCGTTCCCAACCACGTCCAGCAGTTTGTTTTTAAAGATAAACAAACACGCCTCGTTGAAGTTCCCTGCCCCTAACCGCTCCGACAGCACCGTTCGCTTGCGATAGAGGCTTTTAACCGACATATTCAGCTTATCTGCAATCTCTTCCATTGACCTCCCTGCCTTCAGCAACCTGATCATTATCGCTTCGTGTCGACTCAGCCGTAAGTTAAGCAGCCATTTGGTTGTCAGACGCCTGCCTTTCATATCAAGCACCAGATTGAATAACGACGCCATATCCGGAGCCGTAAGCGACGTGTTCATAAACAGCTTCATACTGAGAAGATCCTCCTCTCGAGGACGCATATCCAGCATAACGCAGCAGATCGTTTTTCTCGTTCTGGCCGGATGGCGTATCAGGTAATCATATAAACGGAGCGGCGTACGGCTATCAATCAGTACAGTATATTCATTTGCGTCGGTATCAAATATGTTTCTGTCTATCGAACTGAGGCAAATTATATCCGGGAAAAATAGCCGCATCCCCCTGACAAGGAAACAATCCTGAGTCACTAACACTATTGAAGTCGCCACTAACCATCCCTTTTAGATTAAAGCAAGCCCGCCTCTTAAGAAACAAGAACGCTTTCGTTTATAGCGTTTTACATTAACGGCAAATGTTTTCTGGCTTTGATCATCCCTCAATATGACATTGGTGAGCTAGACTTTTTGTAGACTATCACTCAATGCCTGGCGTTAATTATAAATAAAAAAGAATTTCAGAAAAGTCACTTCTCTGAACATTAAGAATTTTTGTCATGAAACTTCCCAAACATGCACCAGAAAGTACTTTAATTAACTCAGCAGAACTTCATTTCTAATATAAAAAAACAGGAAGAAGCAAAAGAAAAAACATTTAACATCAATCAGTTAAAAAGAACAATCCTGCACTGAATTATCTAAAAAACTTACTTCTTCCAGAATTATCTCAAAACCTCCCAGCCGCTTTTCAACTTATTTATCCCCCAACATATCGGGTGTACATTAAGCCCAATCAGACCACTGAGATGAGGGCTCATAATTACCTTTAAGTAAGTACCCCATAACGTAGCATCATTCAGATTTAATGTTCTCCTTTATGCCCTTTAACACAGAGTTAAAAGGCGGCCGTGTTATGCAATGGATTCACGATAAACAAATGGCAAATAGATATGGAAAGATCGCTTAGCTTCACTACGTTATTCTTTTATCGCACCACAATATTATTGCTCCTGCTTTTACTCTTTCCTGTTCTGGTTCAGGCTGATGAATCCGTTTATGAGCATCAGATACAACAGGCACGTAACGGTAATTACGCTCTGTTTCTTGATTACCTACAGCGCTATGAGCAACAGCATGCTTTAACACCCGGACAGGTTGCGGACTGGTTACAGGTAGCCTCCTGGGCAGGACGCGATGATGAGGTTATCCGGGTCTGGCAGCGTTATGGTATTTATATGCCGCTGCCCGCTCGCGCCATCGCTGCTGTCGCCCAGTCCAGAAGAAACCAAAAAGCCTGGCCATCCGCCTTATCACTGTGGAAAGAGGCGCTCAGCCTTGCGCCGGATAACGACGATTACCGCATCGGCTATGTTAAGACCCTGGCCGATGCCCGCAGAGATCGCCTCGCGCTTTCGGAAGCCCGGCAGCTGGTTAAGGACGATCCTTCTCCCGCGCACCTTGAGACGCTCTCCTATGTCTGGATGCGCCAGGGAAAAAACGGGGACCGGCTGCTGGCGGACATGCGTGCACTGAACGCCGCTCCCGGGAATAATGCCTTTCTTCGCGAGACGATCGATGCGTTAACGGAAAACCGGGTGAGCACGCCCGCACTCTGGCTGTCGCAAAGCGCGGCGATGTCTCCCGCGGAGCGCCGCCGCCTTGAGCGTAACGCCGCGGCTGAAAGGGTACGCCTGGCGGATGTGCCTGGCAGAACGGAGAAAGAGCGCCTGCGGCTGGCACAAAACGCGTTAGATCGCTATCACGCCCTGCTTTCCCGCTGGCAAAACGAACCGCAGGCGGCTGAAGACGTCGTCCTTGCACGTATCGATCGGCTTGGCGCCCTGTATGCGCAGGGTAATTACCGGCAGGTCATTAGCGAATATGAGGCGCTGACGGCCGAACAGCATCCGGTACCGGACTGGGCCATCGGCTGGGTGATCTCGGCATATTTGCAGGAGAAAAACACCGTCGCCGCCTTCTCGCTTGTTCAACGCTATCCACACTACGCCTCCGATCCGCAGGATGAGGAGCATGCGCTTTTCTACGCCTGGCTGGATACGGGGCAGTATCAGACCGCCCGCCACTACGTTGAGCGCGAGACCCGCAGCGTTCCCTGGACCCGCTACGATTTCGGATCCCCGACCGCTCAGCCGAACGATCGGTGGCTCACCGGACAGTCTCTCAAACTTAACTATTTGCTGGCGACCAACGCCCTGCCGGAGGCCGAAAAGCTGTCGTATCGTCTGGCATCAACGGCGCCGGGAAATCAGGGGTTACAGATTGATTATGCCGCCCTGCTTCAGGCCAGAGACCTGCCGCGCGCGGCCGAGCAAAAGCTTAAACGAGCAGAGGCGCTTGAACCCGCGAATCTGGAGCTTGAAAAACAGCAGGCTTACGTCGCAATGGACCTTCAGGAGTGGCGCCAGATGGATTTACTGGCTGCTGACGTAATTGCTCGCGCCCCCGCCGATCGCAGCGCCCGTCGCCTGGACAGACTCAGAGCGGTCCACCATATGTCTGAGCTGCGTCTGAACGCGGGTAAAGGATTGCACTCAGATAACCCCGTCAGCGGTAGCCACGACATGAGCTGGGACGCCACGCTCTATGGCCCGCCCGTGGCGGATAACTGGCGGCTGTTTGCCGGCGCCCGCTATGCCCAGGGGAATTTCGACGAAGGTAAAGGCATCAGCCGCCACCTGCTGGGCGGCGTTGAGTGGCGCCCCCGTGACCTCACGCTCGAAGCCGAGCTCTCCAGCAACCGCTATCACGGTACAAACAGGCCGGGCGCACGGCTCTCAACAACCTACAGCCTGAGTGATAACTGGCAGGTCAGCGGTAACCTCGAACGCTTGTCACGCGCCACACCCTTACGGGCATTACGCAATGGGATCAGCGCCAACCGGGGTGAAGGTGGGGTGCGCTGGTATCAAAACGAGCGACGTGAATACCAGTTCAACGCCGCCGTCAGCCGCTTCTCAGACCACAACCGCCGTCAGGAATACACCCTCTCCGGGAAAGAGCGTCTCTGGCAGACCCCGACCCTGACGCTGGATCTCGAACCGGGGATCGCCGCCAGTAAAAACAGCCTGCGGAATACGCTCTATTACAACCCGGCACGGGATCTGTCCGTGACGGCTGCCCTGTCCGTTGACCATGAGATGTACCGCCACTACGACACCCTCTGGAGCCAGCAGTTCGTGGCAGGAGGGGGCAGCTACTGGCAGAAAAATCAGTCTGCGGGTGCCGTTACCCTGCTGGGTTACGGGCAACGCATCCAGTGGAACAACGTTGTCGATACTGGCGTGATGCTGAACTGGGATAAGCGCCCTTACGACGGCAAACGCGAGAGCAATCTCTCCGTCACGTTAGATGCGACTTTACGCTTTTAAGGATGAATATGCTGAACACACGTTTTTCTGTAAGCCTGATCGTCATCGGCTGGCTCTGCCTCAGCGCGAGCCTCTGCGCGCAGCCGCTCTCCTTTATGGCCCCTGAAAAGAGGCCGCAGCTGGAGGCCAGCAAACCGTGGCCGGAGAATCAGTTTCTGGTCCTGGCCTACCACGACGTCGAAGATGATGCCGCCGATCAGCGCTACCTCTCCGTTCGCACCAGCGCGTTAAACGAGCAGATAAGCTGGCTTTTGCACAACGGCTATCACGCCATCAGCGTGCAGGACATTCTGGATGCGCATGAAGGGAAAAAAGCGCTGCCGCCGAAAGCCGTTTTGCTCAGCTTTGACGACGGCTACAGCAGCTTTTACACCCGGGTCTGGCCTCTGCTTCAGGCCTGGAACGTTCCTGCGCTGTGGGCGCCGGTGGGCAGTTGGGTGGATACGCCGGCAAATCAAAAAGTTAACTTCGGCGGTCTGATGACGCCCCGCGATCGCTTTGCCACCTGGGATATGGTTCGCGAGCTCAGCCAGTCCCCGCTGATTGAGATTGGCTCGCATACCTGGGCCTCGCATTACGGCATTCCGGCCAACCCGCAGGGAAGCCGTGAACCCGCCATCGCCAACCGTTTTTTCGATAACGCGACGGGGCATTACGAAACCGATGAACACTTCAACCAGCGGATCGCCGCAGACGTACGGAAAGTCACCGATAAAATCACCCAGGTGACGGGAAAAGCGCCGCGTGCCTGGGTGTGGCCCTATGGGGCTGCCAACGGTACGTCGCTCGCTATCGCCCAAAAACAGGGCTATCAGTTGGCCTTTACCCTGGAGGACGGGCTGGGAAACGTGCGCGACCTCGGCAACATCCCGCGCCTGCTGATCGCCGGAAATCCGTCGATAAAAACCTTTGCCAACACGGTTAGCCGCGTTCAGGAGTTTGACCCGGTGCGCGTCATGCATGTCGATCTCGATTACGTCTTCGATCCCGATCCGGCCCAGCAGACGAAAAACATCAACAAACTCGTCCAGCGGGTCTACGACATGAAAATCAGCCATGTGTTTCTCCAGGCGTTTTCGGATCCGCGGGGCGACGGCAGGATCGATGCGCTCTATTTCCCCAACCGCCGGCTTCCGGTCCGGGCCGATCTCTTTAATTTTGTCGCCTGGCAGCTACAAACCCGCGCGGGAGTGAAAGTCTTCGCGTGGATGCCGGTTCTCTCTTTCGATCTCAGTCCAGCCTTGCCGCGCGTGCAGCGCCGGGATCGTCAAACGGGAGAGTTGACCGTGGCCGCCGAGCCCTATATCAGGCTCTCCCCCTGGAGTCCGCAGGTTCGCCAGCAGGTGACGGAGATCTATGAAGATCTGGCCCGCTATGCCAGCTTCAATGGGATCTTATTTCATGACGATGCGGTGCTGACGGACGTTGACGATGCCGGACAGGACACGACCCGGCAGAAGAGTCAGCGACTTATCGGCTTTACCCGCACCCTGAGCCAGGCGGTGAAAAACATCCGTGGCCCGCAGATCAAAACCGCGCGGAACATGTTCACGTTGCCCATTCTCGAGCCGGAAAGCGAGGCATGGTTTGCGCAAAATCTCGATGATTTTCTGGCGGCCTACGACTGGACGGTGCCGATGGCAATGCCGCTGATGGAGTCCGTCCCGGCAGAAGAGAGCAATGCCTGGCTGACGCGTTTAGTCAAAGCCGTCGCCGCACGCCCCGGCGCGCTGAATAAAACGATTTTTGAGCTACAGGCCAGGGACTGGGCACAGAAACCGCAGCGTGCCGTAGCCGATGAACGTCTGATGGAGTGGATGCGGGTGCTCCAGCTGAACGGCATCAAAAATTACGGTTATTACCCCGACGACTTCCTCAACAACCAACCTGATATTTCACGTATCAGACCTGAATTTTCTTCGTACTGGTATCCTGACAATGACTGATCGCATTATCGCCTTCTCTATTTTGTGTCTGGTATTCGGGTTGCCGTTAGGCGTAGCCGCGCTGTTTACCGGCGAACTGATTCTGGACTTTGTCTTTTTCTGGCCGCTGTTTATGTCCGTGCTCTGGGTAACCGGCGGCCTCTATTTCTGGTTTCAGCTTGAACGGCACTGGTCGTGGGATAACGCAACACCCGCCCCCGCCTTAGCCGGTGAGCCGTTAATCTCGATTCTTATTCCCTGCTTCAATGAGGAACGCAACGCACGGGAGACCATTAGCGCCGCGCTGGGTCAGCGGTACTGGAATGTGGAAGTTATCGCCATCAACGACGGTTCTTCTGATAACACGGCGGAGGTACTGCAACAGCTGGCGCGAGAGCAACCGCGCCTGCGGGTGATTAATCTCGCGGAGAACCAGGGGAAAGCCGTGGCGCTCAAGGCCGGCGCTGCGGCGGCCCGGGGCGATTTGCTGGTCTGCATTGACGGCGACGCCCTGCTCGACCGCGACACCGCGGCGTATCTGGTGGCACCGCTGATTCAGTATCCCCACGTTGGGGCCGTCACCGGGAATCCGCGTATTCGCACGCGCTCAACGCTGATTGGCCGTATTCAGGTGGGCGAGTTTTCTTCCATTATTGGCCTCATCAAGCGAACGCAGCGGATCTATGGCCGGGTCTTTACCGTCTCCGGCGTCATCGCCGCCTTTCGCCGACAGGCGCTGGCGGATGTCGGGTACTGGAGCCCGGACATGATCACAGAGGATATCGACATAAGCTGGAAGCTTCAGCTTCGCCACTGGGATATCTTTTTCGAGCCGCGGGCACTGTGCTGGATCCTGATGCCGGAGACGCTAAAGGGGCTGTGGAAACAGCGTCTGCGCTGGGCGCAGGGGGGGGCAGAGGTGTTTCTGGTTAACCTGCGCAAGATGGCCCGCTGGGAGCATCATCGCATGTGGCCCCTGTTTCTTGAGTACGCGCTATCAACGCTGTGGGCGTTTGCCTATGGGGCAACCGTGGTGTTGTTCATTCTCAGCCATATTATCCCTCTTCCCGCGAACCTGGCCGTTGCGAGCCTGTTTCCCCCGGCGTTTACCGGGCTGCTGCTGGGCGTGATGTGCCTGCTGCAATTCCTCGTCAGTTTGTATATCGAGCGGCGCTACGAGCGGAAAGTGGCAGGCTCGCTGTTCTGGGTAATCTGGTTCCCGATGGTGTACTGGATGATTGGCCTGTTTACCACCCTCGTGGCATTTCCGAAAGTCATGCTTAAACGTAAACGCGCCCGCGCGCGCTGGATCAGTCCGGACCGGGGTAAAGGGAGCATTCAATGAACGAGAATACGTTAATTTTGACTGAACATCGGCTGGCACCGCGTCTTTTCGATGCCGCATTAACGCTGATAGCCTGGGGAGGATTCCTGTTTTTCCTGTACGCCAGGCTGTGGATGCAGTTAACCGAGGAGGGCGATCACCGCTGGAGCGTGATTATCGCCTCTTTTAATACGGTGCTGGTCTATCTGCTGATTGCCGCGTTTAACGGCTGGCTGCTGATCCTGTGGTATCAGTACAATCGCCGCCGCGCGCATGTGAGGCGGCGTCATCCGGAAATGTTGCGCCATGACGAGCTTGCCCAAAGTTTTAACGTCACGCCGCAAATTATGTCCGAGATGAGCCAGTACAACCTGCTGACGGTTTACCATGACCAGCTTGGCCGGATCATTGATTTGAAGATCAGCGAGCAGCAGGAAGAGGAAGAGCAGTAATGAAACGCCCCCGCAACATGCCCTGCGGGGGCGTTTTTATAACAGGGAGACGTTATTTATCTTTCACCACAATCAGCGGTTCAATATCGCTCTCTTTCTTCACCACCAGCGAGTCATCCCCGCGCAGACAGGTTCCGCCATAGTTCCCGCCCACGGTAAAGGTGCAGACCTGAATGTATCTGCCGTCAACTTTCGGCAGGCACCATAGCTGCTGGTAGATATTTTTGCGGTCAACAAACTTGCCGCTGGACTGGTCCAGCAGTTCGTCCTGGGCGCCGATCAGATCGATATTGCTCCCGCAGCGTCCGGCGATCGGTTTAACGGCATAACCGGTCCGTTTGAGCAGATCGTTGACCTCAAAATCGGTATCCAGCAGGTAACGGTGGTTCGGGAACAGCTGCCACAGCACCGGCAGGATCGCCTTGTTACCTGGGATCACCGTCCACAGCGGTTCAAAGACCAGCACTTCCGGGCGCAGCAGGACGTCAATCAGGCGCACTTCACCTTGCGGGTGACCGGTGCGGATAGGCACGGCGGCGTACTCGGTTTCGCTCACCTCGCGGATCTGCTCAATCGCCGTTTCCCACGCCCAGGTTTTCCATACGCAGTTGACGTGACGGCCTTCATCATCAATCAGTTGCCCGGCGGCATCCCAGCTCAGCGCCCCCAGTCCATGCAGGATTTTGGTTTCAAACCCGGCCTGGATCAGCGAGCGCTGAATAAAGAGCGCGTGGTAATCCTCTTCGATATCGTTGTCCTGCATGATATGGACGAACGGCCGCGCGTGGCTGTGCTTCCATGCGCCGGTCAGCTCCTCCAGCAAGCCTTCCGCCGGATTGTGGCCGGTGCCGCGATAGCCGTTTTTCACCCACTCTTCAAGAATGAGCCCGCCCTCGGTATGGCAGGAGGCGGAATCCGCGTTGTACTCGTAAACCTTGATGCCGCGTTCATCCATGCAGAAATCCATACGACCGGTAATCATATGGTGACGACGCCACTGCCAGGAGAGGCGCAGACGCGGCCAGAGAATTTTCGGGATGTCGAAAAGCGCGAGTAAGCTGTCGTCTTTCAGCACCTTGTCGGTGGCATGAAGGTACATCAGATGCAGTTCGTTGGTGGCTTTGATCAGCTCCTGCTCGGCGCTTTCGGTAATGGTAAAGTACTGGCAGGGATCGTTGTTAATAACGTGGCCGTTGGCGCGAACGTACGCCTGTTGCAGGGCGTCGTTTTCATTGAGCCATTTTCCGTCGAACTGACGGTTGTTCTTCAACCGCGCGCCGCTGATTTTCAGCAGCTTACCGTCGATCTCCGGCTGAGGAATACTGTGTTCCGTCTCCTCCGTCTGGATCATCCAGCCGAGGATCTCGGTATCGTTGAACGTGTCATGAAGCGTATAGCAACCGTCCTCCACGCTCAGACGAAGCTCGCGCGTCCACTGCTGCCCCATCGGCAGCGGGGAGTGAATAACGTTCTGCTCGGCAATGCGCACTCTGTCATCCAGCAGCTGGGTAATGACGGCGACGTGGCCGGTTTCATGAAACTCACCGCCCTTTTGCCAGATGAGCAGCGCACCGGCCTGCGGCGCGCGTTTTGAGCCATTAGCAAAGGCCTGTAGCGGCAAAATATTGTCGTTTACCACCTGGCGCAAAAAACGCAGGGAGAAGATCTCCCACGCCATCCCAACGTCGGTAAAAACAAACCCGTGATTGAGAAACAGGAAACGGCGCGCAAACTCAACGCACTGCCATTTATGGCCCATGTATTCGTTGCCGATATAGCTGCGGAATTCCGCGTCTTCCGGGTAGTGACGCGGATCGAGACTGCCGTAATTTGAAGAGTAAATCGCCACGCCACCCGGCGCATAACCTAATAACGTCCCGAAGGGTGCGTCACTGCTTAACGTTCCTTTACGCATGTGTCCAACCTAATACAGGCAGGCGGCAATTTTTTTGTGGGGTTGTCGTCGTCTGCACGTTGTAATTAACTGACAGAGGTAGCGTTATCATACACCCGCCCTGCCCATTACGCTCGCATCGTTAAACGGTTCCTGCATCTCCTGCTACACTGCCTCAACACAACACCAAAAAGGCAGGCCAACATGTCAGATAACACCTATCAGCCACCGAAAGTGTGGGAATGGAAACAGAATAACGGCGGCGCGTTCGCCAACATCAACCGTCCCGTCTCGGGCGCGACGCATGAGAAAGAGCTACCTGTGGGCGCGCACCCGCTCCAGCTGTACTCTCTCGGTACGCCGAATGGACAGAAAGTTACCATCATGCTGGAAGAGCTGCTGGCGCTGGGCGTGACGGGCGCGGAATACGACGCATGGTTGATCCGCATTGGTGAGGGCGATCAGTTCTCCAGCGGTTTTGTCGACGTGAACCCGAACTCGAAGATCCCGGCCCTGCGTGACCACTCCACCACCCCGCCGACGCGCGTCTTTGAATCCGGCAATATCCTGCTCTACCTGGCCGAGAAATTTGGTCACTTCCTGCCAAAAGATCCGGCAGGACGAACGGAAACCCTGAACTGGCTGTTCTGGTTACAGGGCGCGGCCCCGTTCCTCGGCGGCGGTTTTGGCCACTTCTATAACTACGCACCAGTGAAGATTGAGTACGCTATCGATCGCTTCACCATGGAAGCTAAACGCCTGTTCGACGTGCTGGACAAACAGTTGGCGCGCGGTCGTTACGTAGCGGGTGAGGAATATACCATTGCGGATATGGCAGTCTGGCCATGGTTTGGCTGCGTGGCGCTGGGCAGCGTGTATAACGCAGCCGAGTTCCTGGATGCCGGGAAGTACACCAACGTGCAGCGCTGGGCAAAAGATGTGGCGAATCGTCCGGCTGTTAAACGCGGGCGCATTGTTAACCGTACCAACGGCGAGCTGAACGAGCAGTTACATGAGCGTCATTCAGAAAGCGACTTCGATACCCAGACGGAAGATAAACGTCAGGGTTGATCCATGACCGGGCGGTTCGCCGCCCTTCTTCCGCGATGAGAAAAATGCGTCAGCACGCGTGCGCAAGGAGCCTCGTATGTCAGACCAGACGCTAAAAGCGACCCGACAGCAGAGTCTTATCACCTTGCTGAGTAAAAGCGACTGGCTGACTACCGATGTGCTGGCTGAAAAGCTCTCCGTCAGCAAAGAGACCATCCGCCGGGATCTGAAGTCGTTGCAGCAGCAGGGGAAGCTTCTGCGCCAGCACGGGCGCGCGCGTCTGATTCATCCGGACAGCCGCGACAGCGGTGAACCCTTTGGCGCACGCCTGAAAAGCCATTATGCCGACAAAGCCGATATTGCCCGCCACGCGCTGGGCTGGATCAGCGAAGGGATGACCATCGCCCTCGACGCCAGCTCAACCTGCTTTCATCTGGCGCGCCAGTTGCCGGACATCGACCTCACCGTATTTACCAACAGTCTGCCTATCTGCCACGAGATGGCAAAGCGCGAGCGGATCACGCTTATCTGCTCCGGCGGAACGCTTGAGCGTAAGTATCGCTGCTATGTTAACCCGGCGCTGGTGACGCAGCTAAAAGGGCTGGAGATCGATCTGTTCATCTTCTCGTGTGAAGGGGTCGATGAGCATGGCGTCCTTTGGGATCCGTCCGAGCACAACGCGGGCTTTAAGGCGCTGCTGTTAAACCGCGCCAGCCAGTCGCTGCTGCTGATCGACAAAAGTAAATTTATGCGGGCAAGTGAAGTGAAAATTGGTCAGCTGTCGCAGGTGACACAGATTATTCAGAGCGATAAACGTCAGGCCGCCAGAGACGGCCTGACACGAGAGGTTACGCGGTGAGACGGAATTTCTGCACTGAGCGCTGGAGTTCTTCGGTCTGCCGTTCAAGTGCGGCGGCGGCTGCGGAAACCTGCTCCACCAGCGAGGCGTTCTGCTGGGTCACGCCGTCCATCTGCGTGATGGCAACGCCGACCTGAGAAATACCTTTGCTCTGCTCCTCTGACGCGGTGGCGATCTGCTTCATAATGACGGTCACTTCCGTCACGTCGCGCAGGATCGCTTCCATCGTGGTGCCGGTATCGTTCACCAGCTGCGCCCCCTGCTCCACGCGGGCAACGGAATCTGCAATCAGCCCTTCGATCTCTTTTGCCGCATTCGCGCTGCGGCTGGCCAGATTACGCACCTCACCCGCCACGACCGCAAAGCCACGCCCCTGCTCCCCGGCCCGGGCCGCTTCCACCGCGGCGTTCAGCGCCAGAATATTGGTCTGGAAGGCGATGCTGTTGATGACGGTAGTGATTTCAGCGATTTTTTTCGAGCTGTCCGAAATGCCGCTCATGGTTGTGACCACATCTTCCACCAGCGAGCCGCCGCGGCTGGCCGTACTGGAGGCGACATCAGCAAGCTGGCTGGCCTGGCGCGCGCTTTCGGCGTTCAGCTTCACCGTTGCGGTTAGCTGCTCCATGCTGGCCGCGGTCTCTTCCAGCGCGGCGGCCTGCTCTTCGGTACGCGAAGAGAGATCGTTATTCCCGCTGGAGATCTCCGTTGCCCCGCGCCAGATATTCTCGCTGCCGGAACGAATCGTGCTGACCGCTTCCCGCAGGCTGTCCTGCATGGCGCTCAGCAGCGGCACCAGTTGCCCCACGCAGTTGCGGCCAAAGGATTCAATCGGCTGGCTGAGATCGCCCTGCGCAATCTGGCGGAACTGCTGACGGATACGATCCAGCGGTTTTACCAGTATCGCCACCAGGTAGCGGTCGGTGAACAGCAGGATCAACAGACCCACGATCGTGGCGGTGATAATCACCGTCCGGGTCATGCTGGTGAGGCCGTCGACCACCACGCGCGTGCTGTCGAGCGCCTTCGCCGCGGTGTTGTTAAAGTTCTCAGCCGCTGCCCCGAATGCACGGCTTAGCGGCGGCGTGACGTTGTTGGCATGCTGACGATAGCCTTCGAGCGTCGCCTGCTTCGCCTGCGCCATCTGCGGCGTCACGCCACGATCGAGCAGCGCCTGCCAGGTGGAAATCACCTGCGCAGACACCTTTTCATCCATCGGGCCCGGAGAGATAGCTTTCATCTCTGCCAGCTTTTTACTCATGTTATCCAGCGCCTGCTGAGCAGGAGCCAGGTCCGGCGTGCCGCCCGCCGCTTTAACTTCCATCGCCCGGCTCAGGCGGGTGACGAAACGGAAATACTGATCGTTGCCCTGGCTCAGCACCGTCATTTGCCGGACCAGCTGGCGGTCAACATCATTACCATCAGAAACACGAGACAGAGACCAGGTGCTGTAAAGCCCCACGCCTGCCCACATGACACAAAAGATCCCCAGTATCGTCAGCATGACGAAACGGATGGTGAAATTACGAAGCATCTTCATTGAGTATTCCTTGCCGTGAGGGTGAATTCGCCCAGAGGCGAGTACTACCCTCTTTATCGGCAGATACCGCAGAAAATATACTTTTTTGTTATCGAGTCGGCATAGAATGAAAACGTTGTTTCGAAAATTCACCGACAAGAAAGGAGACATCATGTCCTGGCACCCTTACACCGGCCGATACGAAAACATGCAGTACCGATACTGCGGCAAAAGCGGCCTGCGCTTACCGGCACTGTCGCTAGGCCTGTGGCACAGCTTCGGTCACGTTCAGCCGCTCGATTCCCAGCGCGCGCTGCTGCGTAAGGCCTTCGATCTCGGTATTACCCACTTTGACCTTGCCAACAACTACGGCCCCCCACCGGGCAGCGCTGAAGAGAATTTTGGCCGTCTGCTGCGGGAGGATTTTGCCGGGTATCGTGACGAGCTGATCATCTCCACCAAAGCGGGCTACGACATGTGGCCAGGGCCGTATGGTTCGGGCGGTTCACGTAAATACCTGCTCGCCAGCCTCGACCAGAGCCTGAAACGCATGGGTGTGGAGTATGTGGATATTTTCTATTCTCACCGCGTAGACGAAAACACGCCGATGGAAGAGACCGCCGCCGCGCTGGCACACGCTGTACAGAGCGGAAAAGCGCTGTACGTCGGCATTTCGTCCTACTCCACGGAACGCACGGCGGTAATGGCCGAATTGCTGCGCGAATGGAAGATCCCGCTTTTGATCCACCAGCCGTCTTACAACCTGCTTAACCGCTGGGTCGACAAGACCGGCCTGCTGGACGCGCTGGAGAAAAACGGAACGGGCTGTATCGCCTTTACCCCGCTGGCGCAGGGCCTGCTGACCGGAAAATACCTGAACGGTGTTCCGGACGGTTCACGTATGCAACGCGAAGGGAAAAAAGTGCGCGGCCTGACGGAGAAAATGCTGACGGAAGCCAACCTGAGCAGCCTTCGTCTGCTGAACGAGATGGCGCGCGCGCGCGGGCAGACGATGGCGCAGATGGCGCTAAGCTGGCTGTTGAAAGATGAGCGTGTAACGTCGGTGCTGATTGGCGCGAGCCGCCCGGAGCAGCTGGAAGAGAACGTTCAGGCGCTGAATAACCTGCGCTTTAGCGAAGATGAACTGACGCGGATTGACCAGCACGTTGCGGATGGTGAGCTGAATTTGTGGCAGGCGTCGTCGGATAAATAAATAGTGCGGCCTGCTGCCCTCACCCCGGCCCTCTCCCACAGGGAGAGGGAGATTGATATTCCCTCTCCCTGTGGGAGAGGGTTAGGGTGAGGGGCATGGTGAATTTATTTCTTACTGATCTTATCCAGATACCCCATCACAAACGCCGACAGCACAAACGTCAGGTGGATAATCACATACCACATCAGCTTGTTATCCGGGACGTTTTTCGCGTCCATAAAGACGCGTAACAGGTGTATAGACGAAATCGCCACAATCGACGCCGCGACTTTATTCTTCAGCGATGAGGCATCCATTTTCCCCNCAGGTGGATAATCACATACCACATCAGCTTGTTATCCGGGACGTTTTTCGCGTCCATAAAGACGCGTAACAGGTGTATAGACGAAATCGCCACAATCGACGCCGCGACTTTATTCTTCAGCGATGAGGCATCCATTTTCCCCAGCCAGTTGAGCTTTTCTTTGTGCTCGGCGATATCAAGCTGAGAGACGAAATTCTCATAACCGGAGAACATCACCATCACCAGTAATCCCCCCACCAGCGTCATATCCACCAGCGACAGCAGAACCAGAATCAAATCGGCTTCTGCCACGGAGAAAATGTTTGGCAGGACGTGAAATATCTCCTGGAAGAACTTGATCGTCAGGGCGACCAACGCCAGGGAGAGACCAAAATAGACGGGTGCGAGCAGCCAGCGAGAGGCATACATTGCGTTTTCAAAGAAGCGTTCCATAAAATCCTGTCTGCAAACGAAACCAGCGCTCAGTATATCTCAACTATACCTCGTTGGGATCCACATCCGGACGCGCATACTCCGGCCAGACCAGCGCGACCAGTTCCGGGTAGGCTTCCAGGCTAAACTCGCGAAAACACTGGCGCAGATTTAATACGTCTAAATCGGAGTACGACACCTTCTCGCCATTCAGACAGCGTTTTTTGATATTGTCGTAATATTTATAAACCGCCGAATTAAGGTCGCTACAACGGCGCTGCGCGTCGAACAGGCCGGGCGTATCATTAATTTCAGCCATTTTCATTCGCTTAATTGTCGCATGGAGAAAATCGATATATTCGTGATTTACCCGCCAGTACCAGACCGGCGTCACGGCGTTCATCAATACGGAGAAATGATCTTCCCCCTCCTCTTTCGACATCAATTCAGGCTGCGGCGGTTCACTGACGTCTTTTGACGCTTTCGTTTTATTTAACTCTTGCATCAATAAAAGCACACCAGCGGTCAGTAATAGTAACGTTATGACCGTAAAGAAAATGCTGTTCATGGGTAGGCTCCATTTTTTTTGATTTTAAAATTGCCTCATGTTATTGTCAACGAATCTCACCCTTTTTCCACCCCCACCTTTTTTGAAATTAAAGGAAATTAAAATGCTGCCCGACAATCTTGTCCCGGCAAAGTACCACATTACGCCTGTGGAACAGCCTTCGACGGAAGCAGATAAAGAGGCGAATTTCACTCAAGGAAAAAGAAAACTCTCCGACTATGAAGCCGACATATTAATTGGTGTTTCACGCACCGGCAAATCCCGTAATATGGTGCTGGAAGAGCACGATCGCCATTTAAAAGAGCGTTTATTTCGCGCCATCAAGATTGAAGCCTTAGTTCATCTGCTGAATGATTTACAGGCCGAAGGGGAAATAGACGCCCAGAGGCTCAGTCAAATAATGACCGAGAAAACGCAGCAAATAAATGAGGCCGGCAATGAAATTTGGCTTAATTTAATTACGCGTGAAAAAAACAATCCCATTTTTTATAACCTGGGGGAAGATTAACGTGAATGATGACAGCGGTAATAACGTTTATTTGACTTTAGATGATAAGAAAAGCGATGGATTTATCTTAAAGCAGAATCTCGACGCCCTGAAAAAGATAAAAAATGACGAGATGACGCGAATTACGCAGGATTTGGTTTCGATTCCGGCCACGCTGGTGCGCCTGAAATGGCAGAATCGTCGGGAGATTTACGCCTTGCAGGCCAAGGAGGAGATTTACGGCGCGGTGATGAACGCCATTATTGAACAGCGCCCTGAGCTTAAAGAGAAGATCCTCGGGCGACTGGAGGCGAACTATCAGTACCTGCTGGCACGCGAGACAGCCACCCTGCGCCTGACCCGTAAACTCTCGGAAGGTCATTACCGAACTTCAAACGTGACCTGTGTAGCGCTTGATGAAGAGGCGCCGACGGCGCCTTCAGTGTGAGTCAACAATGATTGTTGCGGAATGCAGGCCGGGTAAGGCGACGCCGCCACCCGGCAGGGAAGGCTGCAAAAGCCTTCGTTTTACTTCGCGGCCGCTTTCTCTTCGCCGACCAGACCAATCTTCAGGTATCCCGCCTGATGCAGCGTGTCCATTACCTTCATCATGGTTTCATAATCGACGGTTTTATCCGCGCGGAAGAAGACGGTGGTGTCTTTCTTGCCGCCGGTCAGCTGGTCCAGCGCCGGAATAACCGAGGCATCCGTTACCGGATCGTTGCCCAGGAACATGGACTTATCGGCCTTCACGGACAGGTATATAGGCTTTTCCGGACGCGGCTGCGGCTGGCTGGAGGACGCAGGCAGATTCACCTTCACGTCCACCGTCGCCAGCGGTGCGGCAACCATAAAGATAATCAGCAGAACCAGCATGACGTCGATAAACGGCGTCACGTTGATCTCATGCATTTCACCGTTATCGTCCAGATTTTCATTAAGACGCATTGCCATACAATCAACCTACGCGCAGTTTGGACGCCGCATGTACCGGTTTAACGGCGCTGGCGTTCAGGTCCAGATCGCGGCTTTGCAGCAGCAGAACCTGCGCGGCAACGTCACCCAGTGTGGCTTTATAACTGCCAATCATGCGCGCGAAGATGTTATAGATAACAACCGCCGGGATAGCGGCAACCAGACCGATAGCCGTGGCCAGCAGCGCTTCTGCGATACCCGGCGCGACGACCGCAAGGTTAGTGGTCTGCGTCTGGGCAATACCGATAAAGCTGTTCATGATGCCCCAGACGGTACCGAACAGGCCGACGAACGGGGAGATGGCGCCGATAGTCGCCAGGTAGCCGTTACCGCGGCCCATATGACGACCCACGGCCGCAACGCGACGCTCCAGACGGAAGCCGGTACGCTCTTTAATGCCTTCGTTATCTTCACTGCCTGCGGAGAGTTCCAGCTCGTTCTGCGCTTCATTCACTAACAGGGTAGTCAAACTTTTCGCATGGAAGGATGAGGTGATATCAGAAGCCTGATCCAGAGAGCGGGCTTCCGCCAGCTGCTTCTGCTCACGCTTGAGGCGGCGTTTTTGTGAAAGAAGTTCGGCGCTCTTGCTGAAGAAGATAGCCCAGGTGATCACGGACGCCAGAATCAGGCCGATCATCACAATCTTAACTACGATGTCAGCATGTTGATACATGCCCCAAACGGAGAGATCCGTCTGCATCAAATTATTACCCACTCTGTATCTCCAGGACGCAAATCACAAAATCTGAACGTAATAATATCAAAACGTCGTCGAATTGATAGTAGTTCTCATTAGTATTTACATAGTGCCGTAATTTTCGCTCACTTTCCTTGCGCTTACGCAGTAAAAATTTCTTATGCGAATTTTTGATAATATTTTCTGCTTATTCGATAAGCATCCGGATGCACATTCTGACAATCGTGGTAGTCTGGACGTCCAGACGTATAAAAATAGGGTTAGCGAACATGACTAAAAAGCAGCTTGAGACCACGCTGGTGCAGGCAGGACGCAGTAAGAAATACACGCAGGGCTCGGTCAACAGCGTGATCCAGCGCGCCTCCTCGCTGGTGTTTGATACCGTTGAAGATAAAAAAATCGCTACGCGTAATCGCGCGAAGGGCGGGCTGTTTTACGGTCGTCGTGGCACGTTAACCCATTTCTCGTTGCAGGAAGCCATGTGCGAACTGGAGGGCGGCGCGGGCTGCGCGCTGTTCCCGTGCGGCGCGGCGGCGGTCGCCAATACCATTCTGGCGTTTGTGGAACAGGGTGACCACGTCCTGATGACCAATACCGCCTACGAGCCAAGCCAGGACTTCTGCACCAAAATACTCAGCAAGCTCGGCGTCACCACCAGCTGGTTCGATCCGCTGATTGGGGCCGGTATTGCCGGGCTTATTCAGCCCAACACGCGCGTTGTGTTCCTGGAATCTCCCGGCTCCATCACCATGGAAGTGCATGACGTCCCGGCCATCGTGAAGGCGGTGCGCAGCATAGCGCCGGAAGCGATCATCATGATCGACAATACCTGGGCGGCAGGTGTGCTGTTTAAAGCCCTGGAATTTGACATCGATATCTCCATTCAGGCGGCGACCAAATACCTGATTGGCCATTCCGACGGCATGATCGGTACGGCGGTGTCTAACGCCCGCTGCTGGGATCAATTGCGTGAAAACGCCTACCTGATGGGCCAGATGGTGGATGCCGATACCGCCTACATGACCAGCCGGGGCATCCGTACGCTCGGCGTGCGTTTGCGTCAGCATCACGAAAGCAGCCTGCAAATTGCACAGTGGCTGGCGCTGCATCCGCAGGTGGAGCGCGTTAACCATCCGGCGCTGCCGGGCAGCAAGGGCCACGAATACTGGCAACGTGACTTTACGGGCAGCAGCGGGTTGTTCTCATTTGTTCTTAAAAAGCGCCTGAATGACGCCGAACTGGCAAGCTATCTGGATAACTTTACCCTCTTCAGCATGGCCTATTCATGGGGTGGGTTTGAATCGCTGATCCTGCCCAACCAGCCGGAGCAGATTGCGGCCCTGCGCCCAGGCGGCGAGGTGGACTTCGAGGGGACCTTAATCCGCCTGCATATCGGGCTGGAAAATGTGGACGATTTAATTGCGGATTTATCGGCAGGATTTGAGCGCATCGTGTAAAGTGCTGGCTGAAATGTACTCCCCGGACGCTATTCTGAACACCGCAAGCAGAAAAGTCTGTATGAGATGCGCCTGCGATCAACCCCGACAGGCAAAATTGGGAGTACAATAGCGTTATATCTGCTGTTCCACAGGAAAGTCCATGGCTGTTATTCAAAATATCATCACGGCGCTCTGGCAACACGATTTTGCCGCGCTGGCGGACCCGCATGTCGTCGGGATTGTCTATTTCGTGATGTTCGCGACGCTGTTTCTGGAAAATGGATTACTGCCAGCCTCATTTTTACCCGGTGACAGCCTGCTCCTGCTCGCAGGGGCGTTAATCGGCAAGGGCGTGATGGACTTCGCACCGACAATGGTGATCCTCACCTCTGCGGCCAGTCTCGGCTGTTGGCTGAGCTACCTGCAAGGGCGCTGGCTTGGAAACACTCGCGTGGTGAAAGGCTGGCTGGCGCAGCTGCCGCATAAATATCACCAGCGCGCGACCTGCATGTTTGACCGTCACGGCCTGCTGGCGTTACTTGCCGGGCGTTTTCTGGCGTTTGTTCGTACCCTGTTGCCTACCATGGCGGGTATTTCAGGCCTCTCTAACCGCCGCTTCCAGTTCTTCAACTGGCTGAGCGCCCTGCTCTGGGTAGGCGTGGTCACCACGCTCGGCTACGCGCTGAATATGATCCCCTTTGTTAAGCGCCATGAAGACCAGGTGATGACCTTCCTGATGATCCTGCCGATTTTCCTGCTGGTTGCAGGGCTGGTGGGTACCATTGCGGTAGTGATTAAGAAAAAGTATTGCAGCGCATAAATAAAAGCCGGGTGGCGCTACCGCTTACCCGGCCTCCGTTTCCCCTCAGGCTCCCTGCATGGTTCTTATACGTGACGCATCTTCCCCCGGCGTGACGCCGAAGTAGCGCTTAAACTCCCGACTAAACTGCGACGCGCTTTCATACCCGACCCGCATCGCCGCGGCGCTGGCCTTCATGCCATCGTGGATCATCAGCATCCGCGCCTTATGCAGACGGTAGGTTTTGAGGTACTGCAACGGTGACGTGCTGGTGACAGATTTAAAGTTATGGTGAAACGCCGAGACGCTCATATTGGCTTCCGCCGCCAGCTGGTCAACGCTGAGGTTTTCCGTGTACTGGCTCTCGATGCGCTTCAGCACGCGGCTAATCAGGCTGAAGTGCGTTTGCCGGCTTACCAGCGCCAGCAGCGCCCCGCCGCCCGGTCCCAGCAGCACATGGTAAAGAATTTCGCGGATAATCTGTTTTCCGAGAATACGCGCATCCAGCGGCCTTTCCATCACGTCTAACAGGCGTTCAATCGCGCAGAGAATTTCCTCCGACAGGGTCGCGGAGTTGATACCGCTTGCCGCCATTGACGGCCGGAAAAGTTCGTCCTCCCCAATCTCCATCAGCAGCTCCTGCAACTGGAGGATGTCGACGTTGACGCGGATCCCGGCCAGCGGTACCTCCTCTGTCGCGAAAGTTTCACATTCGAAGGGTAAAGGTACTGTCAGAAGCAGATATTCATTGGTGTCGTAACGGAACACGCGCTCATTGATATAGCCAATCTTATGGCCAGAAAAGAGAAACACGATGCCGGGCTGATACATCACCGGGGTGCGCGTCCCGGGCTGGGTACCGTACAGCAATCGGATATCCGGCAGCAGCTCAGCCGAATCATTTCCGTTATCTATCATTCTTTTAATCTGCGACGTTAGCTGGCGGCAGATGGCATCACGGTTCATTTTCAGTTACTCCGGGTACGGTTTCCGACGCTGACAGTGTGCGCATTTTCTTACCGTTTCTCCAGCGCGCTGTAGAAATGGGCAAGACATCGGCAGGAATGTGCATTGAGAGGATAGCGCCTGCCCGCCACAATGAGCAGCATCAGGTTGCCTTCTGCGCCACCACGATTTTTTACCCACTACAGGGAACAAGCCATGAACAACTTTAATCTTCATACCCCAACCCGCATTCTGTTTGGTAAAGACGCCATCGCCGACCTGCGCGCGCAAATCCCCGCTGACGCCCGCGTCCTGATTACCTACGGCGGCGGCAGCGTGAAAAAAACCGGCGTACTGGATCAGGTGTACAGCGCTCTGGAAGGTCTGGACGTGCGCGAGTTCGGCGGTATCGAGCCTAACCCGTCTTATGAAACGCTGATGAACGCGGTAAAAATCGCCCGTGAGGAGCAAATCACCTTCCTGCTGGCGGTGGGCGGCGGCTCCGTGCTGGACGGCACCAAATTCATCGCGGCGGCGGCCCATTACGCTGACGGCATCGACCCGTGGCATATTCTGGAAACGGGCGGCAGCGACATCAGCAGTGCGATCCCGATGGGCTCCGTGCTGACGCTGCCGGCCACCGGATCAGAGTCCAACAAAGGCGCGGTCATCTCCCGTAAAACCACCGGTGACAAGCAGGCCTTTATGAACGAACACGTTCAGCCCGTGTTCGCGATCCTCGATCCGGTTTACACCTATACCCTGCCTGCACGTCAGGTGGCGAACGGCGTGGTCGACGCCTTTGTTCACACCGTTGAGCAGTACGTTACTTACCCGGTAAACGCCAAAATTCAGGATCGTTTCGCGGAAGGCATTCTGCTGACGCTGATTGAAGAAGGTCCAAAAGCGCTGAAAGAGCCTGAAAATTACGACGTGCGTGCCAACGTGATGTGGGCTGCCACCCAGGCGCTGAACGGCCTGATCGGCGCAGGCGTGCCGCAGGACTGGGCTACCCATATGCTCGGCCACGAGCTGACGGCGATGCACGGCCTGGATCACGCCCAGACGCTGGCGGTGGTTCTGCCTGCGCTGTGGAACGAAAAACGTGACGCTAAACGCGCCAAACTGCTCGAGTATGCCGAACGCGTGTGGAACATCACCGACGGTTCCGACGATGCGCGTATCGATGCCGCGATTGAAGCCACCCGTCACTTCTTTGAAAGCCTGGGCGTGCCAACGCGTCTCTCTGGCTATGGCCTGGACGGCAGTTCCATCCCTGCCCTGCTGGCGAAACTGGAAGCACACGGTATGACGCAGATCGGCGAGCATGGCGACATCACCCTGGACGTCAGCCGTCGTATTTACGAAGCGGCACGCTAAGCGTTTTTAGGATCCTGACTTTCGTTTTTTGACATTTCGTCCAGACTTAATGCACATCACATCGTCGGAGGTTCCCTCCGGCGATGAGCACCTGAAGGAGGAAAAATGGCAAACCAAACCGTAATCAAGCTACAGGACGGCAACGTGATGCCCCAGCTGGGGCTAGGTGTATGGAAAGCCGGTAACGACGAGGTCGTCTCCGCCATTCATAAAGCCCTGGAAGTCGGCTATCGGTCCATCGATACCGCCGCCGCCTATAAAAACGAGGACGGCGTGGGGAAAGCGCTTGCCAGCGCCGGCGTTCCCCGGGATGAGCTTTTCATCACCACCAAGCTGTGGAACGAGGATCAAAAGCGTCCCCGCGAAGCGTTGCAGGAGAGTCTGGAGAAACTCCAGCTCGATTTCGTCGATCTTTATCTCATGCACTGGCCGGTACCGGCTATCGACCATTACGTTGATGCCTGGAAGGGGATGATTGAACTGCAAAAAGAGGGGCTGATAAAAAGCATCGGCGTCTGTAATTTCCAGGTTCATCATCTGCAACGCCTGATTGATGAAACGGGCGTCGCGCCGGTAATTAACCAGATTGAGCTGCACCCGCTGATGCAGCAGCGCCAGCTTCATTCATGGAACGCCACGCACAAGATCCAGACCGAATCCTGGAGCCCGCTGGCTCAGGGCGGCGAAGGGGTGTTTGACCAGAAAATCATCCGTGAACTGGCGGATAAGTACGGTAAAACCCCGGCGCAGATCGTCATTCGCTGGCATCTGGATAGCGGTCTGGTGGTGATCCCGAAATCGGTCACGCCATCGCGTATCGCCGAGAACTTCGACGTCTGGGATTTCCGCCTGGATAAAGACGAGCTGGGTGAAATTGCGAAGCTGGATCAGGGCAAACGGCTTGGGCCGGACCCGGATCAGTTTGGCGGGTGATCCCCTCACCCTGCCCTCTCCCCGGAGGGGAGAGGGTTAGACCTGTAGGCCCGGTAAGCGCAGCGCCACCGGGCATTGTTACAGGTTTAACCGGTCTTACGTTTTACGTTCTTCTTCGTTCCCGCAACACCGTTCGAACGCTGATGCGCAATAGGCGTGTGCTTGGTCAGCGCCGGGCGCGTGTTGCGGTTCTGGCGGCGCGCTTCGCGCATCTCTTCCAGCGTTGGCGCTGGCACCAGGCAATCACGACGCGAGCCGATCAGGTGCTTTTTCCCCATCTCTTCCAGCGCCTGACGGATCAGCGGCCAGTTTTTCGGATCGTGATAGCGCAGCAGCGCTTTATGCAGACGGCGCTGTTTATCCCCTTTCGGCACCACCACGTCTTCGCTCTTATAACCAATCTTACTCAGCGGGTTTTTGCCGGTGTAATACATGGTCGTCGAGTTGGCGAGCGGCGACGGGTAGAAGTTCTGCACCTGATCCAGACGGAATCGACGCTGCTTCAGCCACAGCGCCAGGTTCACCATGTCTTCATCACGGGTGCCGGGGTGTGCGGAGATGAAGTATGGGATCAGATACTGCTCTTTCCCCGCCTGTTTTGAATAGGTATCAAACAGCTGTTTAAAGCGGTCATAGCTGCCCATGCCTGGCTTCATCATTTTGGACAGCGGGCCTTCTTCGGTGTGCTCCGGGGCGATCTTCAGATAACCGCCAACGTGGTGCGTCGCCAGCTCTTTGATGTAGCGCGGATCTTCCACCGCAATGTCGTAACGCACGCCGGAGGCGATCAGGATCTTCTTGATGCCTTTCAGGTCACGGGCGCGACGGTAAAGATTGATAGTCGGCTCGTGGTTGGTGTCCATATGCTCGCAAATGCTCGGATAGACGCAGGAGAGACGACGGCAGGTCTGCTCGGCGCGCGGCGATTTACAGCGCAGCATGTACATGTTGGCCGTTGGACCTCCCAGATCGGAGATCACGCCGGTAAAGCCCGGCACCGTGTCGCGAATCGCTTCGATCTCGTTAACAATCGACTCTTCGGAACGGCTCTGAATAATACGGCCTTCGTGTTCGGTGATCGAACAGAAGGAGCACCCGCCGAAGCAGCCGCGCATGATGTTGATTGAGAAACGGATCATCTCGTACGCCGGAATACGGCTGTTGCCATATGACGGATGCGGCACACGCTTGTACGGCAGAGCAAAGACGCTGTCCATCTCTTCGGTAGAGAGCGGGATCGCTGGCGGGTTAACCCAGATATAGCGCTCGCCGTGCTTTTGCATCAGCGCTCGCGCGCAGCCGGGGTTGGTTTCATGGTGTAAGATGCGCGATGCGTGGGCGTAGAGTACTTTATCGCTTTTTACTTTTTCGTAAGACGGCAGCAGCACATAGGTTTTTTCCCACGGCTTCGGACGCGGCGGCTGCACCACCACGGCCTTTGCTTCCGCTTTCTTCGGCTCAACCGGTTTGTTATCCGCGCACGGCAGATCGTCACCGTACGGATGTGGGATAGGGTCGATTTTGCCCGGCATATCGATAATGCGGGAATCCACCCCGCTCCAGCTCGGCAGCGCCTCTTTCACCATGATCGCGGTGTTGCGCACGTCGCGGATCTCGCTGACCGGTTCACCCTGCGCCAGGCGATGCGCCACTTCCACCAGCGGACGCTCGCCGTTGCCAAAGATCAGCATGTCGGCTTTCGAATCCACCAGCACCGAACGGCGCACGGTATCAGACCAGTAGTCGTAGTGTGCGGTGCGGCGCAGGCTCGCCTCGATGCCGCCCAGGATCACCGGCACGTCTTTCCATGCTTCTTTGCATCGCTGGGTGTAGACGAGGGTCGCGCGATCGGGACGTTTACCCGCCACGTTGTCAGCCGTGTAAGCGTCGTCATGGCGCAGCTTACGGTCGGCGGTATAGCGGTTGATCATCGAGTCCATGTTGCCCGCGGTCACGCCGAAGAACAGGTTAGGCTTGCCCAGACGCATAAAGTCGTCTTTGCTGTTCCAGTCAGGCTGGGAGATGATCCCCACGCGGAAGCCCTGGGCTTCAAGCATACGGCCACAGATCGCCATGCCAAAGCTCGGGTGATCGACATACGCATCGCCCGTTACCAGAATGATATCGCAGCTGTCCCAGCCCAGTTGATCCATCTCTTCCCGGGACATCGGCAGGAACGGCGCCGGTCCAAAGCAGGCTGCCCAGTACTGGGGCCAGGAGAAGAGGTCGCGATCCGGCTGGATCAGGGAAATAGCGCTCATAATGCTTCCGAAGAAAAAATAGACAAAAGGAGCGGGATTATACGCTGGTTTACCGGGGGAAATGAAGGGGTATTGTGCGGGCTGTTGCCCTCACCCCAACCCTCTCCCACAGGGAGAGGGAGAAAGCGTTTTATGGTGCCGGATTCACCAGCATCTGCCCTACCGATCCCCTGTCCATCATCTCCAGCGTCTGGCTGTGGAACAGGAACGGGAAGTGCGGCCAGGAAGGCTGGCCGTAGTAGACGAGCAGTTCGACCTGGCCATCCACCCAGACGGTATCTTTCCAGCCCCTGTCTTCCGGGAACGGCATCGCCCCGTTGACGTTGCGGATCAGGAATGACACCCCTTCAATATGGAACGACTGCGGCATCTCCGAGCGGACGGTCCAGCGCTCCCATGTTCCCTGTTGGGCGGTGATATCAATGCGGTTTACGTCCCACAGCGCACCGTTGATGCCCGGATCGTCGCCAAGGCTGATATCGCGACTGCGTACTGCCGGGCCGGTCACAATCTCCTGCGGCAGCAGGCGCATCGGCAGACTGTCGGTCACCAGCGGCAACAGGCCGGTCGGGCGCAGCGTGAGCACCAGCGTGGAGACCAGAACGCTCGACGGTTCAAAGAAGCCGCGAATACGGTCAACAATGCTTGCCGCTTCGCCGCAGGTCACGGACACTTCATCCCCGTTGGTCATATCCACGAGGATCTCACGACGTTCGCCCGGTGCGAGCGCCAGCTGTTTTACCGACACCGGCGCAGGTAATAACCCCTGATCGCCTGAAATCACGTGCAGCGCGCGGCCGTCGCTCATCTGCAACTGGTAGCGGCGCGAGTTAGAGGCATTCAGCAGACGCAGGCGCACCCAGCCACGAGACACTTCGACATACGGGCTTTGCGCGCCGTTAACCAGCAGCGTATCGCCCACAAAACCACCGCTGCCCGGCTCGCTGTACTCCGGCGTGCCGAAGTTATCCAGCCGCTTGTCCTGAATAATGATCGGGAAATCATCGACGCCGTAGTGATTCGGGATCGGCAGCGTTTTGCTGACCTCATCTTCAATCAGCCACATTCCGGCCAGGCCGTTGTAGACCTGCTGGGCGGTGCGGTTCGGGGTGTTGGCGTGATACCACAATGTCGCCGCGCTCTGACGAATCGGGAGGACGGGCGCCCAGTCGGCATTCGGCGACATCATGCGTGCCGCGCCGCCAATCAGCGGCCCCGGCACCTGCAAACCACTGACGGTCATCGCGACATTTTCCGTCGTACGGTTACTGTAGATGAGCTTAACGTCATCGCCATTCCACACGCGAATGGTCGGCCCGAGGTAGCGTCCGTTAATGCCCCATACCTGCGCGCGCGTTCCCTGGGTAAAGGACCAGTGGCTACGCTGAAGCGTGAGGAATAGCGGCTGCCCGCGACGGGATTCAATCAACGGCGGAATAGGCAGCGGCTGTTGCTGCCCGGCGGCGCTGGCTGTCCGCGGCATCGCACCCGCACAAAGGGCGATACCCGAAGCCTGAATAAACTGACGCCGACTGAGTGACATATAAGCTCCATCTGAAACGACTAACAACGCGGGAATTCGTTTTCCCTTACACGACACCGGGTCAAATCTTACCGGCGGCTTCTCGCTCTGCAACTTCTTTATCGAGCTGCGCAATATGCTGAGCCATCAGCTCGCGGCAGTGCGTGGCCAGCTCGCGCACCTGGTCTTTACCGTATTTTGAGGTATCTACCGGCGGCAGCATTTCGACAATGACCAGTCCGTTATTCAGACGGTTAAGATTAATCTTATTCGATGTATTGGAAACACACACGGGAATAATTGGAACGCCTGCCGCAATTGCAGCATGAAACGCGCCGGTCTTAAACGGCAGCAGGCCGCGACCACGGCTGCGCGTCCCTTCCGGGAACATCCAGATGGAAATCCGGCGCTTTTTAAACTGATCCACCACTTCCGCAATGGTGCCATGCGCTTTGGCGCGGTTGTTACGGTCAATCAGTAAGTTACCGGTGAGCCAGTACAGCTGACCGAAAAACGGGATCCACAGCAGGCTTTTTTTACCCACGGTTACGGTCGGCGGAAGAACAATATTTGAGGCCGTCACCATATCGTAGTTGTTCTGATGGTTAGCGATATAGATGGCGTTACCGAAATTCTCCGCCCCTTCAGGCAGACGCTTTTCAACCTTCAGGCCAAACAGCGGCGCAAGACGACCAAACATGTGGCCAAACGTCGCGACATGCTTTGGGTTACGCGGGCTGAACAGGCAATAAATCGATCCGAAAATACAGACCAGAATGCAATAAATAACGGTAAGAATGAGACGAACAATGTATAGCATAGCGACCTCTGAAGCCCTGACAGCTGACAATTATACTTCACCTGTGGCCAGGTAAGGACTTTATTACGAGCGCGTATTGTTAATCGCAACGCACGAATTAACAACGTTTTTACGGGAAATTTTATGGTAATTCCCCCTCCGGAAAGAGGGGGGATGAAACAGGTTACTCTTCGCTGTCGTCCGCTTTGCTGCGCGCCGGCGAGTCGATCTCCACGCGGTCAATTCGCTGGAGGCCGCGCATCAGTGAGCCGCGACGTCCACGCTCACCCACCACCTTCTGCAACTCTTCCGGACGCAGTTTGATTTTACGCTTGCCGACATGAATGGTCAGGGTGCTCTGCGGCGGCAGCAGGAAGAGATGCGCGAGGCCATCGACGCCTTTTGCCGCTTCCGCTGACGGGATACTGATGATCTTGTTGCCCTTCCCTTTCGACAGCTCCGGCAGATCGCTGACCGGGAACATCAGCATGCGTCCGGCAGCGGTGATCGCCAGCAGCATGTCGCTTTCGTTCTCGATGATCAGCGGCGGCATGACGTGTGCGTTATCCGGCAGGCTAATCAGCGCCTTACCAGCACGGTTACGCGACACCAGATCGTTGAAGGTACAGATAAAGCCGTAGCCCGCATCAGACGCCATCAGCAGTTTTTGATCGTCGGCCTCCATCAGCATATGGTCCACCGTGGCGCCCGGCGGCAGCGTCAGCTTGCCAGTTAGCGGTTCGCCCTGGCCGCGCGCAGACGGCAGCGTGATCGGGTCGATGGCGTAGCTGCGGCCCGTGGAGTCGATGAACGCCACCGGCTGGTTACTCTTGCCCTTCACCGCCGCCTTGAAGCTGTCACCGGATTTGTAGCTCAGACCCGGCGCGTCGATATCGTGGCCTTTGGCGCTACGTACCCAGCCGCTCTGGGAAAGCACGATGGTCACCGGCTCGGAAGGCAGCATGTCGTGCTCGTTCATCGCCTTCGCCTCTTCGCGCTCGTGCAGCGGAGAACGACGGTCGTCGCCAAAGGCGTCGGCATCGGCCTGCAACTCTTTCTTCAGCAGGGTGTTCATCTTGCGCTCGGATGCCAGAATCGCCTGAAGCTGATCGCGCTCTTTTTCCAGCTCGTTCTGCTCGCCGCGGATCTTCATCTCTTCCAGTCTGGCGAGATGGCGCAATTTCAGTTCGAGGATCGCTTCGGCCTGGGTTTCGCTGATGCCAAAGCGCGACATCAGGGCAGGCTTAGGTTCGTCCTCGGTACGAATGATCTCGATCACTTCGTCAATGTTGAGGAACGCCACCAGCAAACCTTCGAGAATATGCAGGCGCTTAAGCACTTTCTCCAGGCGATGGTTCAGACGGCGGCGCACCGTATCGCGGCGGAAGGCCAGCCATTCGGTGAGGATCTCCAGCAGGTTTTTCACCGCCGGACGACCGTCCAGACCAATCATATTCAGGTTGATGCGGTAGCTTTTTTCCAGATCGGTAGTGGCGAACAGGTGGTTCATCACCTGCTCCATGTCCACGCGGTTAGAGCGCGGCACGATCACCAGACGGGTCGGGTTTTCGTGGTCCGATTCGTCGCGCAGGTCGTCCACCATCGGCAGCTTTTTATTGCGCATCTGGGAGGCGATCTGCTCCAGCACCTTCGCACCGGACACCTGGTGCGGCAGCGCGGTGATCACCACGGCGCCATCCTCTTTATTCCACACCGCGCGCATGCGCACGGAGCCGCGGCCGTTCTGGTAGATTTTGCGGATTTCCGCACGCGAGGTGATGATCTCGGCTTCGGTCGGATAGTCCGGCCCCTGCACAATATCCAGCAGATCGTCCAGCGAGGTTTTCGGCTGCTCAATCAGGGTGATGGCGGCTTTTGCCACTTCACGCAGGTTGTGCGGCGGAATGTCCGTCGCCATGCCCACGGCGATACCGGTCGTGCCGTTCAGCAGGATGTTCGGCAGACGCGCAGGCAGCATCTTCGGCTCCTGCATCGTACCGTCGAAGTTTGGCACCCAGTCGACCGTCCCCTGCCCCAGCTCGCCCAACAGCACTTCGGCATATTTAGACAGGCGGGATTCGGTATAACGCATTGCCGCGAAGGATTTCGGATCGTCCGGCGCCCCCCAGTTCCCCTGGCCATCCACCAGCGGATAGCGATAAGAGAACGGCTGGGCCATCAGCACCATCGCTTCATAGCAGGCGCTGTCGCCGTGCGGATGGTATTTACCCAGCACGTCGCCGACGGTACGGGCGGATTTCTTAAACTTGGCGGTAGCATTCAGTCCCAGTTCGGACATCGCATAGACGATGCGGCGCTGAACGGGCTTCAGGCCATCCCCGATAAACGGCAACGCCCTGTCCATGATGACGTACATGGAGTAGTTCAGGTAGGCGTTTTCCGTGAATTCATGTAGCGCGAGGCGCTCTGCCATATCGCTCATTACGTGTGATTCCTCAACTCAGAAACCGATGGGTTTCAGGCAATATTGCCGCAGATACTACCTCATCTGGCGAGTTGAGTCACAAAGAAAAAGGGCCGCATAAGCGGCCCTTTCCGGGTTATTTGTTCAGCTTGATAACCTGCTTCACGTCGATTTCAAACTCGTTCCAGTCTTTATCGATTTTACCCTGGAGTTCGACTTTATCCTGCGGGCTGACGGTCACGCCGTTCCAGCGCTTGTGGTCGATCTCCACCACCACCGTGCCGCTCTCATCGCGGAAGGTGTAACGGTCATCGGACAGGCGCTCGGTAATGTTCCCGCGCAGCTTCACCCAGGCATCGTCCTTCAGGTCTTTCACTTTAGCCGCGGTGGTGAGGTTGGCGTTGTTATCGACAAAGCCACCCTGCTGGGTTTGCGTCTGGTTCTGTGTCGCAGATGGGCCAGAGAAGCCACCCTGTGCAGCAAAGACAGGGGCCGTGGTCATCATCATGATGGCAGCAATTGCAGCGAATTTTTTCATCTTTATCTCTCCCTTTAATGTCGTTTCACAATCCATTAAACAGGGTAAACCTTAACAACTTCTTAAGGGGAAAATTTATTTATTTTTACTGTACAGCAGGCGCTTGCAGAAGGTTTACTGACGGCATCAAGGAGGAAATATGCGCATTTTACTGGTAGAAGACGACAGGCTCATCGGCGACGGCATCAAAGCGGGCTTAAGCAAAATGGGCTTTAACGTGGACTGGTTTACCGACGGTAAAACCGGGCAGGCGGCCCTGTACACCGCGCCGTATGATGCCGTGGTGCTGGACCTGACGCTGCCAGAAATCGACGGGCTTGAGATCCTGCGCGCCTGGCGCGAAAGCGGTAAGAGCGAACCGGTGCTGATCCTGACCGCGCGGGATGCGCTGAATCAGCGCGTCGAAGGGTTACGCCTGGGGGCGGATGATTACCTGTGTAAGCCGTTCGCGCTGATTGAAGTGGCGGCCCGCCTTGAAGCGCTGGTGCGCCGCAGCCACGGGCAGGCGCGCAGCGAGCTGCGTCACGGCAAGGTCACGCTCGATCCGGCAAGCCTTGTCGCCACGCTGGAGGGCGAAACGCTGGTGCTCAAACCCAAAGAGTTCGCCCTGCTGGAGCTGCTGATGCGCAACGCGGGCCGCGTGCTGCCGCGCAAGACCATCGAGGAGAAACTCTACAACTGGGATGATGACGTCTCCAGCAACGCCGTCGAAGTCCACGTTCATCATTTACGCCGCAAGCTCGGCAGCGAATTTATCCGCACCGTGCACGGCATCGGTTATACCCTGGGTGACGCATGAAACTGACCCAACGCCTGAGCCTGAAGCTGCGCCTGACGCTCCTCTTTTTGCTGCTGTCCCTGGCGGCCTGGTTTGCCGCAAGCGTGGTGGCCTGGCACCAGACGACCGACAAGCTCGATAAGCTGTTCGATACCCAGCAGATGCTGTTTGCCAAACGGCTGCTGACGATGGACGTGGACGAACTTCGCGCCCCGGAACGCATGCGCGAGGTACCGAAAAAAGCCAAACACGGCCACCTGGACGACGATGCGCTGGCCTTCGCAATCTTCACCGCCGACGGCAGCATGGTGCTTAACGACGGCGAAAACGGGCGCGACATACCTTACCTCTACCGCCGGGACGGGTTTGATGACGGTCGGTTGCAGGATGACAACGACGAATGGCGTTTCCTGTGGCTGACTTCTCCGGACGGGAAATACCGCGTGGTGGTTGGCCAGGAGTGGGAGTACCGACAGGATATGGCGCTGGACGTGGTCAGCTCGCAGCTGACGCCGTGGCTGGTGGCGCTGCCCGTCATGCTTTTGTTGCTGATTGTTCTGCTGAGCCGGGAACTGAAACCGCTGAAAAATCTGGCGCGGACCCTGCGCTCGCGCTCGCCGGATGCGACCGATACGCTGCCCACCCACGGCGTGCCGACGGAGGTTCGCCCGCTGCTTGATGCGCTTAACCATCTTTTCGCCCGTACGCAGGAGATGATGGCCCGCGAGCGCCGCTTCACCTCGGATGCCGCCCATGAGTTGCGCAGCCCGCTGGCCGCGCTGAAGGTGCAAACCGACGTGGCGCAGCTTTCCCTGGACGATCCCGGGGCGCAGTCTAAAGCGCTGGGGCAGCTGCATGCGGGCATCGACCGCGCCTCCCGGCTGGTGGACCAGCTTCTCACCCTGTCGCGCCTGGATTCACTGGATAATCTTGATGACGTCGAACCCGTGATGATGGCCGATTTGCTGCAATCCGCGGTGCTGGATATCTGGCATCCGGCGCAGCAGGCGGGCATTGATATTCGGCTCAACGTCAACGCGCCCGAGGTGATGCGTCACGGACAGCCGCTACTGCTGAGCCTTCTGGCGCGTAACCTGCTGGACAACGCCGTTCGTTACAGCCCGCGCGGCAGCGTGGTGGACGTGACGCTGCATACCCAAAGCTTTACCGTGCGCGACAACGGCCCGGGCATTTCATCCGATGCGCTGGCGCGTCTCGGCGAGCGCTTTTATCGTCCACCGGGCCAGGACGCCACCGGCAGCGGTCTGGGGTTGTCTATCGTCAAGCGTATCGCGGCGTTACATGGGATGCGCGTCTCGCTGGGCAATGCGCCGGAAGGGGGCTTTGAGGTGACCGTCAGCTGGCAGCCATTATTGCGCTGAGCGCAAAAGACTTTGCACATTCTGCTTATTTTTCCGCTCCGTCCTCGCGCGTAGAATACCCGGCATACTCTCAGCATCGAGGACAAATAATGAGCAACATTCTGATTATCAACGGCGCGAAAGAATTTGCGCACTCTAAAGGCCAGCTGAATGACACCCTGACCGAGGTCGCGGATGGTTTCCTGCGCGACGCCGGACATGATGTTAAGGTCGTGCGCGCGGACAGCGATTACGACGTGAAGGCCGAAGTGCAGAACTTCCTGTGGGCCGACGTGGTTATCTGGCAGATGCCGGGCTGGTGGATGGGCGCACCGTGGACCGTGAAAAAATACATGGACGATGTGTTTACCGAAGGTCACGGTTCGCTGTATGCCAGCGACGGTCGCACCCGCTCAGACGCGTCTAAAAAATACGGTTCCGGCGGCCTGATTCAGGGCAAGAAATACATGCTCTCCCTGACCTGGAATGCCCCGCTTGAAGCCTTCACTGAGCAAGATCAGTTCTTCGAAGGCGTGGGCGTAGACGGCGCGTATCTGCCGTTCCACAAGGCGAATCAGTTCCTGGGGATGGAGCCGCTGCCGACCTTTATCGTCAACGACGTGATTAAAATGCCGGACGTCCCGCGCTATATCGCAGAATATCGCAAGCATCTCGCGGAAATTTTTGCTTAACTGGTAGCCTGGAATTAGAAGGAGTTAATTATGCTTACCGTTATTGCTGAAATCCGTACGCGTCCTGGCCAACATCACCGCCAGGCGGTACTGGATGAGTTCGCGAAGATCATCCCGACCGTACTGAAAGAAGAAGGCTGCCACGGCTACGCGCCGATGGTGGACGCCGCCACCAGCGCAAGCTTCCAGGCGACCGCGCCAGACTCAATCATCATGGTTGAGCAGTGGGAAACCGTCGCGCACCTTGAAGCGCATTTGCAGACTCCGCACATGAAAGCGTGGAGTGAGGCGGTAAAAGGTGACGTGCTGGATACCCATATCCGTATTCTGGAGCAAGGGGTTTAAGTTCCGTGAAATTTGCCGGGTGGCACTGCGTTTACCCGGCCTACAAAACCTGACTCGTAGGCCCGGTAAGCGCTAGCGCCACCGGGCTTTTTGTATCATCTTAATACTCAACTGCTATGCTTATTCTGACTTCATTGTTAACAGGAGGATGGAATGGGACTTTTTAACTTCGTAAAAGAAGCAGGCGAAAAGCTGTGGGATAACCTGACCGATCATAAAGGTCAGGGCGACAAAATCACCGAGCACCTCAAGAAACTCAACATTCCCGGTTCCGATAAGGTTCAGGTTAACGTCACTGACGGCAAGGCCAGCGTGACGGGCGACGGGCTGACGCAGGAGCAGAAAGAAAAAATCCAGGTCGCCGTCGGCAACATCGCGGGCGTCAGCGAAGTGGAGAACAATATCACCGCGACAGATGCCAAAGATGAAGCCACCTACTATACGGTGAAATCCGGCGATACCCTGAGCGCAATCTCTAAAACCGTGTACGGCGATGCCAACCAGTACAATAAGATTTTTGAGGCTAACCGCCCAATGCTCTCCAGCCCGGATAAGATCTATCCCGGTCAGACGCTGCGTATTCCGAAAGCGTGATCCCTCTGTCGGGGGTTACCCCCCGACTGTTTTTACCAGTACAGTTTCCAGCTCTGCGTAAAACGCACCAGTGCCTCAACGTAGAAGTAATCGCCCCAGCTCGCGCACTCATCCACGCCTTTATTGCTCGCCAGGTGATACACCGAGTGCTTAAGCAGCCCGTTGCCCTTCTCTTCTTTGCCCATCAGATAGTGCTTTGTCAGCGAGGACATAATCCCTTTCGCCCATTCGAGGTAACGTTCGCGATCCGGATCTGTGACCGGCAGATGTTTCACCAGCTCCAGCAGTCCACACACCGCAATTGCCGCCGAGGAAGAGTCACGCAGTGCGTCGGTGCCCACCAGCGCCAGATCCCAGTGGCAGACGTAGTCTTCCGGCAGGCGATTGAGGAAGTAGTTCGCCAGCCGTTTTGACAGGGCGATCATCGTTTCGTCGCCGGTATAGATATAGCTCAGCAGGAAACCGTAAATGCCCCAAGCCTGCCCGCGCGACCAGCAGGAGTCGTCGGCGTAGCCCTGCTGGGTGTTGCCGTAGCGCGGTGCGCCGGTTGCCACATCCATATAGTAGGTGTGGAAGGTGGAGGCATCGTCACGAATGAGGTATGTCGCGGCCTGCATGACGTGCGCTTTTGCGGCGTCGGCAAAGCGCGGATCGCCCGTCTGCTCCGTTGCCCAGTAGAGCAGCGGCAGGTTCATGTTGCAGTCGATGATCATCCGCCCGGCCTGCTCCGGATCGGAGAGATCGCCCCACGCCTGGATGATTTTCGCCTTCTCGTGGAAGCGTTCAAGCAGGGCTTCCGCCGCCAGCAGCGAGAAGCCGCGCGCCTCGCGGCTTCCGGTCAGCCGCCACGCGGCTACGCAGGAGAGCGTGTAGAGGAAGCCTAAATCGTGGGTGTTGGTGTCGTTGCGCCCGGCGATGCGCAGGCCAAACGAGCGCACGTGTTTTTCCGCCATCGCGCGGAATTTTTCCTCGCCGCTCATCTCCCATGCCAGCCACAGCTGCCCGGTCCAGAAGCTGGTGGTCCACTCCACGTTGTCAGTCAGCGGATAAAAACCGTTCTGGCAGGTTTCCGCCGGGAATTTGTCGCCGAACTCCGTTAAATGACGGCTAATCAGGTCAAGAACGTGGCTGCGCGCCGAATTCAGTTCATCGCTGAATGCGCGGGAGTCAACGGGCGCAGCGATAACAGGCAGACGTTCTTCTTTGATACGACTTAACATATTTCGGTTCCTTCTTTGACGGCGTAATTTATCGTGTTGACGTTTCTGCTACGTTCAGCGCACGAGCCCCGCGCCATTTGCTCTGACAGGCGGATAACGTAAAAGCAGAAATAAGGGTAAAGGTCAGCGCCGTTGCGCCCATGATGATATAGGTGTGCTCAAAGCCAATACGGTCATACATATAGCCGGCAGGGGAAGAGACCACCACGTTGCCAACGTAGAGCATCGCCTGATAGCCGAGTAAATACATGGTGGCATTGACGCGCTTGTCGAAATGCTCGGCGATATATTTAAATACCGACACCAGCAGGAGACAAATTTCCAGACCGTATAGCGGCTTAAGCACTGAAATTAACAAGTGTGAATCACACATGCCGGAAATAATCAGACGCGCCCCAACCACCAGCCCGACAATTAACAGCCCGCGTTTGGCGCCAATAAAGTTCACAAACAGCGGGACCACCATATACATGACAAATTCCATGCCCGACTGTACGGTCCCGAGATAGCCGAATACGGCGTTGCCCTCATGAATATCATCGAAGAAGGTGACGAAATAGCGCGAGAATTGCTGCTCGGCGATAAACATCATCCATGCCACGCCCGCCACGTACAGGCAGAAGGCCCAGAATTTGCGGTTACGCAGCAGGGCGTAAACGTCGGACGGGGCAATTTTCTCTTTCGTCAGCACCTCGCCTGCGTGAGCGGAGTTAGTGTTCACTTTCAGGCTCAGCAGGACAATCAGCATCACCACCGACGCCACGCTGCCGAGAATAAAGTTATACGCCGGTGAGAGGTTGAACAGCAGGCCGGAGAAAGATGACGCCACCGCCCAGCCGAGCGATCCCCACATACGGATCTGCCCGAACTCCATGCCATTCAAACGGCTAAAGCGGTCGGAATAGGATTCACACGCCGCCACGCCCGCGTACCAGGCAAAGCTTAAATAGAGCGCGCCGATAATAATCCCCAGCAGGGTATTAGACATTAACAGCGGCTGGTAAACATAAATAAAGAATGGCGCCATCAGGGCCGACATGATCACCACAAAATAGAGCAGATATTTGCTCATGCCGATCTTATCGAGAATATAGCCGTAGATCGGCTTGAGAATAACGGAGAATATCCCGTTCACCGCAAAGACGGTTCCAATCACCGATCCGCTCAGGTTGGCTTTCTGACCGAGCCAGATCGCCAGCAGACCAATACTGGCAGACCAGGTAAAGAAATAGAGAAAGATAAAGCTGCTGATTTTGTAATATTCAGTTCTGTTGGTTGTCGATGTGCTTTTCATATCATCCTCGCCGGGGTGTAGGGCCAGATTTTTATAATGTGAACGACAGCTTACGTTCGCTTCCGGGTTCGCTAATCACGACCTGGTTATGGGTTATATTCAGCTGCGGCGTCGCCGCAGCGGGCTGTTTTCCGCCAGCCAGAACGGCGCAACAGAGCCAGCTTTCCCCTTGCGGGAGGTCAGCTTTTAACAGCGGAATGGAGGCACACTCCGCAAACATAATGCTGCTGTTCGGCGGCGTGACGATGCTGTCTGGCTGGCGATGAATGATCGGCGAAAGATCGACAATGACGCTGCTGCCGTTTTCAGCCAACAGATAACAACCGCGTTCGCGCACCTGGTGGGCGGTTTTCATCACCGCAAAGCCGCCCTCGACGGTTTGCAGAGTGCGCGCGCTGTTGATACGGTGCAGGCGCAGGTGCCACTCCCCGAACGGGATCTGCCAGGTCGCAATCTGCACGTCGCGCCACGGCGACCAGCGCGAGAAAATGTAATTTTCATCCACCCGAACCTCGTCGCACTCGCGACGACCGCGGAAATAGTCATCTCCGTCCGCCAGCAGCAGCATGGAATCGCAGGCGGCATGCTTCAGGCCAAAACGCCCGCGCTCAAGGGTGAATCCGAAGCGGCTGGAGTAGGCAAATTTGGTGTATTTCGCTTCGGTGTTGACGTAGTTGTTCAGCTCCAGCTGACCGGCGGTGAGCATGACGACGTGCTGCGAATCTTTCGAATGCATCAGGATCTGCTGCGCATGCGGAATCACATGTTTTTCAGCAAGCGCGGGCAGCGGTTGTTCTTCCGCCTGCCAGAACGGGTGTGCTTCCGGCAGCGCCAGGATCAGATAGGTTTTCAGCGCCCAGTACGGTGAACCGGGGGAGTTGTAATCCTCGCACATCGCCAGGTTCGGATACGCAAACCCCAGGGTAAGAATACCGTCGCGATCGACAATCGACTGCTGCTGCCACCAGCGCAGATGCCGCAGCACAATGCCCTTCACGATGCCCGGGGTGAAGACGTCCAGTTGAGAAAAGGCCACCGCGCTCCAGAAGGCAACCATGGCAAAGCGGTAGGTCAGGCTGCGGCCAAACGGCACCGAGGCGCCATCGGCGGCGGACCAGTAGATAAAGTCTTCCGCGAACAGACGCGAGCGCTCGCGCAGCACCTTCGCCCTCGCCTCGTCGTCACTCAGCGTGGCGTAAATCAGGCCGTAGAAATGGAAAGCCATGGAGATGTAGTAATCTTTCGGGCGGCCGGGACCGTCGGAATACCAGCCGTCGCCGAGGTAGTAGGCGTCCATCAGCGCAAAGCGGTGGTCAATGGCGGCCCGATCGTACGGCAGGCCGGCGCGCTTAAAGCCGAGCTGGACCATAATGGCAAAATAGTTCCAGTTGCTGTCCGGCATCTGCGCGTCGGTGATTTGGTTGAGCCACGCGTGCAGGTTCATCACCTCGCGCCCGGTTAAGTGCGCGGTGAGTTTATCCCCCAGCAGAGCGAGCCCCAGACCGTAGGCCGCCATCTCCACCAGACGTTGATCGTACGGGCCGGTTTCACCCCAGTAGCCGCTGCTTTGCGGGTCGGTACCAAGCTTAATGGCAGTAAGGTACTTCTCGCTGAACGGCGTGCTTTCGCCAGATGCCATCAGCGGAAACAGCCCCCACAGCGCGCGAGAAAGTCCCTCCATCTGCGCAATATCCGCTGTGTAATGGGCGCAGGTGTCGCCCAGCGGGAATCGTGAACGGTTCGCCGGAAATTGCGTGTCCAGCGCCTGTAAAAGTGCATTCAACGACGCCACTACCTCCTGGCGTGAAGACAACGGATTTGATTTTTCTTTGTTTGCCGCCCACATCGGTTCGCCCTCGTAATCAACTGCGGCAAAGCATAGTGAATCCGCAAGGGGCAGAAATGTTAGCCATGTCACAGGCATGAACGATGAATAAACCTCCAGTTGAGAAAATTTAAAAAGGTGGTTTATAAAGACGATCAGACGGGAAAAAGTTGAGTTTTATTGCACTATGCACGACACGCCGACATCCGACCTTCTGGAACTGATCGCCCTGAATGATACCGTGGCCTCGTTCAGCCGCCTGTTTGCCAATACGGTGCGCTACCATCACTGGCATCAGTGTCTGGAGATCCTCTATGTGGAAGAGGGCTTTGGCGTGGCGATTGTCGATAATCGTCACTACACCATGCGCCCCGGACGACTGTTTTTCTTCCCGCCTTTTACGCTGCACAAGGTCATGGTGGACGAACAGGCGGAGGCAATTTACCGCCGCACCATTATTCATCTCGACCAGCACGCGGTGCTGAAGATCCTGCGGGATTTTCCCCAGACCCGGCAGCGCCTGGAGCGGCTGTCACGCCGTGGCGGCGAAGCGTGGGTCGCCGATTTAGCCCACTGTCACCACCATATCGACCATCTGTTTAGCTGCTATAAACCGCCGATGAACGGCGAGAGCATCGCCAGCCTGCTGATCGGCCTGTTCGCGATGCTCCCCGACGATCGCGACGGTGAGCCGGGCAACAGCCAGGGGATCGCCAGCCAGGTAATGTTCTGGCTCGACGAGCATTATCAGGAGAAATTTCGTCTGGATGCGCTGGCCGAAGAGCTGGGTAAATCACGCAGTTACGTATCGCGAAGATTCCATGCGGAAACGGGCGAAAAAATTCACGACTACCTGAACACGCTAAGGTTGCGTAAGGCGTGCGAGTGTTTACTCCACACGGATTCGAGCGTGCGTGACATTGCCGCACAGGCGGGATTTTCCGACGTGACGTGGTTTATCAGCGCATTTAAAAAGGGGATTGGCGAGACGCCGTTGCAGTACAGGAAGAACCATCGTGCGGTTTGACGCCCTCACCCCCGCCCTCTCCCACGGGGAGAGGGGGAAGATCAACCGCTCTTCTTCCCCGGCTTTAATCCGCGGTGTAACTCGTTGATGCGCTTCATCGACTTGATGGTGCGCTGCGGCTCAGTGGAGGCGACGGACAGAATAATCATCTCCAGGCACAGCAGCACCGTGCCGTGCAGCGGGATTTTGCCCTTCTCGCCGCCGCGCGGGACGTGGATCACTACGCTTGCCTCTTTGCTAAAGCGCGAGTCCGTGGCGTTGGTCAGCAAAATGGTGGGAATACCCAGGCGCTTCGCTTCGCGCAGCGTGGTCTGCCCCTCCCGGTGCGCGGATTTTTGCGCCATCATTACCAGCACGTCACCGCGCTGTAGGGCAATCAGCTGTTCGGCGAGGCCAATACCGGTGCGGTTGAGCGGGATCGCAGGCAGGCCTATACGGCTAAACAGTCGCGAGGTGTACTCGGCCAGAATGCCGGATGCGCCAATGCCAAAAATAGCGACCTGTCTCGCCTGCGCCAGCAGCGACACGGCCTGCGCCATCGCGTAGCGGTTGCCCGGTTCGGACAACACCGCGCAGGTGTGCTGATGGCCTTCCAGCACAAAATCGATGCTCGCGTCGACGTCGCTGGTAAGCGTGTTTACCGTGGTGGACATCTTCTCGCTGGAGGTGACCACCGGGCCAAACCACTGCTCCAGGGTCTGCTTGAGATCCCGCAGCCCGCCAAACCCAAGCGCCTGAATGGCACGCACCACGGTGGCGTCCGAGGTGTGTAGCACAGCGGCAATCTCCATTGCCGTCTGCTCCATAACCGCTTCACGATTTTCATTGATATAGCTCGCCACCTGCAGCAGACGCGGCGTCAGCTGGTGCGCCCGCGAGCGGAGGCGGTCGCCGTAGACATCAATTTTTCGGATCATCGTGCGGCCTCCGGCAGCGGACGGCCCGCTATCTGCGACTGCACCTGCGCGGCCATCAGCCCCAGCGAGGCAAATGAATTTGAGATCGCTTCCTCGCGGGAGATGAGCACGTAATGCCCGGTTCGGCAGGCGTTGAGAAACTGACACCAGCCCGGCATCACCGCATCCATCGCCGCCAGCTCGTCCTGCGGTTTTCCGCCAGTGTCCCCGCGCCAGGTGGCAAAGACAAAATCAGCATCCAGCTCCGGCAGGCGCTCGGCGCTGACGTCGATGCGCCCGCCCTCCGGGATGCTCTCAATCAGCGGCGGGAACCTGAACCCTGCGTCGCGCAGCACGCGCCCAAGCGAGTGGTAGCTGTGCATGGCGTTGATTTTGCCCTGATTGGCCTGAATCACCGAGACGGTCAGTTTGCTCGTATCGATGGTCGCCTTTAGCGCCTCGATCTGCTCCTGATAGCGACGCTCCAGAATCTTCAGCCGCGCCTCTGTCCCGGTAAGCTGCGCCAGCTTGCGGTAGATCTCCGGCGCACCGCCGTCGAGGTGATCGATACTCACCGTCGGGGCAATTTTTTCCAGCTGTTCGACCGGCGTGTTGCGGGTCGGCTCGGTGATGATAAGATCCGGCTTCGCCGCGGCGATGGCTTCAATATCGATATCCGCGGTGCCGATGAATGTGATGTCGGAATTATCAAAATCGATGCCCGTCAGCATACCGCTGGAACGCAGAAAATGGCTGCCGTCCGGTCGGGTGCGGCCATGGCTGGCAACCGGCGGTACGCCAAGCTCGATCAGCGGAATGGTGATATCCAGGTCGTGCAGGGACACAATCCGCTTCGGGTTAACCGGCACCACCACGTTGCGGTTCAGGTCGTCAGTAAACGTCTGCGTTGGCTCTGCGGCTCCTACAGCAAAACCCACCAGCACCAGCATTGCAAAAAATACGCGCATTTTTATCCCCTAAAATCGATCCCGACGCTGCCAGAGCAGCAGCAGGAAAAACGGTCCGCCAATCAGTGAAATGACAATTCCCGCCGGCAGCTGCAACGGGAGAAATGCCAGCCGCCCGACGTTATCCGCCAGCAGCACCAGCAGCGCGCCCAGTACGGCACTTCCCGTCAGCAGTGCCGTTTGCCCTCCGCGCAGCAGCAGGCGCGCCATGTGCGGAGCAATCAGCCCGACAAAGCCGATACTCCCCACGCAGGAGACGCAGGCCGCGGTGAGCACCACGGGGGCAAACACGCGCAGCAGAGCGAGGCGTGAAGTCCGCACGCCCAGCCCCGTCGCAGTGTGGTTGCCGAGCAAGGCTACGTCTGCGGCGCGTGCGGTAAAGAGCAGCAGCGCAAACGCCGGCACCGTCCAGGCAGCAGCGATGCTGACCAGCGTCCAGCTTGCCGCATGCAGGCTCCCCGCCAGCCACAGCATCGCCGTCTGGACGTCGCGCACGTCGGCGGTCGTCATAAAGACCCCCATCGCGGCGGCAAACGCCCATGACACGCCGATGCCGATCAGGATGAATCGCGGGCGCGAGATATCACGCGCCAGCGCCACTACCAGCAGCGCGGTCAGCAACCCACCGGCCATGCCGATAAGTGGACGCCAGTACGGCCCCAATCCCGGAAACTGAAAAATCAGCAGCAGCACCGCCGCGCTACAGCCCTCTTTCACGCCGATAAGACCGGGGTCAGCAAGGCCGTTGCGGGTAATGGACTGCATGGCCGCCCCCGCCATGCCGAGCATCGCGCCGCACAGCACCGCCATCAGCAGGCGCGGCAGGCGGATATCCATCACAATGTAATGCGCATCCGCCGTCAGACGTTCAGGATAAAACAGCGCACGTCCGATGGCGGAAGCAGGAATGGGCAGCGAACCGTGCGTCAGGCCAAAACTTAGCAGCAGGAGAGCGGCAAGCGATAATACGGCCAGATACAGCAGCGCCCTCGGGCGAACCAGCGCCGAGAAGGAGAAAAATCGTACTGCCCTCAATCCAGCCCGGTTCATTTGAACATCCTTGACGCCATAAGGATAAAGACCGGCGCGCCGACTAGCGCAGTCATCACGCCGGTTGCCAGCTCATACGGCGTAAACAGCGTACGGGCGGCGATATCCGCCATCAGCAGAACCAGCGCCCCGCAGAGGGCTGAAAGCGGCACCATCACGCGCAGGTCCACCGATACCAGACGGCGAATCAGCTGCGGCACCACGAGTCCGATAAACCCGATCGGTCCGGCAACTGAAACCGCCGCGCCGCACAGCAGGGCGATGGCCAGCAGCGCGAGCAGGCGCGTTTTCAGCAGCGACACGCCAAGCCCCTGCGCCATTCTCTCGCCCAGCGCCAGCATGTTCAGCGACGGCGACAGCCAGAGCGCCAGCGCAAAACCCACGGCAGCGGCCCCCGCGGCGCTAGCGATCGTCTCGCCGATGACTCCCGCCACATCCCCCGCAAGCCAGGTCCGCATGGCCAGCAGCGTCTGTTCATCCAGAATCAACACCGTGGCGGTTATCGATGAGGCAAATGCCGACATTGCCACGCCGCACAGCGTGACCTTCATCGGCGTGAGACCGGTACGCCCGGATGAGGAGAACGTTAGCACCAGCAAAAAGAGCGCGGCGGCGCCAGCTGCGGCTATCAGAGGGCGGCCAAACGGCAGCGACAGCCCGAGGGCACTCGTCAGCACCACCGCCAGCGCCGCCCCTGCATTCAGCCCCAGGATATGCGGCTCGCCGAGCGGGTTGCGGATCACTGATTGCAGCAGCACGCCCGCGATGCCGAGCGCCGCGCCCGCCACCAGGGCGGCGCACAGCCGCATCAAGCGCAGCCTGACGATCACGCTATGCTCAAAATTGCGCGGGTCGAAGTGGAAAAATGCGTCTACTACCGTCCGGGGGGCGATAACGCGCGCCCCGATGCTCAGGTGCGCAATCGCGCCTGCCAGAAGCAGCAGCGTAAAGAGAATAAAGGCCACAGATGTGCGCATCATGGTTTGTCGTCAGCCTGACGGAACGGCATAAAGAACGGCTTGCCGGTCAGCGGGTTAACCGACATATGCACGTCGACGTCAAACACCGCTTTGATCAGCTCCGGCGTGCAGGCGTCGCCCTCATGCAGTACCCCCTCAACCTTTCCCTGACGTAAAAAGACCAGCGAATCACCGTAATTCACGGCGAAGTTGAGATCGTGCAGAACCACCACCACGGTGCGCCCGTGCCGGCGCGTCAGCGTGTGCAGCAGTTCGAGGATCTCCACCTGGTAGCGAAGATCGAGGTACGTCGTGGGTTCATCCAGCAGGATATAGGGCGTTTGCTGCGCCAGCACCATAGCGATCCAGCAGCGCTGGCGCTGGCCGCCGGACAGGCTTTCAACCAGATGATGGGCAAACTCTGCCGTTCCGGTCAGGCGTAACGCCTCTTCCACGGCCCGCTCGTCTTCCTCGCTCCACTGGCGCATCACGTTCTGCCAGGGGAAACGTCCGCGCGAGACCAGCTCAAATACGGTTAACCCTTCTGGAAGCAGCGGAGACTGCGGCAGGATCCCGAGCTGGCGGGCGACCGCTTTGGTTGGCTGCGAGTGGATGGCTTTGCCGTCCAGCACCGCGCTGCCGCCGAGCGGCTGAAGCAGCCGTGCGAGGGTACTTAACAGCGTCGATTTTCCGCAGCCGTTTGCGCCCACCAGAACAGTCATTTTCTGCTGGGGGATCGCAAGGGAGATATCATCAACGATGATTTTTTTCTGGTAACCCGCGGAGAGGTTCTCAAGAACCAGTCCCGGCTTTTTGATGTAGTGAGCCACGTGAACGCCAACGTAAGAAAAAAAACCAACAAATAAAAATAAAACTCATTCTCTTTTGTGAGTTTGCCGCCGCTCCATGTAGTAGTCAAGCGAAGATACACCCTGTAAACCCCAGGGATAATTGAGCATCACCACACAAACTAAAATTCATTTTTATTAATTATTTTCAATATCTTAAACCAGAAAAAGATGCGTATTAGTCAGAGAGAAACCTCTGTAGCGAAATTTTTATTTATTCCATTTACTACTACATGCCCTCATGCTTGAATGATTCTCAATTACAAGTCCGATGCCGTAGAGGCTAACGGACAGAGCGTAAGGGCAATGACTCACACATTCTTCCGCGAGCATTTCATCGCAGGATATTTTGGGAAAACAGATGTAATGGCTAAGTTCACACCTTCATTCGCCGGGGTAAAAGGGCGCGCGCTCTTTTCACTCCTGTTCATGGCGCCTCTGGTGCACGCAGCAGCAAAAGACGGTGAGACGCTTACCGTCACTGCCGATCCTTACGCTTCCACCGACGCCACCAGCGGCTATCAGCCCCTGAACACCTCCACCGCCACGCTGACCAACATGCCGATGCTGGACATCCCGCAGGTGGTCAATACCGTCAGCGATAAAGTGCTGGAAGACCAAAACGCGACCACGCTAGACGAGGCGCTGTATAACGTCAGCAACGTGGTGCAGACCAACACCCTGGGTGGCACGCAGGATGCCTTCGTGCGCCGTGGCTTCGGCGCAAACCGCGATGGCTCGATCATGACCAACGGCCTGCGCACCGTGCTGCCGCGCAGCTTCAATGCCGCAACCGAGCGCGTGGAGGTGCTAAAAGGCCCGGCCTCGACCCTTTACGGTATTCTCGACCCCGGCGGCCTGATTAACGTGGTGACCAAACGCCCGGAGAAAACCTTCGGCGGCTCGATTTCTGCCACATCAACCAGCTTTGGCGGCGGTAGCGGACAGTTTGACGTCACCGGTCCAATTGAAGGTACGCGTCTGGCCTATCGCCTGACGGGGGAGTATCAGGACGAGGATTACTGGCGTAATTTCGGCACCGAACGCAGCACCTTTATCGCCCCGTCTTTGACCTGGTTCGGCGATGATGCCACCGTGACCGTGCTCTATTCGCATCGCGACTATAAAACGCCGTTCGATCGCGGAACGATCTTCGATCTCAACACCAAAAAGGCCGTCGACGTCGATCGCAAAACCCGCTTTGATGAGCCATTTAACGTGACCGACGGTCAGTCCGACCTCGCTCAGCTTAACGCGGAGTATCGGCTCAACAGCCAGTGGACCGCGAAGTTCGACTACAGCTACAGCCAGGATAAGTACAGCGATAACCAGGCTCGCGTGATGGCCTACGATTCAAAAACCGGCAACCTGACCCGCCGCGTGGATGCGACCCAGGGTTCGACCCAGCGTATGCACACAACGCGGGCAGATTTGCAGGGGAACGTGGACATCGCGGGCTTTTACAATGAGATACTGACCGGCGTGTCGTATGAAAATTACGATCTGCTGCGCACGGACATGATCCGTTGTAAGAACGTTAAGGATTTCAATATTTACAACCCGAGCTACGGCAGCCTCGGCAAGTGCACCACCGTCTCGGCAGCCGACAGCGATCAAACCATCAAGCAGGAGAGCTACTCCGCCTACGCGCAGGACGCGCTGTACCTGACCGATAAATGGATCGCCGTTGCCGGACTGCGCTACCAGTATTACACCCAGTACGCGGGCAAAGGCCGTCCGTTTAACGTCAACACCGACAGCCGCGACGACCAGTGGACGCCGAAACTGGGCCTGGTATACAAGCTCACGCCGGCAGTCTCCCTGTTTGCCAACTATTCCCAGACGTTTATGCCGCAGTCGTCCATTGCGAGCTACATCGGCGACCTGCCGCCGGAAACGTCGAACGCGTATGAAATAGGCGCTAAATTCGACCTGTTCGACGGCATTACCGCCAACATCGCGCTGTTTGATATCCACAAGCGCAACGTGCTGTACACCGAGAGCGTCGGTGATGAAACCGTCGCCAAAACCGCGGGCCGCGTGCGCTCGCAGGGTGTCGAAGTGGATCTCGCCGGATCGCTGACCGAGAACACCAACATTATCGCCAGCTACGGCTATACCGATGCGAAGGTGCTGGAAGACCCGGACTACGCGGGCAAACCGCTGCCGAACGTACCGCGCCATACCGGCTCCCTGTTCCTGACGTACGATATTCACAATGCGTTTGCCGGGAATACGCTGACAATTGGCGGCGGCGGGCACGGCGTAAGCCGCCGCTCAGCGACTAACGGTGCGGATTATTATCTGCCGGGCTATTTCGTGGCGGATGCATTTGCGGCGTACAAAATGAAGCTGCAATATCCGGTGACGCTACAGGTGAACGTGAAGAATCTGTTCGATAAGACCTACTACACGTCGTCGATTGCGACCAACAACCTGGGCAACCAGATTGGCGACCCGCGTGAAGTGCAGTTTACGGTGAAGATGGAGTTTTGACGTAAAAAAGCCCGGTGGCGCTAACGCTTACCGGGCCTACGATCCTAACCCCCTCCCTGTGGGAGAGGGTTAGGGTGAGGGGACATCAGGCCTCAATATCCGCCATATCGCCTTTCTCCTGGAGCCAGTTACGTCGGTCTTCAGAACGTTTCTTGGCCAGCAGCATATCCATCACGGCGTTGGTTTGCTGTTCGTCTTCATCGCTGATGGTCAGCTGCACCAGACGGCGGGTGTTCGGATCCAGGGTGGTTTCACGCAGCTGCATCGGGTTCATCTCGCCCAGCCCTTTAAAGCGCTGAACGTTCGGTTTGCCCTTCTTGCGTTTGAGCTGCTCCAGCACGCCCGCTTTCTCTTCTTCCGTCAGCGCATAGTAGACTTCTTTGCCAAGGTCGATACGGTACAGCGGCGGCAGCGCCACGTGGACGTGACCGTTTTTCACCAGCGTGCGGAAGTGCTTCACGAACAGCGCACAGAGCAGCGTGGCGATGTGCAGACCATCGGAGTCCGCATCCGCGAGGATACAGATCTTGCCGTAGCGCAGCTGGCTCAGATCGTCGCTGTCCGGATCGATGCCGATCGCCACGGAGATGTCGTGTACTTCCTGCGAGGCCAGCACTTCATCAGACGAGACCTCCCAGGTGTTGAGGATCTTACCCTTGAGCGGCATGATCGCCTGATATTCACGATCGCGCGCCTGCTTGGCCGATCCGCCTGCCGAGTCCCCTTCCACCAGGAACAGCTCGGTGCGGTTGAGATCCTGGGCGGTACAGTCCGCCAGCTTGCCCGGCAGCGCGGGGCCGCTGGTCAGCTTTTTACGCACCACTTTCTTCGCCGCGCGCAGGCGACGCTGGGCGCTGGAGATGGCCATTTCAGCCAGCATTTCTGCGGCCTGAACGTTCTGGTTCAGCCACAGGGTAAACGCATCTTTCACCACGCCGGAGACGAACGCCGCACACTGGCGTGACGACAGGCGCTCTTTAGTCTGACCGGCAAACTGCGGATCCTGCATCTTCACGGAGAGCACGTAGGCGCAGCGGTCCCAGATATCTTCTGCGGAAAGCTTCACGCCGCGCGGCAGAATGTTGCGGTATTCGCAGAACTCGCGCATCGCATCCAGCAGCCCCTGACGCAGGCCGTTGACGTGCGTCCCGCCGAGCAGCGTTGGGATCAGGTTGACGTAGCTTTCCGTCAGCAGCTCACCGCCTTCCGGCAGCCACAGCAGCGCCCAGTCCACCGCTTCGGTGTCACCTTCGAAATTCCCGACGAACGGTTTTTCCGGCAGGGTCGGCAGGCCGTTAACCGCTTCGCACAGGTAGTCGTTCAGACCCTTTTCGTAGCGCCAGCTCTGTTCGGTGTTGTTTACGTGATCTTTAAAGGTGATTTCCACGCCCGGGCACAGCACCGCTTTGGCTTTCAGCAGGTGCGTCAGGCGAGAAACGGAAAAGCGTGGGCTGTCGAAGAAGCTTTCGTCAGGCCAGAAATGGACGCTGGTGCCGGTGTTGCGTTTACCGCACGTCCCGACGACCTGCAAATCCTGCACTTTTTCGCCGTTTTCAAACGCGATGTTATACACCTGGCCATCGCGACGAACGTTCACTTCCACGCGCTTTGACAGGGCGTTAACCACGGAGATCCCCACGCCGTGCAAGCCGCCGGAGAACTGGTAGTTTTTGTTGGAGAACTTACCGCCCGCGTGCAGACGACAGAGGATCAGCTCAACGGCTGGAACACCCTCTTCCGGGTGGATATCTACCGGCATGCCGCGGCCGTCGTCGATAACTTCCAGCGACTGATCGGCGTGCAGGATAACGTCCACGCGTCTGGCATGGCCTGCCAGCGCTTCGTCCACACTGTTATCAATTACTTCCTGGCCCAGGTGGTTTGGGCGCGTCGTATCGGTGTACATCCCCGGGCGGCGGCGAACCGGCTCAAGCCCGGTGAGTACCTCAATGGCATCAGCGTTATAGGTTTGCGTCATGATTTAAGCTAGCAATTCGCATTGATTGTCAGTGGCTGTGCAGTCCAAGAAAATCGACAATCTGGGTGAAATGATCTTCAAAGCCCGTGAAAGCATGGTTACCGCCCTCTTCTACAGTCTGGCGGCAGGATGCGTAATACGCCACTGCCTGGCGGTAATCCAGCACTTCATCTCCCGTCTGTTGCAGCAGCCAGATAAGATCGGGCGCTTCAAGCGGGTCGACCTGCATAACTTTGAGATCGTAAATATGGCGTGACTCTAGCACATATTGTTGGCCGGTGTAGGGGTTCTCGTTTTCGCCAAGAAAGTCCCTTAACAGCTCAAATGGCCGGACCGCCGGGTTGACGACGACAGCGGGTAACATAAAGCACTGCGACAGCCAGGTGGCGTAGTAGCCGCCGAGCGACGACCCGACAACGCCAAACGATTCGCCGCCGTGTTCAAGCACGATCGATTCCAGCATCTCTGCCGCATCCGCTGGATAAGGGGGCAACTGCGGAATAATCATCTCCACGTGGGGATGATTCGCGCTTAGCCACTGGCGAAGCTGCGTCGCTTTCGCCGATCGCGGTGAGCTGTTAAACCCATGCAGATAGAGAAGCGTCGACATCAATAGCCTTCCGAAGCGGTATCCGGGCGGAATTGAGCCCCGGTCAGACGGCAAACTTCGGTGGTCAGCGAGCCATCGGCATGCAGCTCCAGCCAGCGCCAGCCCGGTGCGATGGTATCCAGCGTAAAGTTGGCGCAGTGCGGCTTAAACTGCACGCAGGTAGAGGGCGTCGCGAGCAGGCGGCGACCATTCCAGTCGAGATCCTGTTCCTGGTGAATGTGCCCGCACAGCAAATTTTTCACGCGCGGAAATTTCGCCAGTACGCCGTCCAGCGCCGCAGAGTTGCGTAAGCTGTGCTGATCGAGCCAGCTACAGCCCGCCGGCAGCGGGTGATGATGCAGCAACAGCAGCGTATTGCGATTCGGTTCGGCGGCCAGTTTTGTCTCCAGCCAGTCAAGCTGATAGTCGCTCAACTCACCGTGCGGAACGCCAAACACCTGACTGTCGAGGAGCAGAATTTGCCACTGGTCCCCCGCAAAGACACATTTTGCCGGTGAAATCCCCGCATCCTGAAGCGAACTGTACATAGCGGGTTGAAAATCGTGATTGCCCGGTAGCCAGACGCAAGGCACGCTAAAGCTCGCAATCCCTTCAGCAAAATGCTGATAGGCTGCGGAGGATTGATCCTGCGCCAGATCGCCCGTCGCGACGATCAGATCGCATGGCCGCTTTTCAGCATGGATCGCGTCAAGAACCGCCTGATAACTCTCCCAGGTGTTCACGCCCAGAAGCGTCTCATGCTTTTCGGCAAAAAGGTGGGTGTCGGTGATTTGTAATATCCTGACTGGCGCCCCACCAGCAACAGTCAGGTTCAACAGGCTTTCCAAATGGTGTCCTTAGGTAGGTTTATGACGCTAACAAACCGGAATCGCCATTGCTCCATGTGCTAAACAATATCTTAGCCAGTCGGCTAAAAACTGGTTAATTTGATGCTTTTCGTCGCGTTGATGCAACTTTTTATTCGGGTAATCATACCGCGCTTTAAAGCGAAAGATCTGCTGGCTTGAACACACTTCAGCGACCATCGCGTCATGATAAAGACGTACCGTCATCGACGGCAGGCTCCAGTAGCTGATGCTCGGCGCCGTTTGCTCAATCTCCACCAGCGTAGTGTAGCGCGTTGATTCTGTTATCGTTAACCGATACTGCGCGTTGCTCACCTGATAGCTCACCGTTTCGCCGGGCGCGTCGTTTCGCGGCAGCAGGCGGCGCAGCTGGGCGAAATTGGTTTCGCACAGGCGCATCATTTCTGGGAAGTCAGGTGTATAACGCTTCATTTTTTCCACTCGTGTCGTAATGTCTGATAATGCAGCTGTAGCCATTGCAGGGCGATGACAGACGCTGCGTTGTCGATTTTCCCCTCTTCTACCCACTGGTAAGCCTGCTCCCGACTCACCACATGAACCCGAATATCTTCGTTTTCATCTGCCAGACCGTGGATCCCTTCCGCTGTCTTGGCGTCCACTTCGCCCACCATAATAGATGAACGTTCCGTTGTCCCACCCGGGCTTGCCAGGTAGCTCAACACCGGTTTCGTCCGGCCGATCGCCAGGCCCGCCTCTTCCAGCGCCTCACGGCGAGCGACGTCTTCGACCGACTCACCTTCTTCGATCATCCCGGCCACCATCTCCAGCAACCACGGCGTATCGCTGGTATCATAAGCCGCAATACGCACCTGTTCGACCAGCACCACTTCATCACGCACTGGGTCATAGGGTAGCAACACAGCCGCATGCCCGCGCTCAAAAATTTCGCGTTTGATTTCACCGCTCATCTCACCGTTAAACAGACGATGCCTGAAACGGTAAAGTTCCATTGAAAAAAAACCGCTATAAAGCGTTTCTCGTGCAATAATTTCTACATCGTTTTTGGCGAAGGTGACAGGCACGTTTTCTGGTTTTTGCATCGGTCGAGTCCTGGTAGCAATGGTGATGAAATTGTGAATTTCAAGGCTGTTTGGCTGCCGTTTGTATGGCTATATGGTAGATTGGAGCAAATTACCGCCAGATGGCACGTTACGCCAACCTTTTGGTGTGGATGATTCTGTTAGAATCGGCAATTATTTTTAATTAGATCAGCGCTAATACTGCTTCACAACAAGGAATGCAAATGAAGAAATTGCTCCCCATCCTTATCGGCCTGAGCCTGACGGGCTTCAGTGCAATGAGCCAGGCAGAAAACCTGTTACAGGTCTACCAGCAGGCACGTCTGGGCAACCCTGATTTACGTAAATCAGCGGCCGATCGTGATGCTGCGTTTGAAAAGATTAACGAAGCACGTAGTCCACTGCTGCCGCAGTTAGGCTTAGGTGCAGATTATACCTACACTAACGGTTTTCGCGATAACAATGGCATCGATTCGAATGCCACCAGCGCCTCTTTACAGCTTACACAAACCCTGTTCGACATGTCCAAATGGCGGGAACTGAGCTTGCAGGAAAAGAGCGCCGGCATTCAGGATGTCACCTATCAAACCGATCAGCAGACGCTGATCCTGAATACCGCGACCGCCTATTTCCAGGTTCTGAGCGCGATTGACGCCCTCTCCTACACCGAAGCGCAGAAACAGGCGGTTTACCGTCAGTTAGATCAAACCACCCAGCGTTTTAACGTGGGCCTGGTCGCCATTACTGACGTGCAGAACGCCCGTTCACAGTACGATACCGTACTGGCTAACGAAGTGACCGCACGTAACAACCTCGACAACGCCCTGGAAGCACTGCGTCAGGTCACCGGTAACTACTATCCTGAGCTGGCCTCTCTGAACGTGGACAGTTTCAAAACGGACAAACCGCAGGCGGTTAACGCCCTGCTGAAAGAAGCGGAAAACCGCAACCTGACCTTGTTGCAGGCACGCCTGAGCCAGGATCTGGCGCGCGAGCAGATCCGTCTTGCACAGGATGGTCACCTGCCAACTCTGAGCCTGAGCGCCTCTACCGGCGTATCGGACACCAGCTACAGCGGGTCTAAAACGACCTCTCAGGCCTATGACGACAGCAACGTTGGCCAGAACAAAGTGGGTCTGAGCTTCTCTCTGCCGCTGTACCAGGGCGGGATGGTTAACTCTCAGGTTAAACAGGCGCAGTACAACTTTGTGGGTGCCAGCGAGCAGCTGGAAAGCGCACACCGCAACGTGGTGCAGACCGTGCGTTCTTCCTACAACAACGTAAATGCCTCTATCAGCAGCATCAACGCCTATAAACAGGCCGTCGTCTCTGCCCAGAGCTCACTGGATGCGAACGAAGCGGGTTACTCCGTAGGTACGCGTACCATCGTGGACGTGTTAGACGCAACGACCACGCTGTATAACGCGAAACAGCAGCTCTCCAGCGCACGTTATCAGTATCTGATTAACCAGCTGAACATCAAGCAGGCGCTGGGTACGCTGAACGAGCAGGATCTGCAAATGCTGAACAGCACGCTGGGCAAACCGGTCCCTACGTCGCCTGACAGCGTCGCGCCGGAAAATCCACAGCAGGATGCCGCCGTTGATAATTTAACCCCTAACAGCAGCGCCCCGCTTGCGCAGCCAGCGGCAGCGCGTAGCACCGCACCTGCCAGCAGCGGTACGAATCCGTTCCGTCATTAAGCCTTGCCCGATGGCGCTGAGCTTATCGGGCCTACTTAACCGTAGGCCGGGTAAGCACAGCGCCACCCGGCGCAAAATCACACCTGAACGTAAGCCAACGTAAAGATCCCCCGCATTTCGCCCCTCTTCGCTTCATTTTCAACCACTCATCCTCTATCCTGAGCGTTATTACCACTGGGTCCTGGAAGACAAATATGAAACGGACAAAAACGATGAATCACGCGTCGTTCCGCAAAAGCTGGAACGCACGCCACCTGACACCTGTCGCGCTGGCGGTCACCGCCGTCTTTATGCTGGCAGGCTGTGAGCAAAACGACGAAACGGTTTCGCTGTATCAAAACGCCGACGACTGCGCGAGCGCAACCGGTAAAGCCGCTGAGTGTACGACGGCCTATAACAACGCCCTCAAAGAAGCGGAACGTACCGCGCCGAAATATGCCTCTCGCGAAGACTGTGTAGCCGAATTCGGTGAAGGCCAGTGCCAGCAGGCACCTGCTCAGGCGGGTATGGCACCGGAAAACCAGGCGCAGGCACAGTCCAGCGGCAGCTTCTGGATGCCGCTGATGGCGGGTTATATGATGGGCCGTTTGATGAGCGGCGGTGCGGGCTACCAGCAGCAGCCGCTGTTTAGCTCCAAAAACCCGAACAGCCCGGCCTACGGTAAATACACCGATGCCACCGGCAAGGGTTACGGTGCTGCAACGCCAGGCCGTACGATGACCGTACCGAAAACCGCAATGGCGCCGAAACCAGCCACCACCAGCACCATTACCCGTGGCGGCTTTGGTGAGTCTGTTGCCAAACAAACCACCATGCAGCGTAGTGCGACCGGCTCCTCAACTCGCTCAATGGGCGGCTGATCATGGAACGAGTCAGTATTGTTGAGCGCCCGGACTGGCGCGAAAAAGCCACCGAATACGGTTTCAACTTTCACACCATGTACGGCGAGCCGTACTGGTGTGAAGATGCTTACTATAAGCTCACGCTCGCTCAGGTCGAAAAGCTTGAAGAGGTAACCGCAGAGCTGCACCAGATGTGCCTGAAGGTAGTAGAAAAAGTCATCGACAGCGATGAGCTGATGACCAAATTCCGCATTCCGAAGCACACCTGGAGTTTTGTTCGTCAGTCCTGGAAAACGAACCAGCCTTCGCTCTACTCTCGCCTCGATCTGGCATGGGATGGCGTGGGTGAACCGAAGCTTTTAGAAAACAACGCGGATACACCAACCTCTCTGTACGAAGCCGCGTTCTTCCAGTGGATCTGGCTGGAAGATCAGGCGAATGCCGGAAACTTGCCCGAAGGCAGCGACCAGTTCAACAGCCTTCAGGAAAAGCTGATTGAGCGTTTCGTCGAACTGCGTGAACAGCACGGTTTCAACCTGTTGCACCTCGCCTGCTGCCGCGATACCGAAGAAGATCGCGGTACGGTTCAGTATTTGCAGGACTGCGCAGCCGAAGCGGAAGTGGCGACGGAATTCCTCTATATCGAAGATATCGGTTTAGGTGAAAAAGGTCAGTTTACGGACATGCAGGATCAGGTCATCAGCAACCTGTTCAAGCTCTATCCGTGGGAATACATGCTGCGGGAAATGTTCTCTACCAAACTGGAAGACGCCGGCGTGCGCTGGCTGGAACCGGCCTGGAAGAGCATTATCTCCAATAAAGCCCTGCTGCCGATGCTGTGGGAGATGTTCCCGAATCACCCGAACCTGCTGCCTGCTTACTTTGCTGAAGATGATTTCCCACCGATGGAGAAATACGTCGTTAAGCCAATCTTCTCCCGTGAAGGGGCAAACGTCTCGATTATCGAAAACGGTAAAACGCTGGAAGCGGTTGAAGGGCCGTACGGTGAAGAAGGGATGATCGTCCAGGCGTTTTATCAACTGCCGAAGTTTGGCGACAGCTATACGTTGATCGGCAGCTGGCTTATTAACGATCAGCCTGCCGGGATTGGCATTCGCGAAGATCGCGCGCTGATTACGCAGGATCTGTCGCGTTTCTACCCGCATATTTTCGTCGAGTAAGACTTGCCCGGTGGCGCTACTGTATGACCGGATACATAGGTGACAGATCAGACCGGGAACATAGGTAACACTTTTCAGTCTATCCGGAGCACACTCTGGGTTTTTCGGTCGTAGTACGCAAGCGTTATTCCGTTAAAGAT